>CACMFH010000004.1 GCA_902612915.1 uncultured SAR86 cluster bacterium | reverse complement strand
ACCTGAAGGTCCTGGAGGACCTAATTATCCAAATATGTAAAATATGAAAAATTATACTTTTCTATTTTTAACTATAATCTTATTCTCATGCACATCAGTTGAAGTTCAAGAATTTAACGATAATGAATTAAATATTGATGAAAACGTAATATTCTTAGAGTACCTTGAAAACGATTGGCAAAAAAATTTAAATCAAAACCCTTTGTTTGCATCTTATGTAGGTGATAAAAGATCAAACGATAAAATTAACTCTAATAGCATAATTCAATTTATTGAAGAGAGATCATCGGAAATCGAATCGCTCAATCAGTTATATTCAATTGATCAGTCTAAATTAAGCGAAGAAAATCAACTTAACTATAAATTAAAGGAATTTGGTCTCAAAAGTAGCATAGGTTTGTCAGACTTCCCAACTTACTTTTTAAGGCTAAATCAACGTGGTGGTATTCAAAGTTTTTATGAAACTGGTAATAGATTAGTTTATACATCAAAAGAGGATTATTTTGATTGGCTATCAAGGCTAAAACAATTCTCATCTAATATTAATAATTCCCTTGAAATTAATAAAGAAGGTCTGTCTAAAGGTATAACACAACCTAAAATAATAGTAGAAGGTGTTGTAACTCAAATTGATGCAATGCTTAACACAGATATTGATAATAATCCATATTTACAAGTTTTTTTGAATGCAGACGAATCAATAATAAGTATAGAAGAAAAAAATAAACTTATTGAAGATGCTAAATTTCTAATAATTAACGAAATCAATCCTGCATACCAAAGATTAAATTCATTTTTAAAAAATGAATACTTAATTAAATCAAGAGACTCTATTGGCATAGGAGATGTTCCAGGTGGAAAAGATTATTATGAGTATCTTGCAAAATACTTCACAACAACTGAACTCACACCAGATGAGATTCATCAAATTGGATTAAATGAAATTGAAAGAATTCGCTCAGAGATGGATGAAATTATTAAACAAGTTAATTGGGATGGTGATTTTAATTCATTCTTAAATTATTTAAGAACAAGTCCAAGATTTTATTATGATAATTCTGAGGATCTATTCAATGCATACCTCATCATGTCAAAAACAATAGATCCATTGTTAACAAAAATATTTAAAGTTTTTCCTAGAGCGCCCTATGGTGTTATACCAATCCCTGATGAATCTGCACCTTTTACAACAACTGCTTATTACAATAGTCCAAGTCCTGGCAGACCTGGATATTTTTATGCAAATCTTTACAAACCTGAATCTAGGCCAAAATATGAAATTCCAGTTTTAACAGTTCATGAAGCTGTTCCCGGTCATCATTTTCAAATATCTATTGCTCAAGAATTAGAAAATGTTCCATCATTTAGGAAATATCAAGGTATAACTGCATTTGTCGAGGGTTGGGGTTTGTATAGTGAGGAACTTGGTGAATTTATGGGCATTTATGATGATCCATACGATAAGTTTGGTCAGCTTACCTATGATATGTGGCGAGCTATAAGGTTAGTTGTAGATACAGGAATGCATTATAAAGGCTGGTCTAGAGAGGAAGCTGTAAATCTATTTATAGAAAACTCAGCCAAATCTATTTTAGATATTAATAATGAGGTAGATAGGTATATAGCATGGCCTGGTCAAGCACTAGCATACAAAATTGGACAGTTAAAAATCTTAGAGCTTAGAAATAAAGCTGAGAAGTTATTGGGTGATAAGTATGATATTAAAGATTTTCATTATGAAGTGCTTAAAAGAGGCTCCCTACCTTTAGATTTACTAGAGTTTTATATTGATGAATGGATTAATTTAACTTTAGCTTCTTAGACCTTCTACATCTTTCACTACAATAAATTACGTTTGACCAATTTTTTTTCCACTTCTTTCTCCAAGAAAATGGTTTGTTGCAAACTGGGCACACTTTTTTTTCTAATCTAAGTTTTTTATGCAATGTTACCTATTATGTGGTTATGGTTATTACTTGGAACATAAAGTAATTTGTTTTCTATGTAATTATTATCAAGCGCAAGATCAACAAACTTGTAATATATGTTTCTGTCAAAAAAACCTTCAATATTGTTTCTAACATGAACAAGTGGTATTTCAGAATTATTATAAGCAATTAATCTAGTTGTATTTAATGCATTTAGTACAAAGTCATAATTCATATTAGTGAAAAGTTTTATATTGTTTTTAGAGATTTCAAAATCAATAACTTTATATGGTGCTAAATCAACCTTAACTGGAACTTTTTCAACCGGAGTAACTAAAAAATAATTATTATCATCTTTTCTAATTACTGTTGAGAAAAGATTTATAAGTTTTTTATTTTTAATTGGTGAGTTGTTATAAAACCAATCACCTTCTCTATCTATGAAGAATTCTTGTCCTTCACATAAATCTGGATTCCATTGATCTACAGGTGGAAATTTTTTTTGTCCTTCAAGATCTTTTTTTATTTTAGAAATACTCATTTATGGCCCTAGTTAGTACATATAATCCGATCAAACACAAAACAACAGACATTATTGATAGCAAATATTTATTATTATAAACATTAAAATTTTTAGATTTTGAGGAAGTTAAAACAAAGCTTAAAAAAATAAACCACAGTGCTGATGTTAATGAAAAGTATATTGGATATAAATAAAAATAAATTCCATTTAAATTATCCATCAAAATAGCAAACAATGACACAAAGAATAAAAATGCTTTCACATTAAAAATATTAGTTATAAGTCCAATATAAAAGCTATTGTTTTTTACATTTAAAAAATTGTTATTATTTGGAAGTTCATTATTAATCGATGAATACATTGTTACACCCAAATAAAGAATATATATACCACCTATCAAGCTTATTATAAATTTGTATAAATCATTGGCTAATATTAATAAAGAAATTCCACTTATTGCTAAAATGCAATGGACGAGTATGCCAAAACCAATACCTATCGCTGTTTTAATACCCTCAATTCTTCCATGGATTGAAACTTGTCGAATAACTATAGCTGTATCTGGACCCGGACTTGTTAATGCAATTAAATGTGCAAAAGCTGACCAAATAAACATTTTTAATTAAAGATTACTGTAGGTTCGATTTCTAGAGTGATATGAAATGTATCATAAATTCTTTCTTTTATATGTTCAGCAAAATCTATAACATTTTTCTGATTAGCATTTTTATTTGTGATCAATACAAGAGAGTGATTTTCATATATATCAACATTATCAAATTTTGTAAGATCATTTTTAATTAATTCGATTAGTCTTGCTGAGCCAACTTTGACTTTTTCAGAATCAATTTCCCATATAACTAATTCATCTAAAGAGAATTTGTTTAATTTAATATCACTCTTTTTAATTACATTATTTTTAAAAAAACTTCCTGCATTTGGAACTTTTATTGGATCAGGTAATGTTATTGACCTAATATCTGAAATCATTCTTGATACATCGCGAGTATTAATTTTTTTTGGATCGATGCTATTACTAGTCATATATTTTTTTATCGAATCATATTCTAGGTTGTGCTCTTTGTAGCTATCTGTATAAAAATTTAATTTATATATCAACAAATTATTTTTTTTAAAAATTGAATCTCTATAGGAAAAGTTACAATCCTCATTATTTAAAGAAATAAATTCATTATTTATATAATCATAACAATCAACGCTTTCTATTAAATTAGATACTTCCTGACCATATGCTCCTATATTTTGAATTGGAGATGCTCCTACGCTACCTGGAATAGATGATAAGTTTTCGAACCCTACTATATTATTATTAATTGTATGAATGACGAACTCATGCCAATTAACAGAGGATCCAGCTGAAATTGTATTATTGTGTTCATTAAAATTAATTTCATTAAAATTTGGTTTAACAACAATTCCTTCATAAATGTCTGGCAATACCACATTAGTACCCTCACCTATTACAAGCACCGGTAAATTTTTATTTTTTATAAATTTATGTAATTTAATAAAATCATTTTTTTCAGTGAGTTCAATGAAGTAATTTGCAATTGAGTTTAATCTCAAGGAATTATTAATTAATTTTTTTTTATAAATATTCATTGTTTCAAATACATAAGTGCATTATCAACATCATCCTGCGTATCTATACCATTAGGAATTTCTTTATCAAAGTGTGAAACAAAAATAGAGTAGTTATTTTCAAGAAATCTAAGCTGTTCTAGGTTTAAAGATAATTCATTATTTGTTGGTTTTAATTTTATCAATGCACTTAATGTTTTAAATGAATATCCATATATTCCAAGATGTCTTCTTGGATTTTTAATATTTCCAGTTCTAACAAAATTAACTGCATAGTTTTTTATATCTGTTTCAACTAAAACACAATTTGGATTAGTAAGTTCGATATCAGATTTTATTGGAGTTGATACTGTAATTACATCACAATCATTATCATAATAATCGCCAATTACTTTTAATACTAATTCACTTGGAATAAATGGCTCATCACCCTGAAGGTTTAGAATTAGTGTTTTATCATTTAAACCTAACTTTTTAGCAGCTTCGTAAATTCTATCCGTACCAGATATATGGCTAGAAGATGTCATGATTACATTATTAGTAATTTGTTCTACATTACTTTTAATAAGATCTGAGTCTGTCGCAACATAAGCATTTTCAGTAATACTAAGAGCATTACTTATAGCTCTTTGAATTACAGATTTTCCATCAAGGTTGATAAGAGGTTTATTATTTAATCTTGTAGAACCTATTCTAGAAGGTATAAGAATATATGTATTTTTTATCATGTTATTAAGAAATTGACTTTAGTTTTTTGTCTAGATTGTCAATAAATTTATTATTAACATCTGCATCAATCTTAAGATACCAAATTTTATTATTATCAAAATGTTTACATTTTGATGCATCTTTTTCTGTCATTACTATTGGTAAATGATCTAAATAAAAAATATCACTTGATAAGAAATTGTGATGGTCAGGAAATGGGTGACGTATGATATCAAAACCTAGTTTATCTAAAAGATCAAAAAATCTGCCAGGATTTCCAAGACCAGCAACGGCATGTACCTGTTTATGCATTGGCCAATTTTCAATTGAATATGATTTTCCTGATTTAAGATGTACAAACTTTGTTGGAATAATATTCATTAAATATTCATCCTCATTTGTAGGACCGCTATTATTAACAATAAAATCAACTGTATTTATCCTTTTAGAGGCTTCTCTTAGTGGTCCGGCAGGAAAAGTTAAGTTATTCCCAAAACGCCTTTTGCCATCTATAACTGCAATTTCAATGTGTCTACCCATTTTATAATGCTGGAGTCCGTCATCAGAAATTATTACATCACACTCATGATTTTTAGTAAGTTTTTTTACAGCCCTCACTCTATTTTTATCTATATAAAATGGAACATCTAACTTAGCTAAAATTTGGGCTTCGTCTCCGGTTTCTTTCACAGGCGTATCGGTTGATACCTTGAGAGTTTCTTTAAATTTTCCCCCATAACCTCTACTTACAATTCCTGGCCTATATCCTTTATTTTTTAATTCAGTAACAATGTACTTAACAAGTGGTGTTTTTCCAGTACCTCCAATAGTTAAATTTCCAACAACTATAATTGGGATTTCAGATTTATAAGATTCAATTTTATTATTAAGATATCTTTTTCTTCTTCTAGTAGTTAAATATGAAAAAATAAGAGAAAAAGGATAAAGTAAATAAAGCCATAAACTTTTTTTATACCAACTATCTACAACAAAACTTGATGAATCTTCATCCTCGTATTCTGGCATGAAAAGTTGAACAGATTTTGAAGTTCTACTTTGTGCTTCAGGTGAATCTTCAAATTTATTTTTATATAAAGAATGATAAATATCTTTATTTTCAATTAATTCTGAATGTGTTCCAGTTTCTACAATAGATCCATTATCAAGAACAATGATTTTAGATGCGTTTTCGATTGTTGATAATCTATGAGCAATAACAATAGTTGTTCTATCAATTATTAATTTTTCTAATGCTTCTTGGACAATTAATTCAGATTCGGTGTCTAGTGCAGATGTTGCTTCATCAAGAATTATTATTGGTGAATCTTTATAAAAAGCTCTAGCAATAGCTAGTCTTTGTCTTTGACCACCTGATAGCAATACACCATCATCTCCAATATCTGATTCGTAACCATCTGGCAAATCTTCAATAAATTCAGAACAGCCTGATAACTTTGCTGATTCTTTTAGTTTGTCTACATCTATTTCATCATCACCATATGCAATATTCTTTGAAATAGTATCGTTAAATAAAGAAGGAGATTGATTAACAATAGATATTTGAGATCTAAGGTAATCTAGTGAAAATTCACTAATCGGTGTTCCATCAATTAATATACTACCAGATGAATGGTTGTAAAATCTTGGAATTAAATTAGCTATAGTTGACTTTCCAGATCCTGACTTACCGACAATGGCAACTGTTTCATTTTTATTTATAGAAAATGAGATATCACTTAATACTTGGGGGCCAGTTTCATAAGAAAAGTTGACGTTATTGAATTCAATATTTCCTTCAATTATATCTTTATTATCTCCAAGATCACTTTCAACCTCTTGATCAAGTTGTTCAAAAATTTCATTAGCTGCTGCTAAGCCTTTCTGAACAATCATATTGATATTAGATAATTGCCTTATTGGCTTAGCCATTAAACCTGCAGCAGTAAAAAAAGCAACAAAAGTTTCTGCGTCAAGTGATATACCTAATTGTGCACCTAGAGCGAAATATGCAACTATTGATAATGAAATTGATACAAGAACTTGGATAATTGGTGTTGCCATATTGCCTGTAGCTTCAAGTTTTAAATTTTGATTTTTGTTAGAAGTATTTGCTTCAAAGAATCTAGAATTTTCATATTCTTGAGCATTAAAACTTTTAATCTCAACGTGTCCGTCCACAGCTTCAGACGCAATATGAGTAACATCTCCCATTGCTGTTTGTATTTTTTTAGCAAGTTTTTTTAAACGCTTTCCTGCTACATAAACTATAAGTGCTATCAATGGCGCTGTACCGATTAACAAGAGAGTGAGTTTAAAATTTAATATAAGCAAATATACAAATAAACCAATTAATAGGAAGCCTTCTCTTATGAGAGTTTTCACTGCATTAGAGGCTGCTCCTGAAACTTGTGTTGTTGTAAATGTAATTCTATTTATTAGTTGTCCAGACTGATTTGCATCAAAGTATGATTTTGGAAGATCATGTAGCTTTTGAAACAATTCTGCTCGTAAATCATGGACAATGCCAAAACCAACTCTAGACATGAAGTAGTTCCCAACAAAAAAACCAATACCTCTTCCAAGGGCAATCAAAATTAAAGAAAGTGCTAAAAAAGAACTAAAATTTTCTTCTTCTGAGTTTATGAATCCGATTATTCTTCTTATCCATTCAACAGCTGCGATATCAGCAAAAGCAAAACTTATAAAACCTACAACACTTATAAAAAATGACCACTTATATCTAAATGTATAACCAAGCAGTCTTCTTAAACTTCCTGTTTTCATTTTGCAATAGTTCTTACTTGAACCTCATTAAAACCATATTTATTTAATAAATCCATAACAGTAACAACCCAAACATGTAAACTATCAGATTCGGCGCTCAATATTAATGCATCTCCATTATTTTCTAATTCAAAGATAGCTTGTTCAAGATCATTTACGTTATCTATATCAAAAACCCTATCATTAACATATATGGACCCATTTTTAATTATTACAATCTCATTAGAATTTTGGACAGTTTTATATTGAAATGATTCAGTTTTTGGGAGCTCTAAAGCGAGAAATTGAGAATCTCCTACCTTTGAAGTAACTACAAAAAATATTACTAATAAAAATACAATATCTATCAAAGGAGTGATTTCTATTGAAAATGAAGATTTGTTTTCTGAAATAAATTTCATTTGTTAATAACATCAATAAAGCCAGAAACTTCTTTTTGAAGGTTTATCAATAGGTATTTGATTTTTTGTTCAAAATATTTGTGAAGCACTAGCCCTGGCACAGCAATTAATAACCCAAACGCAGTAGTAATTAATGCTTGTGAGATTCCCGCAGCAAGTAAATCAGGATTAGCTCCAGAAGTTTCTGTTAAGCCAGTAAATGCTGTAATCATTCCTACTACAGTGCCTAACAATCCTAAAAGAGGACTTATGGTCGCTAGTGTTCCTAGCATAGTAAGATTCCTTTCTAAGCTATATTTAACCTCAATAGCTTTCTCTTCTATCTTAGATTCCAGATTTTCACGCTGAAGATCTTTATATTTAAGACAATTTATAAGTAAAAAACCAAGAGATGAAAGATTTGAAATTTCAAGTGATTGTTTTTTTGACATTAAATCATTTTTTACTAAATTCATTATTTGATTAGATAAGCCTTTAGGTGAAACTAATCTGTTTTGAAGAAACCAAGATCTCTCGATTGAAATAGTTATTATTAGTACACTACAAGCCAATAATGGCCACATAAATGGTCCGCCAGCTGAAATAAATTCATTCATTACAAATATTCAATTTAGAATTCTCTAATCTATATACCCTATCAAATAGTTTAATAAACTCATTATCGTGAGTCGCTGTAATTAAAGCAACTCCATATTTTTTTGATATTTCAAAAATTAAGTTCTGAATGTTGTTTGAGTTTTCTATATCCAAGTTTCCTGTAGGCTCATCTAAAAATAAAAACATTGGATTATTTATAATTGCCCTTGCTAAGGCCGCTCTTTGCTTCTCACCTCCAGACAATTTCCAAGGTAAATGATCTTTTCTTTTGTAAATATCTAATGTTTTCATAAGATCTTTTGCAATAATCTTATTAGAACTATTGAAGGTATTTTTTAGCATTAAAGGCATAAAAATATTCTCTTCAACAGATAAATCATCAAGCAAATGATGAAATTGATAAACAAATCCGAAGTTTTCTAATCTAATCTTACTTAGAGCATTATTAGAGAGTAATGAAAAATCTTTATCATTTAAGAAAATATTTCCTGAAGAGGGTTTATCTAATCCAGCAAGAATTTGTAGTAAAGATGATTTTCCAGCACCAGAAACTCCCGTTATTGCAACAGTATCATTTTGTTCAATAGTTAAATTGATATTATTTAATACATTCAAGTTATCTTCACCGATCCTAAATGATTTGCAAACATCATTACAGATTAATTTATTCATGCCTTAAAATCTCCACAGGATTAAGTCTTACAGCTCTTAAAGATGGAATTAAGGAAGATATAAGGCTAATTAAGAATGAAAAAAAGCATATCAAAAATATTTGACCAAAATTAATGTAGTACGGAAAATAATTTATAAAATATGCCTCTAATAAATTTCTATCAAGCATGCTTTCAATAACAGAAATAAAATTGTTGAGGTTATATATCAAAAGAAAGCCCAATAATATGCCTACAAAAATACCTATTAAGGTTACTATTAATCCTTGTGTAAAAAATATTAAGACTATTTGTTTATTACTAGCCCCAAGGGTTAAAAGGATGCCAATCTCTCTTTCTTTTGATTTAACTGTCATTACTACAGTTGATAAGACTAATATTGAGGCTACAGCGATAATTAAAAATAACATTAAACTTATTAATAATTTTTCGAATTTAATTGCTTCAAATAAAGTTCCGTGAGTATTTTTCCAAGATAAATATGTTAAATTATTAGTATCAAGATTATTAATAATGTTCTCAGTAATTATATCTGCATTAAATAAATTATTTGTTTTAAGCCTAATTCCGGTTGTTTGATTTGCCTTAAGGTTTTTTATTTTTTGAGACGTTGAATGTGAAATCAATGTAAGATATTGATCAATCTCAGTCTTCAATTCAAATATGCCTACTACCTCAAGATTCACAGATCTAGGGTAAGAACCAATAAGAGATGTTCTTATATCTGAGGTAGTTATGTTAACTTCATCACCAATATAGGCACCGATTTGTGCAGCAAGTGACGAGCCAATAATAATTGTATTATCCTCATTAAGATCATTTAAATCTCCAACGAGCATATAATCTGGAATTATTGACATATTTTTTTCTTTTAATGGATCGATTCCTATTAAAGAAACACCTCTGGTGTCATATGAAGATGAAATTATTCCTTGAGTATTGATGTAAGTTGATGCCTCTAATATATTTGCATCTTTTTTAACTTGATTTATAAGATTTTCATAATCATCGATTGGTTCATCTGAACTAATAACTGAATGAGGTATGACACCAAGAATCCTGTCCTCAAGTTCCTTTTCAAAGCCGTTCATAACCGAAGTAACAACAATTAAACTTGATATACCAATTGATAAGCCAATTATTGCCAATAAGGTAGTGAATGAAAACACACCTCCTTTATTAGATCTAAGGTATTTATAACCTAATTTCAGAGATATAGATGACACAACTTATTTCATCAGTTGTTGTAAAACTTTCTCAATATTTCCTTTATATGGTGGTCTTACTGCGTCAAAAAATTTATCTAATTTAAAGCTTACGTCCTTAAAATATGCACGTGGATTTGAGAAATTCTTAAAACCATCAAATGATTTATATCTTCCCATTCCAGATGGTCCTACACCGCCAAAAGATAGATCATTTTGCTGAAGATGACTAATAACGTTATTAACTGTTACACCACCAGAGGATGTATTATTTAAGATATTATCTTCCTCTTTTTTATCGGTTCCAAAGTAGTAGAGACCAAGAGGTCTATCTTTGGAATTTATTAATTTTGTTGCTTCATCAATCTCTTCATATTCGACTACAGGTAATATAGGTCCAAAAATTTCTTCTTGCATTATTTTCATATCATCCGATGTATTAGTGACAATTGTGGGCGGTATTTTATAAAACTCTTGCTGAGAAAAATCTTCATTTGCTGGATTTATTTCATCGACATTAGCTCCCTTTGCAACTGCATCATCCAACAGATCTTTAAGTCTATCGTAGTGCTTTTGATTAATTATTGATGTGTAATCTTCGTTGTTCTTGATGTCAGGAAAATACTCTGTAACTGCATCTTTTGTTTCTTTTATAAAGTCATCCTTTTTATCTTTATGAACAATAACATAATCAGGCGCTAAACAAATTTGTCCAGCATTCATTGTTTTACCAAACATAATTCTTTTTGCGGAGGTTTTTAAATCTGCTGATTTGCCAATAACAACTGGAGACTTACCGCCAAGTTCAAGAGTACAAGGAACCAAGTTTTGAGATGCTGCGTTCATAACATGTTTTGCTACTTCACCCCCACCTGTATAAAGAAGATGATTAAAATTTAATTTTGTAAAAGCCTCACCTACATCAGGTCCCCCTAAAAATGTTGCAAATTCATTTTGATCATATGTTTTATCACATAGATCTTTCAAAAGAGCTGATGTAACTGGTGTATGTTCGCTAGGTTTATGCATTACCTGATTACCCGCAGCGAAAATCGATACTAGTGGTACAAATGTTAAATTTACAGGAAAGTTCCATGGTGAAATCATACCAACAGACCCAAGTGGCTCGTATTTTACGTATGATTTGGCTCCAAACAAACCAAAAGGAAAATTCGATGATTTTTTTTCTGGTTTACTCCATTTTTTTACATTTTTGATTGCTAAATTTATAGCAGGCATTATTCCGTACACATCTGATAACATTGACGCATTATTAGATCTATTTCCAAAATCAGTATTTAAAGCATCTACAAAATCATATCTATTATCCATTATTAAGGACTTTAATCTTTGCAATCTATCTATACGCAATTCAACAGATGGTGATCCGTTTTTAATAAAAAAATCTTTTTGTTCACTAAGAACTTTATTCATTTCTTCAAAACTACTCATAATTAAACTCCTATTAGGCTCTATCTGCCTTATCCTTATTATTTGCTTCTCTTATCAATTTTCTCATATTTTCCCAATCATCGTCAGATAATTTATCTAATTGAGAGAAAGTTCCACCGCCAGTAAGATATTGTGCGCCATCTATACCAATTGTCTGACCCGTTAAATAATCACATCCATCTGCCATAAGGAAAGTAGCTAAGTTTTGTAATTCAATCATATCGCCAACCCGTCCAAGTGGAACAGTGCTCATCATCCCATCATCATTATTATCACCTGGATTAAGCCTCTCCCAAGCACCTTTTGTTGGAAATGGACCAGGAGCAATTCCATTTACTTTAATACCATATTTGCCCCACTCTGCTGCTAAAGATTTTGTCATAGCATTTATACCAGATTTTGACATTGCTGATGGAACAACATATGGAGAACCTGTCCAAACCCATGTTGTTAAGATATTAATAATTGACCCTTTTGATGATGATTCAATCCATCGTCTACCGACTGAATGCGTCATGTAAAAAGTGCCATGAAACACAATATTTGCTATTGCATCAAATCCTTTATGAGATAAATCTTTAGTAGGTGAAATAAAATTTCCAGCAGCATTATTTACTAAACCATCAAGAGGACCGTCATCAAAAATTGATTGAACATAATCATCTACATCTTTCGAGGCCCTTATATCAAGAGTCTGATAGTTAACTTTTACACCATATTTCTTAGTAATTTCTTCAGCTGTTTCTTTTAAAACATTTTCTCTTCTTCCACATATGTATAAATCAGCGCCATATTCAGCAAAATGGCTTGCCATTTCCTTCCCAAGGCCAGTTCCACCCCCAGTAATCAAAATTCTTTTGTTTTGTAATAAATCTTTTTTAAACATCAATAAATTCCCTATTTAATAATATCAATGATAGCATCTGCCCATAAATCTGAGTAATTTAGTGACTCAACATAATCTAAATTTTCTCCACCAGATTCTTCAAATAATTCTTTATATTCATCACCGATCTCAATGATTGTTTCAAGACAATCAGCTGTAAAGGCAGGTGAAAATACTAAAACATTTTTTTTATCATCTTTTGGGAGTGACTCTAATACCTCATCAGTAAATGGACTTAGCCATTTATTAGTTAAACGAGATTGATAGGTAACTATATATTTATCCTCAGGTATATTTAACTTTTTAGCTAAGATCTTAGTTGTTTCATATGTTGTAGCTTTGTAACAAAACTTATTATCTTGAGTGACTTCCATCTCACAATTATGATCTGCACACATAGAATCTGGATATACATTGTCTACATGACTATTTGGGATTCCGTGGTAACTAAATATAATCTTGTCATAGGTATCTATTTGAAACTTTGATGCCTTATCAATCCATGCATCAATAAATTTATCATTATCATAAAATTGATTTATAAATTTTATTTTGGGTACAACCCAGCGCTTAGATAGTATTCTCGAAACTTCTTCATACACTGATCCAGTTGTAGCAGCAGCATAATGAGGAAAAAGCGGAAGAATTATTAGTTCGTCAGGATTTTTTTTCAAAATATCATCTATTACTTTTTCAATAGATGGATTTTGATATCGCATAGCAAAATGTACATCATACTCAGGCAACCTAGATTTAATTTTTTTTGTAAGTTCTTTTGTGTTGTGAAGTAGTGGTGAGCCTGTTTTTGAATCCCATACCTCTTTGTAAATCTTTGCAGATGAGAATGAACGAGTTGGACAGATTATAAAATTAACCAAAATGTATCTTAATATAGGATTGATATTTATAACCCTTCCATCCATCAAAAACTGTCTAAGGTATTTAAAAACACTAAAATAAGTAGGTTTATCAGGTGTTCCTAAATTTATTAATAATAATGATTTACTCATAATCTTTAGTTTTTCTTATCGTTGGATTAGATATTATAAATAGTATTAATCCTATACATAAGAATGAACTGAAATAATACAAGTAAGATGGATTAATTGCATATATTGGCATAGCAATAAAAGGAGTTGTCATATGACCAATAGGAATAACAGAACCTAAATAACCTGCAGCAGATCCTTGATTTTCAGGTGTTTGCGCTAATGAAAGAGATGAAGATAATGCAGGTCTAGTCATACCAAATCCAACACCTAAAACAATTACAGATAAATAATATATTGATATTGTTGGAAAAAAGGCCATTGTAAAGTAAGAAAATACCAGCAATATAGTGCCAATTAACAAAAGATAATAGTTATTCAATGGAAATGCATCTGTAAATATATATTGGCTAAAAATGGTTGACATTGATAATAATCCAAAAGTCATGCTTATTAGGGTTGGTAAGTTTTCTAAGTCACCAAAGAAATCAGTAATATAAAAACCAATTGATTGAAGTAATGATGATTGGCATAAACTTAATACAGCTGCAAAAAATAAAAATGGAAGAATGGATTTTGAATTCCATTTTATCTTTGATGATATTTCAGATTTAATATCAGTGCTTTTTGATGAATCTAGATTTTTATATATTCCAGTTGCCGCTATCAAAGCACATAAAGAAAACACATAAAAAGGTGTTTCATTTGTTATTAAAAATAAAAATCCACCTATCAAAGGTCCAGCAACCGTTCCTAAAAGAAAGCTTGATTCTAGTCTTGCAAACTTAACCGTTCTTTTTTCTTTTGAAGTTGTATCAGCAACATATGCAAATGATGCTGGTCTTGTTGCAGACCCAACTAATCCATTAATTAATCTCCCCAAGACTAATGCAGGAAATAAGAAACTTAAATTAAGTAAATTTCGTTCAGCTAAAAATAATGGAGTTATTAATGCAATTAATGAAATCCCATATCCAAGCAATCCAAGAATTGCTATATTTCTTCTTCCATATTTGTCACTTGCTCTACCCCAAAAAGCACTAGTTAATGCCCACGCCACTGCAGATATAGCAAAAATTGATGAAGTTTGAATTTCTGTTAAACCTAAATCTCTTGCCAAAGGTGGTACTAAAACAAAAACAAAGGATTGACCAAGCCCGACTGTAAATAGTCCAAATTTTAACCATGAGGAACCTGATAGCGACATTAAGATATTTTAGTTATGCCAATAGCTTCTTTGATTTGAAAAATTTTGTCTTTTGCAATGTCTCTTGCTTTTTTAGCACCGTCACTCAATAAATCATTAATATAATCATTGTCCTCTTTGAGTTCTTCAAATTTTAATCGTATAGGCTCAAGTTCGTCATTGATTGAATTAAATAGCATTTCTTTGGCCTCACCCCAAGCTATGCCCTCGTCATAAGCTTTTTGTATTGATTTCATCTCTGAATCACCAACAAAATTTTTAAACAAGCTAAAAATAGTACAATCTGATGAGTCCTTTGGCTCCCCTGGCTCCAAAGAATTTGTAACAATTTTCATAACTGATTTCTTCAATATCTTTTCACTTTCCAAAAGAGGTATAACATTTCCATAAGATTTGCTCATTTTTCGTCCATCTAATCCAGGAACTACATTTTCTTTATCCTGAATAATAGGATCTGGTAGAGTTAAAATTGGTTTATATAGGTGGTTAAATCTAGCAGCAATATCTCTTGTCATTTCTAGATGTTGAACTTGATCCGATCCAACTGGAACATGTGTTGAATCAAACATGAGAATATCTGCAGCCATTAGTACAGGATATGAGAATAATCCCATTGTAATTCCTTTATCAGGATCATTTTCATTTATTGACGTTGCTGCTTTGTAGGCATGAGCCCTATTCATTAACCCTTTTGCAGTTACGCAGTTTAGAATCCAGCACAACTCAATTATTTCTGGAACATCAGACTGTTTGTAAAAATAGGATTTATTTGGGTCTAATCCAGAAGATAACCATGCTAATGCAACATTCTTTACGGAATTTTTTATAGAATCTGAGTCCTGATTTTTAATAATTGAGTGGTAATCCGCTAAGAAAAAGAAAGATTCATCAGAATCTTTTGTCATCTCAATTGCAGGACGAATAGCACCGATATAATTTCCAATGTGTGGTGTGCCAGTTGTTGTAATTCCTGTTAGAATTCGTTTTTTCATCTAGTATAATTATAAACATCATATATAAATATTGTGGAAACTAATCAACATTTATTTAAAGAATTAGAAGCAGCTGAAAGATTATTTTCTGACGGCTCTATAAAGAATGCCCAAAAGAGGCTAAGAAATGTTCTTAAGGAATCTAAAGCCTTAGATAAAATACCTAACAAATTAAGACATAAAATTAATGCTGCTATTAGCAAATCAAGATATTTTGATGAAATATCATCTTTTGCAACAAATCCTAAAAGAAATGACCTCATCAATAAGTTGGATGATTTGATTAAAAATCCAAATAATAATCCAAGAAAACATGCCCACAAAATTCATGAAATACATACTCAATGGCAATTATTGGACCTATCAAGCAAGCCTGCATCAAAATCACAATGGCTAAACTTTAACGATCTTACTAAAAAAGCATGGGAACCTTGTAAAGAATATTTTGATGAAATAAAACAAATAAAAGTTAAAAATGCTTCAAAGAGAAATAATATTATTAACGATATTAATAAGTTTGTTAATAATAATTCAAACAAATGGCCTAATTCTAAAAATTTAATTATATTTCTTCAAAAAGCATTTAAAGAGTGGCAAAAATATGCCCCAGTTTTAGATGAAGACTTAGATAAACTTAAAAAACTATATTTTGATGCTAGAAAACCAATAAATGATGAAATAAAACGACAAGAAGATGAAAATAAAGAAAAAAAGATATTACTTATAAAAAAAGTTGCTGAAATTACAAATGATGATAATGAAAAAAATATTAGTGAATTTATTAAACTAAAAGATGAATGGTCAAATATAGGTCCTGCTGGAAAGAAAAATGAAAAAAAAATGTGGGATGAATTCAATAAAAATGCTGATAGGTTCTTTGTTGAGAGAAGGCAAAAATTAACAGATGAAATAAATAAGATAGGTGATTTAAACAAAAAATTAAACAACGATGAGATTTCTATCTCTGAAGTCAAATTAGCTTTAAATGAAATTTCTGACGCAAAAAATACTAAAGAATTTAAAAATATTAATAAAGATATCAAATCAAAAATTAATGATATTAATATCGCCAAAAAGAAAGAAAGGTTTGTTGCCTACGCTAATATATATGACGTTCTCTTGGGAAAAATTGAAATTGATAAAGCGCCATCTAATTTTATAAATACTATACAAAAATCACTTGAAAACGATGAATCTAATATAGATGAATTAAATTATGCATGTGTAAAACTAGAAATTTTAGCAGGAATTGACTCTTTGAAAAAAGATCAATCTATCAGAAATAATATTCAGTTAGAGATGTTAAGTAATAAATTTAATAAAAATAATGTTTTAAATACCAATGATATGGATTCACTTATAAATCATTTTATTAATAATTTTTCAAAAAATGATTCAAAAACCATTCACGCAAATATTTGGAAAAGAATTATAAAATGTGTTGATAAATTAATTTCTTGATTTAAGAGATTCAATAATTTCCTTGTGCCGTAAAGCAGATAACGAATAAAAACTAAATATAATTAATGGCACTATCATTAGTAATGTCGTTATAGGTCCTTGAACAAATGCAAGAGTATAAGCCTGTTCAGCGGTGTGATTTGATCTATCAAAATTAATGAAATTTAAAACCTGACCTGCAAAAAATGATCCTAGGCCAGTATTTAGTTTTTGCATAAACCCAACGGTTGCAAATAAGATACCTTCTTGTCTTTTTCCACTGTCCAATTCCACCTCATCAGCTATATCTCCAACCATGGAGTCACGAACCATATTTCCGATAATATTAAAGGTGATAAGAATTATTAAAAATGAACTTATGAACATAACTAATTCATAAGAACCTTTTGCAGGTGTTAAACCAAGGTTATAAAAAATAAATGCTGCAGGTGCAATAATTCCAACAACAGATATTGAAATCATAACAATAGTTCTCTTATCAAATAAATTAACTAACTTTGGAGTTAAATATAGAGCTAATAAAGTTCCCATAAGGTAGATAGGTAAAAAATACTTGATTTGAGTGGCTTCAAATTCCCAAAAATATGTATTCACAAAAAGAGTTAAAGTATTTGCTAAACCCCAAGATAAAGATAAAAACAAATTACCAAAGAAAAATATTAAAAAAGATTTATTTCCAATAGCTATTCTTAATTCTTTAAAAATATCAGTTAACGTAATATTTCCTGTCCATTTCGATAAAGACTTTATTTCATCTTTTGTACTATATGATGAGTAAAGAACACTTATGATCATCACAATTGCACCAGTTAATGCAAATGGAAACCAAGCATCTGGATTTAACTGTCCTTGAGGATATTCTGGAGTTGAAGCAAAAAAGATTCCATATCCTAAAAAAGCATTACTTAATCCGGCAATCCAACCAAACGCTTCTCTCCAAGACATTAAGATAGTTCGTTCTTGATAGTCTTTTGTAACTTCTCCTCCAAATGCACGATGAGGTATATCAAATAAAGTCATTCCAAGTCTTGTTAAAACAGTAAATACTGTCATCCAAAGGAAAAGGTCGGTCTGTGACATATCCAGGCCTTGTCTAGGGGCAAATAAAAATATATATCCTAAAGACATAGGTATAAATGAAATGAACATGTATGGATGCCTTCGTCCTAATGATGAATTTGTTCTGTCTGATATCGTTCCCATTAGAGGATCACTTATAGCATCAATACATAAAGCAATAAATATTGCAGAGCCAGCTAAACCTGGATTCAATCCAATAATATTGCTATAAAAAAATAATAAGAAAAAAGTAAAAGTATCAGTTTTAACGCCGTTAGCGACAGAACCAATAGAATAATTAATTTTAAATTTATTAGATAACATTATTTAGTGGAATTAATTTTTTAAATGTTTTAAAAGGTCTTGTTTGAATTGATCAAATACGGGCGGCTCTATTAAGTGTCTCATATCAGATATTACTATTAATTTGCTATCTTTTATGAGTTTATTTGTTTTATATGCATTTTTAACCTTAATTAATGGGTCCTCTTTACCATGAATAATGAGAGTTGGCGCCTTGATAGATTTAACCTTATCAAGTCTATTTTCTGAACCAAGAATTGCTGTAAGCTGTCTACCAAAACCAGTATCATCATTTCCACCTCTTTTAATAGAGCTTGAAATATCTTGATAAAAATCATCAGTATTTAAATCTATTCCCTGATATCCTATTTCAGAAAATATTTTTCTAGTTCTGTTAACTCTTTGATCAATAGTTGAATTTGGATTTTTTGTCCTATCCATTAATAATTTTCTAACTTTTCGTGTTGGTCCATTTAACGGAGATGGAGTTGAGGCAGTTGACGCTATTAATGTAAATGTTTTTGTTCTATCTGAATGAGTTGATGCAACTATTTGAGCAATCATTCCTCCCATTGAAATACCCAATATATGTGCCTGAGAGATATTAAGTTCATCTAAAACTGCAATTGCATCATTTGCCATATCATCAATCGTATATTCAGATTCAATGGGAAGTCTTAAATAATATCTAATATAACTTCGAACAATTGTATTACTTCTTTTTTCGTCACTAAATGAATCACTATTAATTCGTGTTGAAAGGCCTGTATCTCTATTATCAAATACAATTGGTCTAAAATTATTTTCAATTAAAAACTCTATTAGGTGTTGCGGCCAATTAACTAACTGTCCTCCTAATCCTTGAACAAGTAATATAGGCTCTGCATCAATAGGTCCATAATCACGATAGTATATTTCTACATCTTGATTTAGAGCCCTACCCTCCTCATACGAGAATAAATTCGAATTTGTAAACATAATAATTAAAATTAAAAATTTATATGAATGCATCTATTCTATCTTTAATATTTTGCCTCAATGAACCCCAAAAAAGCATCATATCAAGCGAGTGTAGATCACCATTAAAGAATTTCATCTTTTGAATATTTTCTATCAAAGGGCCATTAGTTTCAACAAGTCCTGATTCATTATTAAGCATTGCATTAAAGCCCTGAATTCTGGTTAATCCAATAGATTTTTTAGTTCCTGTGTGCTCTTTACGAAAACGGTCTAAAAAATCATAATTTTGAGCTTTGTTAATTATGGATTTGTTAATTTCATTTGAATGCCATTTATCATCATTGGTCCATGAGAATGGATTTGTAGAAATAATTTTTTGTTTCATTGGTTCAATAGACCAACCATCAGGTTTCCAAAAAAGTGTCTTTTCTCTATTTCTTTTAAATCCCTCAACAACAGTTGACCAAGAAATTATGCAATTAGTATCGTCATATTTTTCTGATTTTTTAATATTTGGAAAAATATCATCATAAAATTTTTCAGGGATGATATACCCTATTACATAAGCACAAATGAATCGGTCCTGAATTTGTGAATTATTTATTCTTTTATTTAATAACCTATGAGCTAGAAGTGCTCCTTGGCTGTGAGCAGCGATAATGAAAGGCTTACCATTATTAAAAAATTCTAAGAAATAATTAAATGCATTTTCAATGTCTTCATAAGCTAAATCTAAAGCTTTTTTACCATTATCTTCTTTATCAAAAAATGAGAAATATGTGGCTTGCCTATATTCTGGTGCATATATATTACAACTTCCATTAAAGGCAGAGGCTTGATTACCAAGCATGATTTCTGTTCTTTCATATGCTGATTTAGTCTTATCCATATCAGAATTCCAGGATGTTTCGTAAAAACCTGTAGGATGGATATAAAAGACATCTACATCATTGTTTTTCTTAATTTCATATCCTGAATCAGGAACATAAAATTGTTGTCCATCAATACAAGGGGTTGCAGCCCAATTATATTTATCTGAATAATCTGGATCAGGTGGATGAACTGATTCTTCAAATGATAGTTTTGGTTGAATAAGCTTTAAAAACTCAGAAAAATCATTAGACATTTAAGACTGCAAATATATAGATCTTTTTGGTTTTTTGAATAACTTTTTTACCATTGGTATAAAAAATTCTAGTTCAAGAGTCTCATAGTCAGGATCAAAACTGTTTTGATCATACTTTTCACAAAATTCTTTACAACTTTCGTAATAAGGATTATCGATGAATTGTTCTCTCATATTTTTATCTAAGCCTAGAAATTCAAAAAAATAATAACCTTGAAAAATTCCATGGTGTTTTACAATCCAATAATTCTCCTCAGAAACGAAAGGTTGAAGAATTGTAGCCGCAAATTCTGCATGATTGGCTGGAGCCAGATTATCGCCAATATCATGAATTAATGCACAAACAACATATTCCTCATCTCTACCATCTCTATATGCTCTAGTTGCTGTCTGAAGTGAATGGGTTAGTCTATCTACTTGAAAGCCACCATAATCATCTTTGAGCATCTGAAGATGTGTTAGTACTTTATCTGCTAAATGATCATAGTCTTTAGCATTACTGGCAGCAATAATGGAGTAATCTTCAGCATCTCCATCCTTCATTTGAGTAAATTTAGCTCTATTTTCGGTCATTTAAAAATTATATCTTAAAATCTATAAAACTATAATCTTATTTGAAGCAGTAGCGATAGCAATTAATTGCTCGTCTTGATAAATTTCACCAGAGGTAAAGACAACTGATTTTCCTTTTCTAACTATTTTTCCAGTTGCTATTACTAAAACATTTGGAACACATGGTTTTAAAAATTTAACATCCAGATCCAATGTAAGAGGTAATTCTTTTCCTTTAGATAAATATATTAGAAACTGAGACATTGCTGAGTCAACCATTCCAGAAACAAATCCTCCTTGAACAACTGTTCCATTTGAATGAGTAAGATTTTCAGATGGTAAGTATTCAACTACCCATTGATCAAGTTCTTTATCATGATAACAATCTTTAAAACCTAAAATTGATAAAAATTTAGGTACATCGTTAAATATTTTATAAAGATTCTTTTCCATATTGAATTTAGTGGCGGAGGGAGTGGGATTCGAACCCACGGTGCCGATGAAGGCACGACGGTTTTCAAGACCGCTACAATAAACCAGACTCTGCCATCCCTCCTGTATTAATCAGCGTATTTTAAAGGGTTTCTGTTATTAATCAATTGGATTAATATAGCATTTACTGAATGAAGATTATAAAAGCTGATAATTATCAAACTTGGTACTTAGAGCATCTAGATAGTGCTGTTTTAATTGATCCTTGGTTAACAAATACTTTGCAACCAGAAGGAACTTTTTTTATTCAAAGACGAAAAAAAAATCCAACTTGTTTATCAGAAAATCAAATTAATAAAGTAAACGGAATTATCATAACTGCTCCATTTGAAGATCATTTACATTTTGAATCAATTAATATGTTTCCAAACATTCCTATATTCACATCAAATATTGTCAAAAGACAATTAATTAGAAAAAATGTTAAAAATACAATTCATATTCTTACCGAGGAAAATTACAAAGTTAATAATCTTAATATCAAAGCTATTCCAACAAGTTATCCTTACTATCAAACAACATTTTCATTATTAATAGAAGATGATGAAAGAAATAGTATTTTTCATGAAGGTCATAGGGTTAATTTTAAATACTTAATTAAGAATAATATCAAAGCAGATGTTGCTATCCTTACAGCAGAGGAATCTAAGTTATTTGGATTTATTCAACTAGGCATGAATTATAAAAATACATTAAAAGCTGTAAATGTATTAGGATCAAATCAATTATTTATAACAGGAAATGATCCTGATCAAACACAGGGTTTTATTAAAAAATTTTTAATGACTAAATCTTTTAATATTAATGATTTATCTAGACAAATTAATGTTTATAAAAATGAAGGAGACTTTTATGAATTTTAAATTACTTCTGCAAGAGAATTTAAACAATATTCAATATTCTTCTTATTGGAAGATTGTCCCATAAGTCCAATTCGCCATACTTTTCCTGCAAGCACTCCAAGACCAGCTCCGATTTCGAGATTAAATTCATTTAAAAGTTTTTGTCTTGATTCTAGATCATTAACACCATCAGGAATATAGATAGCATTTAATTGAGGTAATCTATCCTCTTCTTTAACTAAAAATTCTATATTTAATTTCTCGAGACCTTCCCTGAGCTGCATATGATTTTCTTTATGTCTTTTCCATGAATTTTCCAGTCCTTCTTCACTTAGCATTACCAAAGCTTCATGTAATCCATATAATGCATTTATAGGAGCAGTATGATGATATGATCGACTTCCTTCTCCCTCCCAATAAGACATGATTAAGTTTAAATCAAGAAACCAACTTTTCACTTTTGATTTTCTATTCTTGATCTTTTCCTTTGCAGCATTACTAAAACTAATTGGCGATAAACCAGGAGATGCTGATAAACACTTTTGTGTACCTGAATAAATTGCATCAATTCCCCACTCATCTACTTTTAAAGGAATTCCAACCAAACCAGTTACTGTATCTACAATTGATAAACATCCGTGATCATGTGCTAATTTTGTAATTGATTCTGGATCCGTAAGAGCTCCAGTAGAGGTTTCAGCATGAACTGAAGCAACAATTTTTGTATCCTTGTGTTCATTTAAAGCTGATTCAATTTTATTTAAATCTACTTTTGTTCCCCATTCATCATCAATAACTATTGGTATTCCACCAAATCGCTCTACATTCTCTTTCATTCTTTCACCAAAGAAGCCGTTTTTAGCAATGATTACCTTATCATCAGGCTCAACAAGATTTGCGAAGCAACATTCCATACCTGCCATACCAGGAGCCGATACAGCAAAAGTTAGCTCATTCTTTGTTTGAAATGCATATTGAAGTAACTGTTTTGTTTCGTCCATCATATTGATAAAAATAGGATCAAGATGACCAATAGTTGGTCTTGCCATGGCCTCTAGAACTCTATCACAAACATCAGAGGGACCCGGACCCATTAAAATCCTATTTGGTGGTATAAATGAATTTGCTTTCATGTCGATATGATACTAGATAAACATATTTTAATTAATACCCTGATGCATGACCATCTTTTCTGCTTTCTGATGCTCCATACAAAACACCTTCTTTGATCATTATTGCTTGATAGCCTCCAAATGCTCCTTTCATATAATCATCTTCATTTTGATTGACAACTTTATGTCCAATTTCTTTAATTTTAGAAATTTCATTTTGATCAAAGCCATTCTCAAAAATCAAGAATCCTCCATCTGTCATTTTCTCACCAGTTGGCTGAGATGATCCTACATGCCTAAACCTAGGTGCATCACCTGCTTCCTGGAGATTCATATCAAAATCAATCAAGTTTATTACTATCTGTGCATGTCCTAAAGGCTGCATAGCTCCTCCCATAACACCAAAACTTACAAATGGATCATCGTTTTTTGTTATAAAGGCTGGAATAATTGTGTGAAATGGTCTTTTACCTCCCACTAAGGAGTTTCTATGAGTTGGGTCAAGATTAAACATCTCGCCCCTATCTTGAAGCATAAATCCAGAATCATTTGGAATTACTCCTGATCCCATACCTCTATAGTTACTTTGAATAAGTGAAACCATGTTTCCAAATTTATCCGCCACAGTTAAATAAATTGTATCGCCATCCTCAAGATTATTTGAATCAATAGACTTTAAAACCTTATCAAAACTAATGAGATTATTTCTCTTCTTTGCATATTCTTTTGATATCAAATAATCAACTGGCACTTTAGCAAAACTCATATCTGCGTAATATTTAGCTCTGTCTTCAAAAGCAAGTTTTTTAGCCTCAGTAAAAAGATGGATATATTCTGCACTATTGAAGCCTAATTTTTTAATATCGTAATTTTCTAATACATTTAATATTTGTAATGCAGCAATTCCTTGTCCATTAGGAGGAAGTTCCCATACATCATATCCTCTATAATTTGAAGAAACAGGATTAATCCATTCAGGTTTATATTCTGAAAGGTCACTTAAAGTGAAATATCCACCTTGTGAATTAACTGACTCTACAATATTTTTTGCTATAGTACCCTGATAAAAATCTTTACCATAAGAATTCGCTATAAGTCTGTAATCATTTGCTAATAATTTATTTTTAAAGACCTCTCCTTTTGAGGGAGTTTTACCATTTGGCATCCAGATGGTTTTAAAATTTGGATAATCTTGAAATACCTCTGAAGATCTATTTAAGTAATAAGCTATTAATTCAGAAACTGGAAATCCATTTTCAGCATAACTAATTGCGTCATCGAATAATAATTCAAAATCTAAACTTCCAAACTTTGAATGAAGAGCATTCCATCCAGCAACAGCCCCAGGAACAGTTACAGGAAGCGCTCCATACGGAGGTATCTTATCAATACCTTCCTCTCTTAACTTATCAATAGATATATTCTTTGGTGCGGGACCAGAAGAATTTAAACCATAAAGCTTTTTATCTTCCGCACTCCAAACTATTGCAAATAAATCTCCACCAATTCCGCAGCCTGTTGGCTCTACAAGCCCTAAGACAGCATTTGCTGCAATAGCAGCATCAATAGCGTTACCTCCAGCTTTAAGAATTGAAATGGCTGTTTGTGTTGCAAGTGGGTGACTGGTAGCTGCCATCCCATTTGTTGCAATTACTTCAGATCGGCTAGCAAACTCAAGACCAGTTATCCTGTCATATCCATTCATAGGATTTGATATTATTAATATGATAGAAATAAATAAGAATTTCATTATTTATTAATATATACTCATGTCATGAAGATGTTAATAGCTATTTTTGTTATGTTTTTCAGCTTTAATATCTCAGCTGAATTTGATAATAAATGTTCTGTTCTTATTACATTAAGATTCCAAAATAATGAAAATGCTTATGTAGATGCACTAGATAAAATTAATCAGTGTAATAAATACGATATTTTATCTGTTACAAGCTTTCTTGAGCTATCAGTTAGCAAAGTTTACATAACAGATTTAATTCAAACATATTGCATGTTTAATCATGAAATTGTTACATTGCTTGATGAAAAAACTTCGAATTTAAGTTGTGTTCATCGAGGAGAAGCAAGAGTTGAAAGAAAATTTAATTAACTTGCTGTAAACAAATCTTTACAATCCTTAACAAAAATTTAACACAACTGTTAGATTAATAAGTTCTAATAAGATGTATCAAATCTGATGCGTTTGTGAATATGGGCATGGTGATCAGATTCCCCCAGTTATCACCATGCCTGCCTTGAGTCTTTACTAATTACTCAGTATATAAATTTAATCCCATCATTACCAGAACTACAATAGAGGGTAACCATATAATTGGTCTTATATGAGGAAATCTATATAAATCTATAATATGGCCAAACAAATAAACAATTCTTAAGCCAAACCAAATTTTACCTAACAATAAGTTATCAACGTTTAATACAACAGACATCATTGCAAAAGGAATAAAAATTAGCATTGACTGTCTTAAATTTTCAGTTGCTACCATCATTCTCTTAGATAAATCAGTCAGTCCAGAATCATCTCCACCTTTATAAGTAAACTCAACATAAGGCACTTTATGCAAAGAAAATGACATTCTTAAAAAGAGATGAAGAGTATAAAAAAATGTTACACAAATTATTAAATTAACCATATATACCTCAACTATTTATAATACTTAGAATACCACATTCTAAGACTTAATTAATTCAATATCCTCTGGTTTCAGAAGATTATTATCTAAACTATCTACTAATGCTCCGAGATTTTTTGCATAAGGCTTCCATCTACCCATTCCAGATTTATTGACCGGTTTCCTAACCTGTTCTGAACTTGGAGTTCGTACTAATCGATCTGTTTCATAAAACCTTACACAGGATTCTTCAAAAGGAAGCTCTAAAAATTCCAATAGTCTTGCAACCTCTCCCTCTAGATCATCAATTACGTCTTCATTATTTACTCTTAGCACCTTATTTGGTAAAACTTTATCCCAGTGATCCATTAACTTTACATAGCTATTATAGTAACTTGCTGCTTCTACTAATCCATAAGTAAATTCTTGCCCTTGTGCAAATAATTGTTTAAACATACTAAAACAACAATCTAGAGGATATCTTCTTGCATCAATAATTTTTGCATTTGGCATTATTAAATGAATAAGTCCGATATGACGAAAATTATTTGGCATCTTATCTGTGAATCTTGGTGCATCTTTTCTATGTATTTTTGTATCATTTATAAAGTTATTGCCTAGATCTAATCGTTGTTCTAGTGACAACAATTGCATAGACTTAGGATAATTTCCTTTTTTGCCATAAATATCATCACCTCTTAAGTTTTGCGCTATTGATAATATGTTAGGTAATTCTAGAGTGCCATCTATCATAGAATGTGATGCAAGAATTTGTTCAATTAAAGTTGAGCCAGCTCTGGGTAATCCAAGTATAAATATAGGGGCGTTAGTTTCACATCCTCCGGATCCCATATTATCAAAGAATGTTTCATTACATATATCAATTTGAGCTTGAAGCTCATCATCCATTTGCTCAATTGAATAATTACTTTGTTTATTTTTAATTTCATTTCCTTTTTGTAAGTTTGTGAAAGCCTCATCAAAATTGCCAGCAACTTCGCACGCCTGTGCTAGTGCAAAATGAAAATAAACTTTATCTTTTAGAGTTAAATCAACTCTTTCTAATTGTTCGCGCATTCTGTTTGATTCATTTTCCGTAAAAGTATAGGTTTTTAGATTCGCTAAAGAATAAAATGCATCGCCATGATCAGGTTTCTTTTTGTAAGCAGACTTATAACAATAGATTGCCTGATCTGTTTTACCAAGAGTCTTTAAAGCATGACCTTTAGAGGTTAACGCATTGTAATTGTGTGGACTTTTTTTGATTATAGAATTAAATAATTTTACTGCTTTTTCATGATCCCCATTTTGCATAACTTCACTTGCTCTATGAGCTTGATAAGATAGATTGTTAGGGAACTTTTCACACAATATGTTTACTTGCTCCATCGTTTCTTTAAACTTTTGTTTTTTTCTTAAGATTAGAGCATATTTCATCCTAAGTTCACCATCCTCAGGCTTAAATTTAACAGCATTCTCTAGTAAAATTTCAGTGTCATCAAAATGTCCTAATCGATCTGCAATATCTGCAAGTAATGACATAGCATAAGTATTAGTTGGATTTTTCTTTAAGAATTCTCGACATTTTTCTTCTGCAATGGCAAGCTTTCCTTCATTAAGAATCTGGCTAATATATAACAATATGTTTGGAATTGATTGTAGTTTTTTTACTTGTTCTTCAGCATGATCTGCCGCTTGTTTGTTCTTATTTTTTTTATAGTATTGAAGTAAGTATTTCCATGATGCTATTAGCGCAGGATTAAGTTCACATGCTTGTCTGTAATAAGCGATGGCACTTCTCATCTTTCCATTTATTCTATTAAGGTGACCTAACTCTTGATAAGCTCTTCCCATATCAGGATTAACTCTTAACAATCTATCTAGGTAATTCTGAGAATCTTTATAATTCTTTAAATAACGTGAGCAAACCGCAGCCAAATATAAACACTCAAAATGATTTGGTTGGCTTGCTAAATTAAACTCAAGTGAGCTTAAAGCCTCTACAAACCTCTCCTCTTTCATAGAATATGTAACCTTTTCTATATCAAATATATTTTCCTTCATCTGTTTAATATTTTAATTTAAATAAATGTATTTATCTCCCTATAAAAAAAGGGAGTCAAAACTCCCTTTTTATATTGTAGCTAATAAGATTTAAAAGCTTTTCTTAACCCTCACACCTATAGTGGTTGGTCTATTAACAGCTAAACGTTGTCTGTCAAAAACAAAAGTATTACTTATTTCTGCTCTTTCGTCAGTTACGTTATCAACATATAGTTCTATCATATAATCTTCAGCTGTAACTCCAGCTCGGATATTAATAAAGCTATATGAGCCTTGATTAGCTCTGTTAGGTTCCATAATGTCGGAATCACTATCATCTGAAAAATTATACTGAGCTTGTAAATGCCCAACATTACCACCAGACATTCCAAATTCTTGTCTTATTCTTAGATTAGTTTGCACCCTTGGAGCAAATGCCAAAGGTGAACCTACGATAACATCATTAGTTGGAACAAGGCTTTCGGTTATTTCAGTATCAAGAAATGAAAATGCACCTGCAATTGATAGGCCATCTACATTCGTGTAATAGACGAAATCACCTTCAATACCAGATATTTCTGCATTAGCAGCATTGTCTGAGAAGAACAAATTCACAATTGACGGATCAAAGATTGTACTTTGTAAGCCCTCTACATCAACCTTGAAAGCACTACCATTAAATCTTAGTTGACCATTTTCAGAGATTGCTTTCCAACCAAATTCAAGGTTGGTTATTTCATCTGATTCAACAACCGGTTTAACTGAATATGTACCATCTGGATTGGTTGCTCCAACAGGCCTATTCAATAATCCTGGTCTAA
The DNA here is from genome assembly GCA_902612915.1 of uncultured SAR86 cluster bacterium. Taxonomy (GTDB): domain Bacteria; phylum Pseudomonadota; class Gammaproteobacteria; order Magnimaribacterales; family D2472; genus SAR86A. Next base: position 64,124 of record CACMFH010000004.1, on the reverse strand, counting down.
AACCTTCAGACCAAGTTACATAGTACATAATATCTTCACTTGGATTCCAAGAATAAGTTACCTTACCTATAACACCATCAGTAGCAGCCTTGTCAGGATATCCATTTGGATTTCCTGGAGCATATTGTGCTGAAAGGTTAGTACCAAATCTCTGAACATCACTACTTCCATTATAGAAGTTTGAGTTTGCACTACCTTCAAAGTCAACTTCAATGTCATACCAACGAGCACCGATTGTTAATTCTGAAGTATCAGATAAAGCTATATTTGCTTCACCAAAAATACCTTTCTGAACATCTGTTCTTTTAATATCATTAAAGAATACAACCGGAAGTACTTGTGGGCTAGATGAAAAATAACCTGCAGAAGCATTATTAATGTTTCCAGTAACAGATACGTCTGTTAAAGCATAGTTTGGAACATAATTTACTCCATATTCAACTGAACTTGGATATGTAAATAAGTTTAATTCTGTTAACTCTAGATCACTTAAAAACGCACCAGCTGTAATACTAACAGTGTCACTAATTGGAGCATTAACTCTTATTTCATGTGACTCTACAGTTGTATTAGTTGTTGAGTCAACATAAAGATCAGGAGCACCACATGTTCCAACAGCGCCAGTAGATGCTGGGTATGAAACACTATAGTCACAAATATAATATGGTAAATACTGAGCTACAAAAAGATAATCAGTATAGTCAACAATTTGATTTGAATCTCTATCTGTATATGCACCAGCATAAACAACTTCTAGATCGCCAATTGAGCCCTCAAGAGTAAGACTCATGTTTTCATATTCATCTGATATAGCATCTGGACTGTATCTTCTAATTTCTAGATCATCTAAGGTAGGATCAACAAAGAATACACCCTCTGCATCGATTGATTGTTCTGCAACTGTTAGTAATGCATTCCAATTATCACCGAGTTCACGAGAAAGAGAAGATCTAAAGCCTTCATAGGTAACGGGGTTTGCATTTTCTTTTTCTATAGCAGGAGCTGCTATGAAGTTCACTCTACTATTATCTTGTCCGGCATAAAAACCACCTCTTGATGAAGCAACTGGTAGTCCATTCTCTCTTACAGTGCCAGCAGGCCTCCATCTACCTGACTCTTCTTGAGTTAAACTTCCAGCTATTTGATCAATATATCCACCCTTTCTATCACTGTAACCTACAAATCTCCATGCAGTTTTATCACCAATTGGAATATTAGTCATAAATTCAAGCTTAGTACCAGTATCTCCCTCTGGCATAAATCTTGTTTCAACTTCTACATTACTTTCACGAACACCCATTTTAGGTTTATTAGTGATCATTCTCACAACACCTGCTTGAGAGCTTGCACCGAAAAGAGTGCCTTGTGGTCCAGATAGTACCTCAATACGAGCAACATCAGCTGCATATACATCTAAGTTTCTACCAGGTTGAGCAAGAGGTTGCTCATCAAGGTAAAACGCAACGTTAGGCGCTAAACCTGCTACACCTGCAACCGTAAGGTTTGGTGTTGTTGACGCAAGACCTCTTATGTAGATAGTACTGGTACCTGGACCATTTCCACCTGCAGTAACTCCCGGAAGTTGCAAGAGGTAATCTTCAAATACATTGATTCCTCTCTCCTCTAAAGTTTCTTCATTTAATGCGCTAACTGAAAGAGGTACATCTTGTAAGCTCTCAGATTTCTTTCGAGCAGTAACAACGACCTCTTCAATAGTTGCATTTTGAGCAGCAATATAACCACTAAATACAGATGCATTAATTACAGCAAAAGTAGATAGTGATGGTAATATTGCAGGTATTAAAGAAGGCATTATTTCCTTCCGAATTTTGTTTAATTTTTTTAACATAGTTTCCCCTAATCAAGAAATTAATATATAAAGGTTAACAAATTACTAAAAAGTATACAAATTTAGTTAAGAAATATATCTATTAATTGCATATATTTGCTTCAAAGTGGTAATTTGACATTAATTATGTTTCACTAAGGCTAATCTAAGGCTCTAATGAATAATTTAAGTAAACCAAGGTTTATAACTTCAATATTACTTTTATCGTTAATAACTGCGATAGTATCTCTTAATTCTGACATCTCACAGTCATTTTTTCTTGATTTACAGGCGTTTTTATCAAAGTATCTTGGCTGGATGATAATATTAATTGCAAATGGATTTGTCATATTTGCTTTTTTCCTAATTTTTACAAAATATAAAAATATTAGGCTTGGTGGTATAGATGCAAAACCTGCTTACTCATACATAAATTGGATTGCTATGCTGTTTAGTGCAGGATTAGGCATTGGCTTGTTGTTTTATGGAGTAGCTGAGCCAATAATGCACTTAAATTCATACCCAGGAATGATTGAGGGAAATACATCATTTAATGCTGGTAAAGCAATTGGTTTGGCAAATCTTCATTGGGGTTTGCATGGTTGGGCTATATACTCACTTTTAGGGCTTTGCTTTGCCTTTGCTTCATATAACAAAAAACTTCCATTTAGAGTTAGTTCTTTGTTAGGGCCTAAAATCTCTAATAATAAACCATTAGCAATATCAATAGATATTATTGCAATACTTACAACTGTCCTTGGTGTAACAACTTCTTTGGGATTAGGCACAATTCAAATTAGCTCAGGATTAGAATATGTTTTTTCAATACCTCAAAGCTTTTCTAATCAGATTATTATTATCTCTTTGATTACTTTAATTGGTTTAATAAGTGTTTGTTTAGGACTAGATAAAGGCATTAAGAGGTTATCTCAAATAAATATGATTCTTGCCTCATCATTAATGGTTTTTATATTTATATTTGGGCCAACCGTTTTTATATTAAATGCTTTGATACAAAATTTTGGTTCTTATGTAAACACTCTCATAGAGTCAGCAACATGGACAGAAGTATATTCCTCATCATCATGGCAAAATGGATGGACTCTATTCTTTTACACATGGTGGTTTGCATGGGCACCATTCGTTTCTTTATTTATTGCAAGAATATCCTATGGAAGATCAATTAAAGAATTTATTATTGGGGTACTTTTTGTTCCATCATTGATTGTTTTTCTGTGGATGGGAATTTTTGGTAATGCAGGTATATATCAAGTAATAAATGAAACAAGTCAACTAAATGAGATAGTGAATAATAACTATACAGTAGCTTTATTTGCTCTATTTGATGTTTATCCAATACCTACATTAATATCAATATTGGCTTTAACTATAATTGTGACATTTTTTGTTACTTCATCTGATTCAGGCGCGCTTGTAGCATCAATGCTCTCATCAAAAAGTCATGTAGGTATTCATGATGATTCTCCAATTCTCTCAAGGGTAACGTGGGCAGTCATACTTGGAATTATTGCTGCTGTACTTTTATATAAAGGAGGCCTTACTGCGCTTCAAACTTCAGTAGTAATATGTGGAGTCCCTTTCTCGATTATTGTTGTGTTTGCTATTAGGCATTTTTACAATTCTCTTGAATCAGAGTTAGATAAGAATTAGTTTATCTCATCATCTAATTTCTTTAGCTCGTCTTCTTCCATCTCATCTTCATAAATTAAATCGTTATTTTGATTAAATCTTTTAGAAACAATTATGGCTGCAGCGACAATAATTAGTATGATTCCTATTTGGTATAACATTGATTGAATTATTATAATTAAGACTTACCTATATATTAACCCATAAAAATATAAATTAAATGGATGCACTTGAAAATATTTTAAATCGAGTCTCTGCAAGAACACTTGCAGAGCCTTTTCCATCAAAAGATGAAATGGATACGGTATATAAGGCTGCATTAAGAGCGCCTGATCATGCATGGTTAAGAACAAGTAGTTTTGTTGAGGTCAAAGGTAAAGGTCTAGACAAATTATCTGACATATTTGTAAATTATGGTAAATCAATACCAGATATAACAGATGTAGTTTTAGATAAATATAAAAATGCTCCTTACAGAGCTCCAATGATTATAATTTTAGTTAACTCATATAAAGAACATCCAAAAGTACCTGCAATAGAGCAAAAATTATCTACAGCAACAGCTGCACAAAATATTATGCTAGCTTTAAATGCAATGGAATATTCTTGTATCTGGAGAACTGGAAAAATGGCATTTAATGAGATTATTCAAAAAGAACTCGGCCTAGAAAAAAATCAAGAAATACTAGGTTATCTTTACATCGGAACCGAGATTGGAAAAAAGAAAGAAATTCCAAATTTAGATATAGATAACTTTGTAAGTTATTTATAAAGTATTCTTATACCTAAAAGCTGCTGTAAATGCCATTGAAGTAAACACTATTTCTGCAATTAAAGATGAAACACCTAAAGGAGCATCATGACTAATACTTGCTAGGATATTAAAAGTTCCTGCAAACAAGTAAATCAATCCACAACAAAATATATATTCATATTTCTTTGATGATAATGATAGAAAACACATAATAGATGAAGCTAAAAAGAATGCAGTAAAATCTCTTATCTGTGTATTTCTTCCATCACCTTCAAGATATAACATACCAAGTGATTCAGCCGCAGATGCAGGCATAAAAATCCATTGCAATGCTATTAATAATAAAACAACTCCTAGAACCGATGATAATGTATTTGCTATTTTCATAATTGAATTAATTCTGTATTTTTAATTTGGTTATTACATATTATAGAATTTTTTTTATTTACTAAAAAACAATTTTTATTGTCACCAAAACTTATGGAGTACTTTGGTAAATCATTAACTAAATGTAATGCACAGAAACCTTCAACAGCTATACACTCTGATATAAGATCATCATTCAGAATTTGATTTACAAATGGTATCCTCTCAGGCTCCTCATCATAGTGAGGACAGCATATTCCTTTAACAAAACCAAGGCATGGAAGAATAGCTTGATGATCTTTCCATGAATCAGTAATACCTTTCTCAAACCAACAAATAGCACCAGCACTAACACCACTCATTATTGTGCCTTTTATATATGCTTTATGTAGTATTTCGTCTAATTTCCATTCTCTCCAAACTGCTAACATGCTTTTTGTATTACCGCCTCCAACAAAAATTATGTCTTGTTCTTCAATATGCTTTTCAATATTTATTGTTCTTTTAAAAAAGTCTATATGAGATGTTTTGCAGCCAAGTGAATCAAAAGCTTTATAAAAATTTTCTATATATTGCGAATCATCTCCTGTAGCTGTAGGAATAAAGCATATTGAGGGATTTTTATTACTAGACTGATCAATAATATATTTTTCTATCTTTAATTCTTTGATTTCTCTTCCGAAGCCCCCGCCTCCAATTGCAATTATTTGTTTCATTTAATTATTTCCTTACTGTAATGTTTTTGTGAGATCTCCAAGCCATGGTTCATAATTTTTCCATTGACCAATACCCTTTTTATAAATTGGTTGTCTTACCTGTTCAGAACTAGGAGTTCTAACCGTTCTTTTAGTTTTATAAAAATCAATACAACCTTGTTCAAATTTAAGATCACAAAATTTAAGAAGTTTTTTAATCTCATTTTCAGTATCTTCAATCATATCTTCATATATAACTCTGTGAACTTTTCCAGGAAGCACCTTATCCCAATGTTCCATTATTCTTAAATAATCTAAATAATAGTTGCCAATTCTATTTTGTGAGTATGTAAAACCTTGACCAGATCCAAAAAGTTGTTTGTAACAACTAAAACAACAGTCCATAGGGTTTCTTCGAGCATCAATTATTTTTGCATTTGGTAATATTAAATGTATTAACCCTATATGAACAAAATTATTGGGCATCTTATCTATAAAATATGGTTTATCAGTCACTCTCTGATCTAATGTATTTTTGATATACGCAGCTCCCATTTTTTGAAATTCTTCTTTATCAATTTTTGCTAGTGATGATGGATATTCAGATTTACTTTGAGAATTTTTTTTATTTGCAATTTTTCTTGATAACGCAATAATATTTTGGAGTTCTGTTGTCCCCTCCACTAATGAATGTGACGATAAGATTTGTTCCAATAAAGTAGAACCTGATCTTGGTAATCCAACTATAAAAATAGGATCTGAATTTAAATCTCCGGTATTTAAATTATTGCTTAAAAAGTCTTCAGTAAAAAAATCTATCAACTCATCGCATTCTTTTGTAAATTTCCTTGAGTCCCAAGGCACTTGTTTACTTTTAAGAGTGTTACCTTTGATATAGGCTGCAATAGATTCTTCATATTGATTGTTATCTTCTTGAGCCTTTCCAAGAGCAAAAAGTAAATGATAGTAATCTTCGATTTTCAAATCCTCGTTCTTTAATAAAGATTTGATATCTTCAATGTCTTTGTCTGTAAATTTATATGTTTTAAGATTTGCTAAACTCCAATAAGCTTCTCCAAAGCCAGTTTTTGTTGTGATCGCTTTTTTATATGATGCTATGGCTTTGTCTAGATTACCAACTGCTCTTAAAGTATGGCCATAACTTAAATGCAGTTGATTATTTTTAATGTTTTTATCATTGATGATTATTTCAAATATTTTTAGAGCTTCATCATGCTGATTGGCAAGCGCTAAGTTAACAGCCTTCAAGGTTAAATATTGTGGATTGTCTTTATCTTTATCTAAAAGAATTTGAATTTGTTCCAATGCTTGAAAAGGTAACTGCCTCTTATAAAGAAGATTTGCATAGCTTAATCGTGCTTCATCATAATCGGGTGAAAGATCTAAGGCTCTTGAAAAAAGATATCCAGCATCTTTATAAGCTCTAAATTTAACACCTATATCACCAAGCAATTTCATTGCATTTACATCTAGAGGATAATCTTTAAGATAGTCTCTTAAGATTGGTTCTGCTTTTTTTAATTTATCCTCTGATATAAATCTTGCTGCTTCAATTAGCTGCTTAGGAATATTGTCTTTTGTATAGCTCACTTTTTAAATAAAAAAGGCTGCATCAAAGATACAGCCTTATATAAGTTTTTATAAAATTACTTATTCATTTTCCAACTATATTTAATTCCAAATGTTCTTGGTCTATTTACAGTTGTTAATTTTTCTATATCTTCACTATTTATGTAAAGTTCAGCAACTTCATCAAATACATTGTCAAAATATACTTGAATTGATGCCTGATCACTTACATCCATGGTGTATGACAAGCTGCCAATTCCATATGAATCTTGCATCTCTCTGTCATCATAGAAAAGATCATTCCACATTTTATCAACAAATGCGTAATTGAAATCAATTCTAGATTTATCAGATAGCTCAGCTGTTAAACCAAAATTACCTTTTTTATCTGGGGTAAAAGGTAAATCTTGATTTTCTCTAGCTTCAACTGCTCCTCTTAATTCATAATCTTCTGTTAATATTGCATCGTTTTTTGCAAAGGCAAAAGTTGCAGATACTCTGTCAGTTAAGATAATTTTTGAATCAATTTCAAAACCAATACTTGAAGCTTCACCAACGTTATCTACTAAACCTAATAATGAAATATCAGGATCAAACCAACCTAGTTGTATGTCATCCCATTTCATAGAGTAAACAGCACCATTTAGTCTCATTCTTCCATCCATTAATATGGTTTTAAAACCAAATTCATAATTGGTTAAGAAGTCAGCATCATATGTAGCACCAAGCTGAGTTGTTCTGTTAGTTCCACCTGGTCTATATCCTTCAGAAACAGTTGCATAAATCATTGCATCATCGTTTACTTGATAAGATATATTGACTTTAGAAATGCTATCACTTCCATCATAAAGTGAATCAACATTATCTGGTCTAGTTGAACTATACAAAATGTAATTAGGCCACCAGACAGTTCCAACAAAACCTTTAAGAGTTGTCTCATTGTCAAAATTTCTGTGTCCTAATGTAAGTTCAGTTTTATCATTCAATTGAAGATAAACTTCACCAAAAACAGCAGATTCTTCTTCATATCTAACTTGATCAGTTTGATAATATAAATCATCTGAACCAGGAACGGCCGCATCTGGATTGATTGCAGGAACATGCCATTGAGAATCATAAGCTGTTTCATTTTCAGTCATGAAAGCACCAACAATCCAATTAAATCTTCCATCTGAGTTAGAAGCTAATCTTATTTCAGTTGTGTCATATTCTTGATGGGTGTCATTTTCAAATTGAATACTTGGATCTACACAAGGTCCAAAATAATATTCATAACATGTGTAATAACCTTCAACAAATCCATCAATAGAATAATGTGAATAGTCACTTAATACTTCAAAATCTCTTTCAAGAGATGATGTAGTAAATGTTAAGTCAGCAAAACCTAGATCTCCAGAAACAGTTAATGAAAATCTATCCCATTCGTCATGAGTAGTATCATCATAGAATCTGCTAACATTGTATCTGCCTAATTTATCTGGATTATGGTCCCAGACACCATCAGTCTCTGTTTCCTGACCCATAAAGTTTGCATCAATTTTCCAACTGTCATTTAGATCAACTCTTAATGCAGCTCTGTAACCTTTTTTAACTGCGTCATTAAAATTATCCTCAATGAACATTTCATTAGTTCTTGTAATCCCGCTAACTGGGAATGTTATAGAGTCACTAACTGAGTCAATATAACCTCCATCGTCATCGTTAAAACCAACGAAACGCATAGCAACATTTTCTGATAAAGGAATATTCACAAAGCCCTCTACCATAGTGCTATCATCACCTCCCGAAGTTGATTCAACAGAAACATTTACTCCTGAGTCAAACTCACCTGATGGCTTATTAGTAATTATTTTAAGATTACCTGCCTGTGAGGCTGCTCCATACAAAGTACCTTGTGGTCCTGACAGAGCTTCAACCCTTTCGATGTCATAGACATGAACGTCTAAATTATCTCCAATCATAGTTACAGGAGATTCATCTAAATAAATTGCAACAGCAGGTCCTTGAAGCGACTGGTTACTGTTACCACCGTCAGAAATACCTCTCATAAATATTTGACCTTGGCCAGGTCTTCTTTGAGTAGCTGATGCTGAAGGAAGTTGCAGAACATAGTCAGCAAAATCTTTAATATTTAAGTTATCAAGCTCAGTAGCTGACAATGTTGAAACGCTTATAGGCACATTCTGAAGGTTTTCAGATTTTTTTTGTGCAGTAACTATAACCTCTTCAACAGTAGCATCTTGAGACAAGACGTCTGATGCCATAAATACTGAAGATGCAAAAACAGTAGCTTTTGTTACAGCTTTATGGACTTTTTCAAAATGAAATATATTCATGTATTACCCCCCAAAAGTAATAAAAATTTAAATAAAATATACATTAATTTTAAAATATAGTAAATTTATATTACATTTTAAATATACACATGTTTAACACAAACAAACCCATATTTATTGCAATTATTCCGATTGTTTTAATAAGTTTAGTCAGTTGTTCAAAAGATAACTTTTCATTTTTACCGTTAAATGAACAATGGATTGTTAACGAAAAAGAAGCAACAGAATGGTCAATGGTGAAACACAATAACCTTCCTACATTAACCGGCTCAATAGAGTGGAAAAATTACATGAATTTTCTAGAAAATGAATTTAAAAAATTTGGTGTTGTTGATATATATAGAAATACTTGGGAATTTGATAAATGGACTATATCTGAAGATCCTTCAAATTGGACCCTTTCGGTTGATGGAAATGACGTGAGAGTTGCATATTATGGTGCATATTCAGGTAAAACAGATCTTAATGGAGTTACTGCTGAATTGATCTATTACGATCATGATAATCCACCAAGTGATATCAAGGATAAAATTGTAGTGATACCAACCAGAAAACATCCGAGTAAGCCATACAGTACTAATTATTTAACTAATTTTACCTATAATGAGTACGAATATGTTCTTGATGGCGATACTCTTCCTGAGCCATTTGAATTTGTAGATCCCGAGGTCTCTTTTACTTTTGATATTTGGTATCAACTTGCACAAAGACTAGATCAGATACCAGAAGATGGCGAAGCTGCTGGTGCCGTAATTGTATATGACATGGCGTATGACAGAACAAAGGGTCTATATACATTTCCTGTTCCTGATCATTATGATTCGCCAACCTTAATTCTTTCAAGAGAAGATGGAGCTGGTGTAATTGAAGCATCAAAGGAAAAAAAAGAAGCAACAATTGTTTTAAATAGCAAAATTGAAAAATCTGAAGCTTATCAGTTAATTGGATATTTGCCTGGTAAAGATTATGGGACCGACAAAGATGAACAAATTATTTTAACCAACCATACAGATGGTCCATCTATTACTCAAGATAATGGTGCTTTAGGTATATTAGGCATAATTAAATACTTCTCTAACATTCCTCAAGAAAAAAGAGATAGAACTTTGCTTATTTATCTTGATTGCAGGCATTATATGCCTGGCATGGAACAAGCCCACAAAGATGTTTCTTGGTTGAAAAAAAATCCCAATTTAAAAGATAAGGTTGTTGGATTAATACAAGCAGAACATCTTGGAGAAATGGACTATAAAGAGGTGAATGGAGAAGTGCTACCCACTGGCTATACAGAACAATCATATTTATGGACGAGAAATAATGATTATTTAGTAGAGTCTGCTAAAAATGCTTTAGACAGGTATGGTTGGTCTAGAGGAATATTGTCCGTTCCTGAAAGACCCGGCCCTAATGGTAACATTCAACAAGTATGGTGGGGAGTTGGTATTATCGCATTAGCAAATGAACTAAGAGATAATGAAGATTGCGATGAATATTCTTGTGACGAAAGCCTAACTTCTAATAGTCCTTTAATTTGGAATGGGTCAAGTTGTGAAGTTTGGACATGCTTAAATGTTCCAGCATATGGTCAAGGTGGTTTCTTAGGATACTACTGGAACAAATATTCTGATATAAGCAAATGGAACTCAGAATTGTTTATTCAGCAAACCTCAACAATGATAGATCTTACTGGCGTTTTAATGTATAGCGACCTTGAAAAAATTAAACCAATTCTTGGTGATCAAAGTTTCAGGAATACTGATATGAGTATCGCTGCGCCGATTGATATTGAGGAATAAAATATTTCACCAGCTAAAGGTGTTATGAAATTTTAATAACTTTTGTTTCCAAAGATTCGTATAGTGTTTAAATTCACTTTCCTTGATTAGAAATTTTTTATACATTAAGTCTCTATCAACCATTAATATAGCAACTTGTGAGATATTGGTCTCAAACATAATATTGTGAGCATTAGCATAAGCACATCCCTGTAGGAAGTAATCATCTATCCACTCTTTTTTTTTAATTCTTTTTGATGTTTTAAAATCAATAATAGTATCTTTTCCATCAATAACACCAATACAGTCTGCTGTTCCAGCATAAAGTTTATTTAGGACAAGATGGACCTCTAATCCATAAACCTCAGAGATGTTTACAAGAGCATCATCTATTAATTTTTTTGACATTCTTTTTGCCATATTGCCTAAGCTATTATCAGAAAAGATATCCTCATCAATACCATTAAGATGATTTTCTAGAGATAAATGCACCATGGTTCCAATATCTGTAGCCTCTTTCATAACTCTATCTGCTTCAATATCACCCACCCTGTTTCTCCATTCACTCAAGGATGATTTCTTATCAGACATATTATCCAAAACAGTAGTAACACTTGGCACTTCATTATTTTCAGGATCTATATAGAATCGTCCAAGGGTATTTTCAATTCGTTTAAGTTCTGGATATTTATATTTATTTGTTATCATTAGCAATATTCTTATTTAATATGTTTAATATAAAATTAAATCCTCTTTGGAGCAAAACAGTATTAGTAATTACATTTAGTTTTTTGCTATTACTTTCTTCTTATGTGCTTATTGATCCAAAAGGTAGTGCAAAAAATCTACTCTCAATTTATAGCTTTTTTGCAATAAACTTTGAGTCATTATTTTTATATATTGGTTTTGGTGTATTAATTTTCTTAGTCGTAATAGCATTTTCAAAAAGTGGTTCAAGAAAAATTGTTCTTGAAGGGAGATCAAATTATTCATATTTTTCATGGTATTCAATGCTATTTGCAACTGGGATGGGTGCTGCACTTCTTTATTGGTCTACTTATGAATGGCTTGTTTATTACACAAATCCTATTGAAGGTGAAGATCAGTCTTTGCTGAAAGCAAGGTCCTATCCATTATTCCATTGGATGTTTACAGGTTGGGCCCTATACATACTTCCAACAGTAGCATTTGTTTTTTCACTTATGAAGAATCCAAATACTCCACTAACTTTTTCAGGAATTCTCCTTAAAGAACAATCTGGACCAATAAGAATTTTATTAGATATCTTTTTTATTGGTGCAATATTAACCGGAGCAGGTGTTGGCCTGGCACTATCCTTTCCTCTTATGTCAGCTGCTATTTCAAAACTGTTTGGACTTAATCAAACAATTTATTTAGATTTTGTCATGTTATTAATATGTATGTGCATTGTTTCAATAAGTGTTTATAGAGGCCTTCAAAACGGTATTAAAAAACTTAGTAATTTTAATATTATTCTTGTTATCTCCTTTTTAACACTAATCTTAATAACTGGTCCTACAAAATATATTGTCATTAATACATTTGAACCAGTTACATATGTTTTAAAAAACTATTTGTCGCTTAGCTTACTTAAATCACAGTACTCGCTTGATTGGACCGTTTTTTATTGGGCATGGTATATAGCTCTAGCACCAGCAGTAGGAGCTTTTATAGTTAATATTTCAAATAATAAAACTGTGAGGGAATTGATCTTTGGAGCTTTGATTGTTGGTTCATTGGGTTGTATTTTTCATATTGGGGTTCTATCAAATATATCTATTTACGCATTTGAGAATGGTATTTTGGATGCGCCAAAAATATATGCAGATCAATCTATGACATCACATGCTCTTGTTATTGAAACTATATCATCTTTAGATTATGGAACATTTTTCTTAATTTTGTTTACCATAATTGCAGTAGTATTTTTGTGCACAACTTATGATTCTCTATCATATATTTTGGCTACAGCATCAATGAAGAATTTTAAAGATAAACCTTCTAGAAGTTTGAGAGTTTTTTTTGCAATAATTCTTATGATACAACCAGCTTTAATTATGTTTTTAGGAGGTAAGGACTCGTTTATGTGGCTTTTAGTTGTAATATCTGTACCATTAATTCTAATTTATTTATTTCTAATATTATCGATCATTAAAAATGCAATTAAATTTAAAAAATCATAGAGCTAATATTTTTGAAAAAAATCCATTTGATGTAAATAAAACATCAATAATATTTGTGCCTGGAGCAGGAATGGATCATAGAATAATTTCAATGTTTAATTTAGAAGACCTTTATGAACAATTTAATATTCTTGGTATTGATTTACCAGGTCATGGATATACTTCAGGCCCAATAGTAGATTCAATTAGAGATCATACCCATTTTTGCATAGACGTATTCAATGAAATCGAAATAAAGAAACCAATTGTGATTGGTCATAGTTGGGGCGGATTAGTCGCTTTGGATTTATCGACAGAATTTCAAAATAAAATGACAATTTGTATGAACATTGCATATCCATTCCTTGTAGGTGATATGTTGCTTGACTTTGCAAAAGGCAATCTAGATCAAGCTGTTGAATTTTTAATGAAGTATGGGATTCATAAATTTCCTGAAACTGAAATAAAAACAAAGGGATTTGGAACAATGGGTTCTGGATTTTATGGAAGATCTAAAGGACAAATTAAATCTCCTTATGGAACAAAAGTTGTTGAAGATGATCCTGAAAGAGAAATTAAACTTTATCCTTTGAAGCGATTATTTAATCAGTCAGAGAAAGAAATTAGTTCAATAGATTTAAAGTCATGTAATGTTTTCAGGCTTTCAAAAGACCAAATATTGAAATTACAAAACGTCAAATATATCTTTAGCGAAAAAGATAAATTAGCTAGATTTAATCCTGACAATGAATTACTTCAAAATATAGATCATGACAAAGATATAGTTCATCTTGAGGATGTTGGTCATTTTCCATTTTTTGAAGATAGAAAATTGATCTCAGATACTCTTGTCGGAATAATTAAATCTTAAATTCAAATAGTTTTGTAATTAAAAATTCAGTAACTGAATTATCATTGATTGTTTCACATTTTTGATAGCCTAAATATAATTGAATGTCTGTTGCACAATAACCATAAGGTATGTATATACTTTTCGTATCATCAATATAACCTGATTCGGGCCACACATGTTCAGCGTCTAAGTTTAGGATTGATATAACTCTCTTATTTTGATCACAACTGGAGTAAGTGTTTTCAACATAATTTTCTTTAAAAGAAAATTTATTTTCAGATACTTTTTTGCATTTAAATTTTTTTGCCCATGAATTTATTGTGTTATCTAATGGTTCCCAAAAATAACCATCATCTGATCTTATATCAACTGGTGGCACCCCTGTATCTTTTAAAGATCCATAAAGTATTGCATTGACTGGGCGATCAGGTGTGCAAGCTAAATCTTTTGCTTGCATACCGTTAACGCTTAATACTCCTGATATTTTCTCTGGATAAGAACATGCAAATGCTGTAACAAACATTCCACCTCCACTATTTCCAATAAGATATATTTCATCTATTTCGTACTTTTCTTTTAAAAAATCAATTAGTGAATTAATGAACCCGATGTCATCAGCGCAAGTTTGCCACGAACATCTTCCAGTATCAGGACAATCAGGATATTTAGGGTAAATATCAGCATCAATGTCGCATGTTTCTCCATTAGGTGTCTTTGTGACAGAACCAGTTAAATCATTCCATGATGATATAAACGTTTTAGAGGCATATGTTTCAAGGTCAAAAAAATATTTTCCTTGAGGATAAACTGCTAAAAAATTATATTTTTCGGCTATTAAATTTAACCCTCCAGTTATTTCTGATTCAAACGCAGAGGCAGTTCCTGAATAGCCATGAAAACCAATAACTAGTTTTTTAGTGCTATCTTTATGGAAGTTCTCAGGTTCATAAACTAAATACTCTCTTTTAGTACTATTGAAATCGTAGTCCTTATATTGCATGGTTTCTGATAACAAAGAACTTGTAAAAAATACTAAAAGTAAAAATTTCATATAGATTTAATAAACGATATTAATTCATTATATGCTAGTTCTTTTTTTAGACCGCTAAAAACCTCATGTCTATCATTATTAATTTTTACATGATTTATGTTGGTAAAAATTTTGTTAAGCATTTCATAAAGAGAATCCATTCCTTTGCCAAAATCACTTACAGGGTCTTTGGTTCCTGCAATTAATAGTATCGGTAGATTTTTATTTGAATTAACATAGTTATTTTTATTAAAAGCCTTAGAACACCCATGGTTTATATCTTTCCACATCGAATTAGTTACACTAAAACCACAAAGATCGTCACCAACATATTCATCTACATTTTTTGGGTCGGATGATATCCAATCAGAAGATGTTCTATTAGGTTTTAATTTTTTATTCCATGTTTTATCTGTCAAAAAATCTAAAACAAGATTATTTGAATTTTTACCAAACAAGAATATAGATATTTTTAATAATAATCTTTGGGCTAACATAAGAAATGCTGGAAACTTTGAAGAACCAGAAATTATTAGTCCTTTAATATTTATATCATTCATTATCAAATTTAATGCCACCCATGAACCCATACTATGTGCTAGAAGATATTGATCTAAATTAGGATAATTTTTACTTGTACTAACAATTAGATTTTTGAGATCGTCTGTAATTATCTCCCACCCATTATTTTCTGCAAAGATACCTTTTTTATGATTATTTTTAATCCATCTCCCATGCCCTCTATGATCAATTGATATCACATGATATCCATCATGATTTAATTTATTAATTAGCCACTTATACCTTCCAATATGTTCACCTTTACCATGGCATATATGAACAATTCCTTTAGTGTTTGAAATGTTTGATAAATACACATATAAATAGCTATTATCAATGGAGGTGTTTAAAATCATAATTTATAATAATAGGTTATAAAGGTTTTTAAAATATTATGAAAGATATTCATATAGCTGGCACAGGCATTTGGTATCCAGAAGATACAATAAGTAACGATGAAATCGTTCTCTCATTCAATTCTTATGTAGATAATTTTAATTCAAATAATAAAGATAAAATTGATAATGGAGAAATAGAAAAGCTTGAATATTCTTCAACAGAATTTATTGAAAAAGCGTCAGGTATAAAAACCAGACATGTAATTGATAAAAAAAATATCCTTGATATAAACAAAATGATGCCATCAGTAGTCCATGAAGACGAATCAAAGATGTCAATTCATGCAGAGGTTGGAATTAAAGCTGCTAAAAAAGCAATGGATAATGCTGGCGTTACTCCAGATGATATTGATGCAGTAATTTTAGGAACATCTCATGCTGCAAGAAACTATCCATCCGTAGCTATCGAAATTCAAAATGAACTTGGCATTAATGGATATGCATACGATATGCTTGTTGGTTGCTCATCAACAACGTTTGCAATTAATAATGCTGTTAGTGACATAGCTTCAGGAATCGCAAGCACTGTTCTTGTAATAAATCCCGAGATATCTACTCCATTTGTAAATTATACAAAAAGAGATATACATTTCATTTTCGGAGATGGTTGTGTTGCTACTGTAGTATCAAAAAATAATACTTCAAATAATGGCTTTAAAGTTCTAGATAGAAAATTAATTACAAAATTCTCAAATAATATCAGAAGTGATTGGAGTTATCTTGCAAGAGCTGCTAGCGATGAAAAATCTTATGATGATTTACTTTTTTATCAAAATGGCAATAGTGTTTTTAAAGAAGTTTGTCCAATGGTTGCAAAATTTATTAATAATCAACTAGAAGAAAATAATCTTAAAGCCGATGATATTAAAAAGTTTTGGTTGCATCAGGCCAACGCTCGAATGGTAAATTTAATTGTTTCTAAAATTATAGGGTCAGATAATTTTGACACATCATTAGCCCCCCTTCCTATTAAAAAATTTGGTAATTTGGCTAGTGCTGGATCAATGTTTGCATTCAATCTTCATAATGACCTGCAATCAGGAGAAAAAGGATTAATCTGTTCGTTTGGAGCAGGTTACTCAGTCTGTTCAATAATTGTTGAAAAAATTTAATAAGAATATATTTAAAACAATAAAACATTTATAATTCCACCATGGGTGAATATGACGCAGTTTGGGTTTTTCTTATCTCGTTGGTTTTTGTTGGTTTTTATATTTATATAGAAGCAAGGCCAAAGGGTTCAAATTTATTTGGTAATATTTCCGATACTATCGGAAGATTTTTTAGAAATAGATAATTTGTTTAACAAAAAGCTTAGTGTTTTTGCCTTTACTTTTCTTGCTCTACTATTAGGTGGCCTCTCCTCCTCAAATACCGCTGATGATATTTGGTATCAAGAGCTAACAAAATCATCTTTAAATCCTCCTGGTTACGTATTCGGAATTGTCTGGCCAATTCTTTATTTATTTATTTCTATTTCTGCATACAGGGCATTTGAAAAAATATATAAAATATTTTTTGTTCAGCTATTCTTAAATACCATATGGTCTTGGTTGTTTTTTGCTTTTCATTTACCAGTAATAGCTTTAATAGATATATGGTTACTAATATTTTTAAACATAAAAATAACAATAGTACTTTTTAAAACAGATAGGATATCTACTTTATTATACATACCATATGTTCTTTGGTTATGTTTTGCGTCTTATTTAAATCTTTTTATTGTTATAAACAATTAAATAAAAATTCCAACAATTAGACCAGTCATGCATGATGCAAGAGTTGCTCCAACAAGTGCCTTAAAAGAGACACTTATAAGATCATCTTTTCTTTCAGGAGCCATTGCGGTTATACCAGATATTAATATACCTACTGAAGATAAATTAGCAAAGCCACACAAACTATAGAAAGTAATTAATTTTGATCTATCTGAAAGTTCGCCGTTATCTAAAGCAGCCAATCTAGGATAAGCAACAAATTCATTAAGAGTAGTTTTAATACCAAGTAATTCTCCAGCAATTACTGCCTCGCTCCAAGGGATACCCATTAACCATGCTATTGGAGCAAAAATATAGCCTAGAATAATTTCTATGGATAAATTAAAACCAAACTGATATGAGACAGCGCCTAAAATTGAATTCACAATATATACTAAAGCAATTACAGCAATAAGAATTGTTCCAACACTAACTGCAATACTCGCTCCATCTGAAGCACCTCTGGTGACTGCATCCATTGTACTTTTGTAAACTTTTGGAACCTTATTCTCATTAAAATCAGTTATTGAATTTGAGGGAATCATAATATTTGCATACATTATTGCCGCAGGAACTGATAAAACTGAAGCAGTTATAAAATGTTGAATCAAATTTTCATTTATAAAAGCATTTTCTAAAATACTTATAAGTGCAACCATTACTGAGCCTGCAACGGTAGCCATACCTGCAGTCATTAAAATTAATAGTTCTTTATTTGACAATTTGCTTACATATGGTCTAACTAATAAAGGTGCTTCAACTTGACCAACGAATATATTTGCAGCTGCACCCAGACCAACGGGTCCTCCTATATTAAAGAGTTTTTGGCATGCTTTAGAAATCAAATTAACAATAAAAGGTAAGATTCCCCAATACCACAATATTGCAGATATGCATGCCATTACGATAATGTATGGAAGAACACCAAATGCAAATGTTTCTAGTAAAGACCTATATGGATTCGTATCATCAGATGGAGGGTAACCGAAAACAAAATTAGCTCCCTCAATTGTTGCCTCTTGAAGAATCACTACTCCATTACCCAATATCTCAAATGCACTTATTACTAATGGCACTTTCAATAATATAGCTGCTAATAATATTTGAGACAAAATACCATAAATCACGTATTTATAATTTATGATTTTGTAATTATCCGATAAAGGTAAGGCTATGATAATTAAACCAAAAAAACCGATTATTATTTGAAGTAATGTATAAAAATCCATATCAATAAAGTTTAATTTCTTTTAGCCTTTGATCTAAGAAAGTATCGGCAAGTATTCCTTCATCGTCATCCCTAAAAATTGATTTCAAATTAATTGATGGAGCAGGATGAAGAAAAAATGGAATACTATATCTCGATTTTGGTTCTGCATCAGGATCTTGAATAACTCTATGGGTAGTACTTTTTAATTTCTTATCAGTAACTAATTGCATCATGTCACCAATATTACAAACAATAGCTTCAGAACTTGGTTCAACCTTAATCCATGATCCATCTTTGTTTAAAACCTCTAAACCGCCTTCTTCGGCACCAATTAAAAGAGTTATTAAATTAATATCCTCATGAGCTCTTGCTCTATGAGGATTAGATAAGGACTCTACAGGTGGATAATGTATAGATCTCAAGAGAGAGTTACCTTTCTCAACCCAAGACGAAAAATAATCACTATCTAGACCTAATGACAATGCAATTACAGATAAGACCCTTGAACCTATTTTATGTAATTCGTTATAGAGTTCATCAAAATTAGAATTAAATTGAGGTACTTGTTCTATATTTAGATTCTGAGGTATTTTTTTATCAAATGAATCATCAATGACAGGTCCATGATGCCAAAACTCTTTTTGGTCTGCTATTTTCTCACCAACTGCTGTTTCTATACCTTTTGGTGTATAACCTCTTGCACCCTTTGACCCAACCGAGCTATATGTATTTTTAATTTCATAATCTAAATCAAAAAAAGCTTTTGATGATTCATAACAATTATCAACTAGTTCTTTTGATAAGCCGTGTTCTGTAATTGAGAAAAAACCGTGATCTGAAAGCGCTGCTTTAAGCAAATTAATTGAATAAGAGTCACCTTTTTCAATCTCTATAAAGGATAGTTCTGGTATTTGGTTACTCATAATTAAAAAAGGCGGTATAAAACCGCCTTTAAATTATATATAAGTATTCTTAGAATTTATACTGAATTCCAAGAGATGCTCTCCACAAACTTTGTGTTGTAGATCTATCAATATTAAATGGATCATCAAAGCTATATCTGAAAGCATTTCTACTATAATCATATCTTTCATCGTCTATTATTTTTAGATCAATAACAGGAACTCTACCTGAATAGTATCCATATCGAATAATACCTTTATCATCATCAATAAAGTTAAGAAGATTCTCAAGAGCAAATGTAAGAACAAAACTGTCCCCTTCTCTAAATCCTGGAATTTCTTGAACAATGTTTAAATCTAATGAACTCTGCCATGGGAAATTACCTGCATCTCTAGGTGCAATCTGACCTGCATAGCCCTGAAGACCCCATACGTTGTACAAGAAATCAAGAACCTCAGCTTCTCTTTGCAAAGCATCAGCAGAACCTTCATCAGTACACTCATATGAATAACACACAATAGGATCATTTTCAGTAGGTATATACAATAATGATGAACTATCGTCATTTAAGTTAAATTCATAACCAAAAGCACGAGCTTGATAATCAGAAACTCGACTAGTATAAGTATCAAATGTTGGATACTTAACATTTCCTGACTCTCTTGAGAAAACTAAACTAAACGTTGTTGGTGCATTTCCTCCAAAGAAATAATGCTTAGATGTAAGAGTCATTAAAATACTATGCTCTGTCTCATAAGTTGATCTATTTTTGATTCTATTATTAAAATCAATCGCACCTGTCTTACCAAAGTTTGAGTTCGAAGTAGAAGATGTCATATCACTTCTGTTTTGATGGTCTTGTGCAGTATAAGCAAGAGTTACAAATGTATCACCATCTCTAAATGCCTTTGAAAGACTTGCTGTGAATACTTCTCTGTCTCCACAACAAACATTGTAAAGTCCTGCACGATATCCATATACACCAGTCTGATTATAAATAGGTCTACCGTCAGGTGCCTTTTGTGTTGGAACAGTTGGTTCATCACCAATTAATGGATACCCTGTATCAACTATTCGGTATAAAGCTTCTTCCTCTTTAGATTTTAAGAAAGTAAGAGTCATATCAATATCGTTCGGTAAAACTCTGTTATACGTTACATTTAGAATAGTTGATTTTGGCCACTCAAAACTTGGAGCAATAAAATCAACTTTTCCTGACACATTGTTTGGATCAGAAATTGATGCAATTACACAATCAGGTTTTGAATTTGATCCTGTAAATGAAAAATCGCTGTAAAGATCTGTTTGTGGACAACCACCATATTCACTAAGGTAGTTAGCAACATTGACACCAGTGTTTGAGTAAGCATTTGAGATCCAAACATTTGGTAGTTTTGCTGAATAAGTTCCATATGTAATATTTAAATCACTTAAGTCATCTAGAACAAAATCAGCACCAAATCTATATGTGAATAAATCGGTTCCCTTTATTCCACCATTTTTAAAACCATATTCGTCAACGAAAGATTGGTTCGTTGGCGTATCATCACCAGAATAATCATCGTATCTGATTCCAAAAGTCAGTGTTAATGAATCTGACATTGTGAATTCATCCATTAGATACAGTGATGAAAGTTCGTATTCGAAAATTGCAGCTGCATCATTAACATCTCCAGTTTTTGAACCAGCAGCAGAATATGAACCGATTTGACCAGCTTGAAGAGCTGCTAGATCATCAAACTCAAATGAACCGTCCTCATTAATAATAAATAAGTTATATGTGTCATATACTGTGTTTTCAAATCCAGCTGTTATCTTATGGTTGTTTTGATAATAGGTAAGTTTAGCTTTAAAGAAATTTGTTTCAGTATCTAAATCATTTGCCATCCTAAAAATATCTGGGCCAGCACGAAACTCATATCCAAAAGCATCCTCAACTACAATATTTGGCATATTTTGACCAGCTGGCGAGACTTGGTCTGTAGCAGTTTCTTTTGTAGAAATATAAACCTCAGAAATTAAATTATCCGATAAATCAGAAACCAAGTGTAAGCTATTTGTGGTAGTTTCTTCGTCTTTGATATATCTTGAAGAATATAACGCAACTCTATTTCTACTTGAAGAAGATCCTCTCAAATCATTACCAAAAATATCTTTATGGTTAAAAGTTAATCTGTGTTTTTCATTAATCGTCCAATCGAGTCTTAAAGTTAAATTCTCTTGTGATGATTCTGTTGCACCAGTAGGTCCAAACGGATCCTTACCAATTAATGACTGCACTGCGCTTCGCACTTGTTCAGCCTGATCGGCAGTAACATCTAAAATATTTTCAGCGCCAGAACCTTGAATTCCATATCTCAATGGATTAGCAATTTCTGATTCACTGTATGTAACGTAGAAAAATAACTCGTCTTTAATTATAGGTCCGCCAAATGCAAGTTCATATGCAGTATCATCTTTAGTGATATCAACATCCTCGCCTTCAAGCTTATCACCCATTAGAGAATCACCTCTATCAAAGTAAGCAAAGTCACCAGTGAATTCATTTGTTCCACCTTTGGTAATGATGTCTATAACACCGCCTCTAAATTGTGCATACTCTACTGAGGCAGGAGCTACTTTGACTGCTAACTGTTCTATAGAACCAAAGTTAATTGGACTTCTTTGGGATGGATAACCGTTACTATTAAGTCCAAAATCATCATTAAATGAAACGCCGTCTACTCTAAGGTCATTTGTTCTTGGATGCGCTCCACCTATTGAGATTGATTCCTCACCATCTTCTTCATCATCCAAAGTTACAAATGGATTTAGTTTTAGGATATCTTTAATATCTCTTGTTACTGAAGGAGTGGTTGCAATAGTTTCTGCATCAATTAATGTTGTAAAACCATCTCTATCAGCTGTAACACGAGAACCAGTAACAATAAGTTCATCCACTAAATCAGCAGATGCCATCGAAAAAGATAATCTTCTAGTATCACCAACTACCAAAGTAGTTGTTGCATTTTGAGAAACCAACCCTGCAGCAGATACAGTAATGGTATAAGGACCACCTGGTCTCAAACCACCTGCAAAGTATCTACCAGATTCGTCTGTAGTTCTTGTTATTGATGTATTAGTTGGTTCATAAGTTATTTCAACCTGTGCACCACTTACTGAACCAGTTGAGCTGGATACAGTTCCTGTGATGTCTGATGTAAGTTCTTGTGATACAAGAAATGGTGAAATAAATAGTGAAAGCAACGAGATTTTAAATAAATTCCGTATCATAATTATATAGCCCCTAAATATTAAAATTAGTTAGATAGGTAATATATATCAAAATTCAATTAAGAACTATTACAATTTTGTAAATTTTTTGTAACTATTCTTAAAGCTTTATTTTTTATACGATTTTTCAATAGAATTAAGAGTATTTCCTTTTATATCTTTTATATTAATACGAATTTTATTTTGAAGTACTTCAAGAACACCGTAGTTTTCTTGGGGATATGTTTTGCCAATTAGATAACTATCAGTTTCAGTGAAGGATGAGCCTGGTTTATTCATAGAAGAAGATGTGACTTCTATTATTCCATTTTTACCATATATTCCTGCACGATGCCTGTCACCTGAAAATAAAATTGTTTTATCATTGAATTGCTCTAAAAGTTTAAAAAGTTTTGCTCTTTCATTAGGGAAATTGCTCCATTTTTCAAAACGGTGATCTTTAGCAATTATTTGAATAGAACTAAAGATGAACAAAAAATCAAAATCACTTTTGAGTTCATTTTCAAGCCATGTCCATTGAGCATTACCCAAAATTGTTGCATCAGGTTCGATGTTCTCAATATAGTTACTTTTTTTACCTTTTAGTTTTGATCTAAAAAATCTTGTATCAAGAAAAATAAATTTAAACTTCTTATCAAAAAAAACTTTATTTTCTGAAAAATATATTCCCTCACGATTTGATCTATCGTCATCCTTTGTTATTTCCCAAAAATCTAGATAAAGTTCTTGAGCTCGTCTTTTAAATCTATAATCAGCGCCGCCATCATTGATTCCAAAATCATGATCATCCCAAATAGAGAATATAGATATATCATTTAAAAAGTCTGGCAAAACTTTTTTTTGTTTATCATAAGCACTTTTCATTTTTCTTAGTGACCCATATCGAGTATCTCCGTATACGTTATCGCCTAAAAAAATAAAGTAACTTAAATCTTCCTTTTCAATAGATTGCCATATTGGTTGCGGATAATCTTGATCCAGGCATGAACCAAGACCAATCTTTATTGATTCTGCATAAATAAGGTTTGTACTGGAAATTAATAATAAAAAAAAGCTTAAAAAAAAATTTTTCAACTTATTTTTATCTTGTTTGACCCAAAATATTGCTCAAGACAATTTGGAATATTAATAGTATCTTTACCATCAAAATTATTTTCAATAAGTGCTATTAAGCATCTACCGACTGCAAGTCCAGATCCATTAATTGTATGTACAAAACTATTTCCCTCTTTGGATTTAAATTTTATATTAGAGCGCCTGGCCTGGAAATCTGTGAAGTTTGAGCATGATGAAATTTCTCTATATTTATTTTGACTAGGCATCCAAACCTCAATATCAAATGTTTTAGCAGATGAAAAGCCCAAATCGCCAGTACATAATTCAATAATTTGATAAGGAAGTTCTAATTTATCTAGAATTTCACAAGCATTTTTAAGCAAATTTTCTAAACAATCCATAGAATCATCTGGGTGAGTAATCTGCACAAGTTCAATTTTTTCAAATTGATGTTGTCTTATAAGACCCCTTGTATCCTTTCCATAACTTCCAGCCTCAGATCTAAAACATGGAGTATGAGATGTTACTTTGATTGGTAAATCTTCTTCATTAAGAAATTCATTTCTGAATAAATTAGTCAAAGGAACTTCAGCAGTAGGAATAAGGTATAGTTTATCTGAGGTTTTAAATAAATCTTCTTCAAATTTTGGTAATTGTCCTGTCCCTGTTAAAGACTCTTCATTTGCCATAAATGGAACATAATATTCCTTATATCCATTTTGAATGGCGCAATCGAGCATAAAAGTTATTAATGAGCGTTGAAGCTTGGCTAAATCTCCTTCTAAGACTGCAAATCTAGATCCAGATAATTTAGCAGCTAGTTCAGTATCTATTTTTTTTGTTATTTCTAGATGATCAAGAGTGTTAGTGCTAATAATCTCACCATGTTTACTTATAATCTTATTATCTTCTTCTGATGATCCCTCAGGAACAGAATCGTGAGGAATGTTTGGCATATCCAGCAGTAAGTTATTTAAATTTTTTAAAACTTCTTGAAGCTCAGAATCTTTTTTTTCTAAATCAGAATTTTTTTTATCAATAACCTTTTTTAAATCTGAGGTCTCTTCACCAGATGCTTTAAGTTTTCCAAATTCTGATGAAAGTTTTTTTCTTTCAGCTTGAAGATTCTCAACTTCAATTTGAAGCTCTTTTCTATAATCATCTAAAGATTTAAAAGAAGCTTCATTCAAATCATAACCACGCTTTTTCAAGGAAATTTGGATATCCTTAAAATTATCTCTTAAATTTTTGATGTCTAGCATTATTTAGCGATTATTGTTCCAATATATGTTGCAGCAATAGTTATTACAACAGTAATTATTATATATGAAACCGCATGAATTAAATTTGTATTAGCAATCTCAATTGTCTGATATGTCAAAGCAGACATAGTTGTAAATGACCCTAAAAATCCAATAATAAAAAAATAATACATCGTATTTTTTTCAGGCATCGATGTTCCAATTATTAAACCAATTAAAAAACATCCTATAACATTTACCAGGAGCACAGAGCAGGACGACGAGTTAATGATATATCTTTCCATAATCTCATTAATTCCAAATCTCGATATTGCCCCTAATGCACCACCAAACCCAACAAATAAAATGTTACTTATCATTTTGTTTTGAAAAATTAATTAAATTATCTAAGTTCATATTATCTTTATATTTTATTTGTAGAGTGTCATTACTAATAAATTCAAAATAATAATTTTTTTCAAGCTCAGTTATCTTAAATTTAGAATCACCTATTTGTTCAAAATCTAACGACTCATTTCTAAATCCATTTTTAATAAATTTTAAAATATTATTTGGTATATCTTGATTCTTTATAAATCTCTTTTGATTAAATTCTAAATCATGTATTTCAATTCCATCCTCATTGATAAAATAAATTTCTTTAAATGGAGAATTAATCTCTATCTTTATGTTGTTATTTAAATCTCTAGAAAAATTACCATAAGACTTATCAAAGCTATTATTTATAGTATTAAAACTAGTTTGGACAAATTCTAAATTATTTTTAAAAAATTCATTTAGAGACTCAATTGTGTTAGCAGAAATAAGCAAATTAAAAAACAGTAAGAAATTTATGTAAATGAATTTCAATTTAATCTCTTTTGGGCACTAATACTTCTCTTGACCCATTTGAGCTCATTTCTGATACGAGTCCAGCCTCTTCCATTGTTTCAATAAGTCTTGCGGCTCTGTTGTAGCCAATTCTCAATTTTCTTTGAACAGCCGATATTGATGCTCTTCTAGATTCAATAACAAAGTTTACAGCCTCATCATATAATTCATCTTGCTCATCTGAGTTACCTGCGTCAGCACCCGTCCAACCTGGAATTGGTCCAGTATCTTGGGTTGATGATGTAATTTCATCTACATAATTTGGTTCTGCTCTAGATTTCCAATCATTAACAACTCTGTGAACCTCATCATCTCCAACAAATGCTCCATGAACCCTAACTGGAACACCTACTCCCGGAGGTAAATAGAGCATGTCTCCATATCCTAATAATTGTTCTGCTCCACCTTGATCTAAAATTGTCCTTGAGTCTATTTTTGTAGAAACTTGAAAGGCAATTCTTGTAGGTATATTTGCTTTAATTAAACCCGTTATGACATCTACTGAAGGTCTTTGAGTTGCTAATATTAGATGAATTCCAGCTGCTCTAGCTTTTTGTGCAATTCTAGCAATAAGATGTTCAACTTTTTTTCCTACTAACATCATCATGTCTGCAAATTCATCAACAACTACAACTATGGATGGCAATACTTCAAGATATTCATCCTCATTCTCATTTAAAGGATTTAATATCTGTTTTCCATTCTTTTCAGCATCTAGAATTTTTTTATTAAATCCTGCCAAGTTTCTTACTCCCATCATGGACATTAATTTATATCTTCTGTCCATTTCTGCCACACACCACCTCAAACCATTAGATGCATCAGTCATATCTGTAATAACTGGAGTAAGTAAATGAGGTATACCGTCATAGACAGCCAATTCCAACATTTTTGGATCTACTAATATCAATCTTACTTCTTCAGGATCAGATTTAAATAATAAACTCAGTAACATTGCATTTAGTCCTACTGACTTTCCTGATCCAGTAGTACCAGCAACCAACAAATGAGGCATCTTGGATAAATCTACAACAATTGGATTACCGGAAATATCTTGACCAAGCGCTACGCTAAGATTTGATGGAGAGGATTTAAATGCTTTCGAGGAGAGTATTTCAGTAAGCCTAACCATTTTTCTATTATTATTTGGTATCTCAATACCCACGTATGATTTTCCCTCAATCACTTCTACAACTCTAACACTGCTTACCGATAATGATCTTGCAATGTCTTGTGCAATATTAGTTATTTTGCTTGCTTTTGTTCCTGGTGCTGGTTGAATTTCAAATCGAGTTACAACTGGTCCTGGTAAAACTGATTCAACAGTGGCTTCAATACCAAATTCTTCTAATTTGGCTTCAAGAAGTTCAGCTATTTGATTTAATTCGCTCTCAGACAATGAGCTTCCATCATCAAGTGCTCTATCCAGTAATTCAGTACTTGGCATAACAGCCTTTTCTTTTTTTTCTTCGTCAGTGTCAGAACTCTCTTTTAATACTTCTTTTAATGGTGTTTCGTCTTTAATAGGTAAATCACCTTGAGTGAGATCTTTTTTAATTTCTTCAACGTGTTTTTCTTTAATTTGAGGTTCTTTTGAAATTTTGGGCTTTGATGCTGATTTAACTTTATTATCATTTCTAATCTGCATTGTGGTAACAATTTTTCTAGCTTTACTAAAAAAAAGAATTACTAATACTTTTAAATTTACTAGAAGTCTTGAAATAATTTGAAAACTAAATTTTCCAAAAATAATCAAAATTTCTCCTGTTTTATCGATAGTTTTTAACCAAGAAAAATTAAAGGCTAATGAAGTTGAAGGTATTAACAATATAACTAAAAATATCAATGACCCAATATCGCCAATTGAAGAAGATAATGCCAGAATTATTTCTTTTCCAACAACACCTCCAAAGCTATCGAGAAAATAGAAGTACCCTATTGAACAAAAACATACTAATAAAAGTACAGAGCTAACCAATCTTACTAAAGTCTTATTTAAAGATGAATAAGGATCCTCAAAAAATAGTGTTTGAATAGCCCAAATACTTCCAACAAGAAGAACTAAATATCCACCGAAACCAAAAATTGTATATAAAAAATCTGATATTTTTGCACCAAGAGGTCCGCCCAAGTTATTAACTGTTTCATTTGAATTTTTATTAAAGAATCCAGAGTCAGAAATATCATAAGAAACAAGTGAAACAAAAATATACAATGAGAATGCAATAAGAAAAAAACTTAGAAAATTTGTTAGAGTATTCTTTATATATGGAGGCATTTAACTATATCTAATTATTGATCTAATTATAGGCATAAACCATAACAATTTCTTTATATTCAATTATAATTCATGACATGTCAGACAATCATAACAAATTAATAATTTTAGGTTCAGGTCCTGCTGGTTATGCAGCAAGTATTTACGCAGCCAGGGCTGGACTTAATCCAATCATAATTGCAGGTATGCAGGAAGGTGGTCAATTAACTACTACAACTGATGTTGAAAATTGGCCTGGTGATAGTGACGGTCTTCAAGGACCAGAATTAATGGAAAGAATGAAAAAACATGCTCAAGAGTTTGATGTTGAGATAATCAATGATCATATTAATGAGGTTTCATTAACTCAAAAACCATTTACTCTAAAAGGAGTAAACGAGTATTCATGCGATTCTCTAATTATTGCAACTGGTGCTAGTGCTATGTATCTTGGTCTTCCTTCAGAAAAAAAATATTTAGGTAAAGGTGTTTCCGCTTGTGCAACATGTGATGGTTTTTTCTATAAAGATCAAGATGTTGCAGTTATTGGAGGCGGTAATACTGCGGCTGAAGAAGCATTGTACTTAGCAAATATATGTTCAAAAGTATATTTAGTTCATAGAAGAGATGAATTAAGAGCAGAAAAAATTTTACAAGATAGAATATTTAAACAAGAGGAAGCTGGCAAAATCGAGATTTTATGGGATACACAACTTAAAGAAGTTTGCGGCGATGATATGGGTGTTACATCAATAAAGTTAGAGAATAAAGGTTCTGAAATTTCTAAAGAAGTGATGGGTGTTTTTATTGCAATAGGCCATAAACCAAATACTGAAATATTCGATGGACAATTAGATATGGACAATGGTTATATTATCATCAAATCAGGTTTAAACGGATCTGTTACAAGCTCTTCTGTTGAAGGTGTTTTTGCTGCTGGTGATGTATCTGATCAAATTTATAGACAAGCGGTAACCTCCGCAGGATTTGGCTGTATGGCAGCGTTAGACGCTGAAAAATATTTATCTGAATCATAATAATGAAATTTAAAGGTTATCTTGTAAGAGAAAACGAAGGGAATTTTAACGGTTCTTTAGAAGATATTGATATACCAAAACTTGAACAAGGCCGAGTATTAATAAAGGTTCATTACTCATCTTTAAATTATAAAGATGCTCTCGCCGCATCTGGAGCAAAAGGCGTAGCATCTTCTTATCCATTTGTTCCTGGAATAGATGTAGCCGGAGAAATAATTGAATCATCAACCCCAGATTTTTCTGTCGGTGATAATGTTATTGCGACAGGATATAAAATTGGAATGTCTGAATTTGGAGGTTTTGGAGAAATCGTGCATCTCCCAAGCAATTGGGTTATAAAAATGCCGTCTGAGTTAGATCATATGAAGTGTATGTCATTTGGAACAGCTGGTATTACTGCTGCAGCATGTATAAAAAAAATTGTTCATAATAACTGTTCAAAGAAACTTCCAGTTTTAGTATCTGGTTCCACAGGTGGTGTTGGCTCAATTTCAGTGGGAATTCTTTCAAAAATTGGATATGAAGTTCATGCAATTTCTGGGAAATCCTCACATTTCGATACTCTTAAAATGATGGGAGCTAGTGAAATTTTAGATAGAAATGAATATATGTCAGATCCCATAAAACCCATGGATAGAGCTAAATACTCTGCAGCGGTAGATACTGTTGGTGGAGACATTTTATCTAAAATGCTAACAATGATTGCAAATCATGGTGTAGTTTCATGCTGTGGAAATGTTGCTGGACCAAAATTCTCTTCATCTGTATTTCCTTTTATTTTAAGAGGTATTCAGTTAAGTGGAATCGATTCAGCTGAATCATCCATAGAACTAAAAAAAGACTTATGGGAATTATTATCAAATGAATGGTCGCTTGATCTTTCAAATCAGACGAAAATAGTAAAAATTTCAGAAATTAAAGAAGAAATTGATAAAATTCTAAAAGGTGAACAAATTGGAAGAGTTGTGATACAACATGGAGAATAAATATGAAGGATGACTATAAAGAATACTATGAATCAGATGAAGCAAACCTTGATAGCAAAAGCGATGCTAAAGTTATTTTGTTTCTAATTATTGTTGCTGTTATAGCAATGACTTACTGGGTAGCTGTTCAATAATTTATCTAGGTTTCATTCTCATTCCTGAATCTAACCTGATTGTTTCACCATTTAGGTATGTATTTTCTACAATATGAACTGCTAAATCTGCAAATTCATTTGGTTGCCCAAATCTATGAGGAAATTGAGTTGATTCTAATAAAGGATCTCTTACCTTATCTGGAGCTAATTGCATTAGTGGAGTATCAAAAATTCCTGGAGCAATTGTACATACTCTTATGGCGTGTCTTGCAAGATCTCTAGCAGCAGTAATAGTTAATCCAATTACACCTGCTTTAGATGCACTATATGCTGATTGACCAATTTGACCCTCAATACCTGCAATAGAAGCCGTATTAATAATAACCCCCTTTTCACCTTTTTCATCAGGTTCATTCTTATCCATTAATTCAGCTGCTATTCTCATGACGTTAAAAGTTCCAACAAGGTTTAAGTTAACAATAAATTGAAAGGCATCTAATGGATGAGGCGCTTCTTTACCTAATATTCTTCCTGGGTATCCAGTTCCAGCACAATTAACTGCAATATGAAGCCCTCCAAAATTATCTTTAATTTTATTAATAGCCTCTACTACTGGATCCTCTTTCATAATATCAGTAGATATAAACATGACTTTGTCTTCACCGAGATTATTTATTATTTCTAGGGCCTTATCTTCATTTATGTCTAAGATGACTGCTTTTGCTCCTTTAGCCACATAAGCTTCAACAGTGGCTTGTCCTAAACCAGAAGCTCCACCTGTAACTAATGCTACTTTTTTATTGAGATCCATATTTACTCCAAAATTTTCTAAAAATTATAACTTTTTTTTATATAAAAAAAATAATTACATAATTGGCACACCAATTGCATATATGTTAGTAAGTATATTTAAAAGGAGATTTAAATGAAAAAATTAATACTTTTATTAACAATGGTTTCACTGCCATCATTTGCTTCAGTAAGCGCAAATGTTAGCTTTGCAAGCGATTATATTTGGAGAGGAATGACTCAATCTGACGGACCTGCTGTCCAAGGTGGATTTGATTATGCTTCTGATGGTGGTTTCTATGCTGGACTATGGGGATCAAACGTTAACTTTAATGATGGTGCCGGTTCAGAGCTAGATCTTTATTTTGGATATGGATTTGAAGTTGGTGGTGTTGGTGTAGACATTGGTTATATTGAATACAGATACCCTGAAAACGATAGCGATCTAGATTTTGAAGAAATCTATGTTGGTTTAAGTATGGGC
Organism: uncultured SAR86 cluster bacterium; assembly: GCA_902612915.1. Lineage (GTDB taxonomy): Bacteria > Pseudomonadota > Gammaproteobacteria > Magnimaribacterales > D2472 > SAR86A. The sequence continues at coordinate 32,126 of CACMFH010000004.1, read as the reverse complement.
GATCTTGGTCTCACATATGCATCTGGTGTTGATGGTGCTCCAGACTACACAGAAGTGTCATATGGTATTGGACCTGTTGGTGTATCTTACGGTCAATATGACGATTACGGTGATAATTTTGGAATATCCTATGGATTTTCATGTGGATCATATGATTGTGCATTAACATACTCAGATTTTTCTGATGATGGATACGGTGCTGATGAAGATGCGTTTGTATTCTCAGTATCAGCGAGCTTATAAGATCTATGAAACTTGTAAGTGCAATAATCAAACCCTTTAAACTTCAAGAAGTTAGAGAAGCTCTTGTTGATGCAGGTATCGAAGGACTAACAATCACAGAAGTTAAAGGTTATGGAAGACAAAAAGGACATACAGAAATGTACAGAGGTGCAGAATATTCTGTTGATACATTACCAAAAATTAAGCTAGATATTCTTGTAGAGGATGAAAACATGAGCACTGTTGTTGATGTTATTTCAAAAACTGCAAATACTGGAAAAATTGGTGATGGAAAAATTTTCGTATCAAGCATTGATGATGTAATAAGAATTAGAACTGGTGAAACAGGTTCTGATGCTATCTAAATAAGGAGAAATTATGGAAGAAATTAAATTTGCATTAGATACATTTTATGCCGTTATGGCAGGTGCACTAGTTATGTGGATGGCAGCAGGATTTACTATGCTTGAAGCTGGACTAGTTCAAAAGAAAGATGTATCTGAAATTGTTACTAAAAACCTAGGACTATATTCAATAGCATGTATTATGTATTTAGTTTGTGGTTTCGTACTAATGTATCCAGGTGGATCACTCATTGAGGGTGTAATACCATCAATTGGAACATCCCTAGGGTTATCTACAGCATTACCAAATGAAGAAATTGGAATGCCATACGGAATGGATTATTCCCAACAAGCTGACTTCTTTTTCCAAGTTGTGTTCGTAGCTACAGCAATGTCTATTGTATCTGGAGCTGTTGCAGGAAGAATGAAGTTATTACCATTTTTTATATTTGCAGTCATTTTGACTGGATTTATATACCCTATTCAAGGTTATTGGAACTGGGGCGGTGGTTTCTTAAACGCTATGGGATATTCTGACTACGCTGGCTCAGGTACTGTGCATTTATGTGGTGCAGCTGCAGCTTTAGGTGTTGTAAGTATATTAGGCCCAAGAAAAGGTAAATATGGATATGACGGATCAGTCAATCCAATGCCAGGATCAAATATTCCAATGGCAGCATTAGGTGTCTGGATTCTCTGGCTAGGTTGGTTTGGATTTAATGGTGGATCTGAGCTTGCTGTTGCTAGTGAAGGAAGTGCTATTGCTGTAAGTCAGGTATTTATGAATACAAATATGGCTGCTGCAGGCGGAGTTGTTGCTGCGCTTTTAGTTAGCTTAATCATGACAGGAAAAATGGATGTAACAATGGCTATGAATGGTGCAATTGCTGGACTAGTAGCTATTACTGCAGATCCATTAAGTCCTTCTGGTGGTATGGCAGTATTAGTAGGTGCTATAGGTGGTGTAATTGTTTATTTCTCAATCTTATATCTCGAGAAATCTGGAATTGATGACCCAGTAGGAGCTATTTCTGCTCACGGAACAGTTGGAATCTTCGGAGTATTAGCAGTTAGCGTTACTGGTGGTGCAAGTTTTGTAACTCAATTGATAGGTGTATTAGCAATAGCTGGATTCACTTTCATAATGAGTTATCTAACAACAATGGCTATCAATTCAGTAATGCCAATTAGAGCTACAGATGAAGAACAAGATCTAGGTCTTGATGTTTCTGAGATAGGTATAGAAGCTTATCCAGAGTTTAAATAATTTAATTGTAATGACGTCATAGTGCTCCCCCAATAACTAAGTCATAACGTTAAATTTTTTAGAGAAGAGTTACGAAAGTAGCTCTTCTCTTTTTTTTATTCTTTTTAAATGTCTATTACAGAATTGGAATATTGATTAAGAAAATATGGCCTCATGTCTTCTGGTATGAGGTTCATTCTATTCTCAAGATACTCTATTGCTTCATTAATTTCTTCTGGTGAATATTTACCATTATTGTTTGGTTTACCTTGTATTACAGCAGCAGCATAATTTGTAGAATGTGGTTGATATAATTGTTTTATTGCTTCAGTAATTTGATCAGAACATTCTTCATAAGAATCTGAATCAAAGTGCATTGCTTTACCAATATTTAAATGCACATCTCCTTTTGAGCCTTTAATGCCTAGAAAAATGCTTTCCATATCTTCTTTTCTTTCTTTTATGTATTTTTGATTAAGGTCTGTTAGGTACATCTCTTTAGCTTTAAGAAGATCGTTAGGATCTTTTTCATAAGATATTGAGACTGGAATAAGATTTAAACTATTAAGATAATCATTTACAGATAATTTTTTTCTTGCGTTCAAATGAATCATTTTAATCACTGATGGATCTGTGTAATCGTTACCATCTTTAGATCTGCCTTGTTTTTGTGCAATCCAAATAGACTCATTCTCATTAACTATTGTGTTGTAGATAAATTCTGATGCAAGATTTAAGCTTTTATATATATCTCTTTTTGATTTATCACTTCTATCAATAATAAAACTTTTATTTAATCGCATAAGGTCTGATGCCCACTTCTCACTCAATAAATTATTACCAACTGCGTTGTAAGTGGTCTTAAAGTTATTTTGATGCAATGTAAAATTAAGTAATGCTGAATCAAGGGTTATATCTCGATGGTTTGCTACAAAAAGATATCCTTTATTAGGATCTAAATTTTCGATACCAGATATTGAAAATTTTTTGATTGAATTCTTTATTACTTCAGAGACCACTGCTTCAAATGCATCTTGGTACTGACTGACACTTTTTATATTTTTAATTCTGTTTTTAAGAACAAGGCTAAGAACTTTTCTTGAAAAAGGTAGGTATCTTATTTTGTTAAACCTTCCTGTAGAAAATAACATTTTTAAAAATCTTCTGTTATTAGATAGGTCTATCAAAACTTGATGAACTTCATCATCATGATATGGCCTTATAGAATCAAATTTTTTCACTGAAATAGTTAACTTCTCATTAAAGAGACATATTTTACAATATTAACGTATACAATATCGATTAATGAAAACTTATCTACAATATGACGGTCTTGAGGTGCTAGCTCACAGAGGTGGAGCTGAGGAAGCAGCAGAAAATACTCTTGAATCTTTTGAATACTCAATATCTTTAGGCTGTAAATTCATTGAAACTGATGTGCAAGTGTCCTCTGATGGTATCCCATATATTTTCCATGACAATGATCTCAAAAGAATTTGTGATTTACCTTTTAAATTTGATAGCCTTTCAAGTCAAGAAATTGATGATTTGAGAATATTTGGTGACCATAGGATTCCTAAATTAGTAGATGCTTTAAATACCTTTCCTTCAACTTCATTTCAAATAGACTTTAAAACAGACGAAGTTGTAAATCCTGCATTAGAAGTTATATCGAAATCAAATGCCTCTGAAAGAGTCTGTGTGGCAAGTTTTAATAGCGAAAGATTAAATAATGTAAGATCAACTCATCCGCATTTGTGCATATCCATGGGTCCCAATGAGGTTGCCAAAACACTGATGTCGAGTTTTGGTATCTATAGAGGAATCGTTCCTGGTGATTGTCTTCAAATTCCTATCAGATATTACGGAGCAAGAATTGTGACAAAAAGATTTGTTAATTACTTAAAATCAAAAGGAATCAAAATAATGGTTTGGACAATTAATGATATTAAAACATTCAATTATTTAATCGATCTTAAAGTTGATGGAATAATTACTGACAAACCAAAACTTCTATTTGAAACACTTCAAAAATCTTAAAGATACTTTTTTAAAAATCTTGTGATAACAGCATACATTGGGATTATTATTGCTGTGGTGATAAGTAACTCAATACCAGTACTAAAATCAATAAGACTTCTTATAAATGGAGCAATTACAAAGGCTGTTATTGCACCTAATATGCTATAAAAAATTATTGATTTTGTGCTAAATAACTTCATCGGTATCAACAAAATATAAAACAACAATCCCTAATACGAATAAAATTAATAAAGGCAAAAGCATTAATGTTGTATCTTTAAATATTGCTAAGAAAATACCTATAAGTGCTGGACCTATAAATGCTGCAGCTTTTCCGAAGGTATTAAATAAACCAAAAAATGCTCCTGCTTTATCAGATGGGATTAACTTAGCAAACAAGCTACGAGAACTTCCCTGAATGCCACCTTGAATAAAACCTATTAAACCTGCAAGAATATAAAATTCAATTCCATCAGATAAATTAAATGAATATAAAATTAATATGATGTAAATAATGATCGTTATATTTATTACTAGTTTATCTCCGAACTTTTCTGCAACAAATGCCCACATCAATGTTGAAGGAAATGCTACGAATTGAACTAAAATTAAAGCAATAATAATTGAGCTTGTATCAAGGCCTAGATTTATAGCAAAGGTTGAAGCAAGTGCTATAACAGTATGAACACCATCTATAAATAGAAAAAAAGCGATCAAAAATATGAATGCATTTCTATGCTCTGATACAGATTTAAGAGTATTAACAAAATTTCTAAAAGAATCCTTAAGTACCCTTTGTGATGAATTAACAACTCTTTCTTTGTATGTAATTGATAGAGGTAATAGGAATATTGTCCACCATACAGATACTGTAATAAATGACCATCTTATTGCATCAGCTTGAGAGCTCAATCCAAACATTTCTGGATAAAGGCTCATCAAAGCATTTACAAGAAAAAGCAACCCTCCTCCAAAATATCCCCAGGCATACCCGTAACCTGAAATCTTTGAAAATAAATCAGGAGATGCTATTTGAACTAAAATTTTGTCATACAGAACGTTTGAAGCAGAAAAGAAATAGTTAGCAATACCAAAAAATACTAAAGCATATAACCAGGATCCAACTTGTAAAAAATATAATAAACCAACGCAAATAATGGATATTGAAACCATTGATATAAACATCAATTTAGTAGACTTGCTTATATCAGTTATAGCTCCTATGAGAGGTGCGGTGAATAATAAAGTAAGATTTGAAATTACTAGAGTCCAACTTAGATACTCTGCTGATAAAATAGAGTCTAATGTAGATGCCCAATATTGATTGTAAAAAATAGGAAAAAATGCTGCTAAAACAGTAGTTGCAAAAGCTGAGTTACCTAGATCATAAGATATCCAAGCTTTTATTTCTCTAGATAGTTTTGATTTACTCAAGATTTAATAGTTATGAATTTTTAGACCATTTTATCTTAAAAAATCGTTTGAAAAAGAATTAATTTTTGATATATTTTTTTGAGGGGATTTATTATGGATGACAGTTCAACTTTAAAGTATGGTTCTTATTTTGCTATAGGAATAGGAATTATTGTTTTTTTATTAGGTCTAGGCGCTTATATTTATTTTTAACCTGGAGGCCAATTAAGAGGCCTTCCTGAGATAAGGTGAAGATGAAGATGAAAAACACTTTGCCCAGCTTTTGCGCCGTTATTAACAACTAATCTAAAAGTTTCATCTAAACCAAGCTGATCTGCAATTTTCCCAGCTACAAGCATTAAGTGACCTAATATTTCTTGATCCTCATTTGATGCATCAGACAATTTAGGAATTACTTTTTTTGGAATAATCAGTAAGTGTGTGGGCGCTTGTGGATTGATATCTTCGATAACAATAGAAACGTCATCTTCATAAATAATTTCAGCAGGTATTTCTTTATTAATAATTTTTTCAAATAAAGTTAATGACATTCTAAATAAAGGTTCTGAAGAATCTAAATCCAATATAAAAAATTGCTGCCGTCATCAAAATAGCTAAAAGTATGATTAAGAGATCTCTTAAGGTCTGAAGAAATCTACCTTGTCTGCTTGCTTTGATTAATTGAAATAACAAAAATAAAACTGCTATTGAGCTAACTACTAATATAAACATACTTAACATATTTTTATCCTATTAAAGATCCGACTCCTGTTACCAGTAATGCTAAGGCAATTCCCCAACATGTACATGCGACGACATCAGCAATATAAAATCTTACAGCTTTTAGATCAGAAATACCAAGCAAAAAAGGAACAATCGGTCTTATGGCAGGAACAAATCTACCCAAAATCACAGTGTATTGTCCTGTTTTATCCAAAAATTTTTGAGCTCTTTTTATTGTCTTTTCTCTTTTAGAAATAAATTTAGTTGCTAACAAGCTTGGACCAACAGTTTTACCAAAAAAGAAGCCAGAAACATCACCTAAATGAGCGCCAAGCATTGCAACCATCACAATTGTGTATAAAGGTAATAACTCCATATTGAAAACAAAAATGCATACTGAAAATAAAATAGCACTTGAAACAATAATGCCAGATAAAATAAACGATTCCATAAAAGCAAACATGAAAATAGCAATCCAAGCTAATTCATTATTATTACTAAGAAAAGACTCTATATTCTCAAACATATTTACTCAAAAAAGATATTTTACTTCAATATATTTAAGGTGTGATATAAATTAAACTAAATAATTGCTTATGAAAAATATAGAAGAATTTATAGTTAAAGTATCTGAAAAAGATATTGATTTACTAAATAAAAAAATAGATCTAACAAGATGGCCTGATGAAATAAATCATAGATGGTCTCATGGAACAGATCTTAATTTCCTAAAAGAGCTAACAAACTATTGGCGAAATGAATTTAATTGGCGAGATCATGAAAAGAAGATTAATGACATTGGTAGCTACAGATATACAACCAAGTCCGAACTTAAGCTTCATTTCCTTCATTCAAAGTCAAACAATGATAATGCTATTCCATTAGTAATGACTCATGGTTGGCCTGGAAGCATCCAAGAATTTTTAAAAATAATACCAATTATTCAAAAAAACTCTGATATTCCAATTGATATTATTTGCCCTTCTCTCCCAGGATTTGGTTTCTCTGACAAACCAAAAGAAGTTGGTATGGATTCCAAACAGATTGCTATTTTGCAGCATGAGCTTCTAATTGCTCTTGGATACGATAAGTATATTGTTCAAGGTGGTGACTGGGGAGCTACCATAAGCAAATGGATGGCTGAACTTTATCCAGATCATTGTATTGGCATTCATCTTAATATGATTATTGCTTGGCCGCCTGCTGATAAAGATCCATTAAAAAATACCTCACAAGAAGAACAAAAATTAATGGCAAATTTTGAAAAATATAAAGAACAAGGAGTTGGATACTATGAGATACAAAAAACAAAACCACAAACACTTGGTTATGGCTTAAATGACTCTCCTGTTGGACTTGCTGCATGGATTGTAGAGAAGTTTTATGGCTGGTTTGATGGTGAAGAGAATAAACTAGTTGTCTCTAACGATGAAGTTTTAGCAATAGTATCTTTGTATTGGTTTAGTGAATCAATAACTTCATCAACAAGGTTATATAAAGAAAATGGAGACTTAGGATTTTCTTTTGAGAACATTAAGCAACCTATGGCAGGCGCAGTTTTTGAAAGAGACTTAATTGCACCTCCAAGAGCATGGGCTGAAGAAATCTATAATGTAGTTCAATGGAATACTCACAAAGGCGGACATTTTGCAGCCTTAGAGCAACCTGAATCACTCTCTAAGGATATTATAGAATTTATAAAGAAATTAAAGATCTAATTTTTCTAGAACATCAGCAAAAGAAACATATTTAAAATTCTGTCTCTTAACCTTATTTTTACCATCATTTGTTCCATCCTGCAGGACAAATAAACCCATAGGATATTTATTACCAAAATTGAAATTAATAACGTCAATACCATCAGTGTCATTAACATTATCAATGTCCTTGTTACTACCAACTTTAAAACTGCCTAGGTAGTTATAAGGCTCTTGTCGATTATAAATATTAAAAGAACTATCACCTTGAGATGAAACGATAACATAGCCATCTTTTTCAGAAGACTTATAAACTGTTACACCTTCAGGATCATCATCTATATTTCCAGATCTATTATCAATAATAATAGGAATTGAAAAATCTAACTCGTTATTTATTTTATAGGCTCTTAAAATACCTCTATCTTGTTCTTCAGATATAAAAAGAGTTCTATTTTCATCGTCGTAAACACATCCCTCAGATTGAGTTGCATTTCCATTATTAAATGTTGTTAAAAGAGTCATTCCAAAGGGACCATAATTCCACATCTGTACCTTTGATCCCTCATCTTCTGTTAGAAATGCTATTAATCCAAATCTTGAATCAATGCCTGCACAAACTCCATAAACTACCATGTTTGCTTTAGCATTTATGTATGGCTCTTTTGAAATTTCAAAATTATTATCCTTTATAGCCTTATCAATATTAGTATCTTTATATACCCAAATATCAAGTGTGTTTGTAGTTCTATTTGATGCAAAGATAAATGAATAACTACCTATGTCTTTGTTATCATCATCAGTAACATTCATTGTTCTAACATCAATATTATTGATATCTCCAATTTCTGTGTAGCCTATTTTTTCGGCCTTTAAGTTATATGTATATATGCCACTTCTCTTATCTGTTCCAAATACTAGTGATCTATCTGGATTTAATTTATTTAGCCAAATGGCAGGATCATCTGCAGCATCTCCTTTTGAGATTACTTGAGGAGTCTCGTCGATTGCAGGAACTATATGAATAATTTTATCTATAGGATCAGATACTACAGAAAGCGAATATATAAATAATGTTGTTAATAAGTATTTCATTTCTTATAAAAATAAGGCAAGTTAAAGACTTGCCTTATTATTTAAATTTATTTGAATTATAAATTATATCTTATGCCAATTGAATAGGTTGTTCCATACTCGTCATATTGAGATAATCTGTTTGGAGTTCCCCAATAGTAAAACTCTGGTTCATCAGTTATGTTGTTGATATCAAATTTAAGACTTAGATTGTCATTAATTTTATATTTAAGATTAAAATCAATTTGAGTGTGATCATCTGTGTACCTAATATTATTATTATCTAAATCCTCTTGAATGGTTTCGCTATCATCATCTGCAAGGTAATCTAAATAAGGCGATCTTGAAACAGACGATAGCCTTATATCAAATTTATTTTTATCGTAACCTATAGAGATATTAGAAACATCTTCTGATAATTTTCTGAATGGAAATGTTACAGTTCCATTATCTACATCTAATGATGAAGTTCCATCAGTAGTAGTAAAGTTCATTGAAACAAACAGGCCATCAAAGGGTTCTGGCAGCATATTTAGCTCTTGAAATATATTTAATTCAAAACCATCAACATCAGAGTCATCTGTATTTACAAATGTCAATAATTCGTCAAAAAGCAAACCATTTACTGTTGTATTAGCCACTGCAAGTGGATAAATTGCATTTTCGATTTCTTTCTTAAAATATCCAAGTGATGCGAAAGAGCCATCACCGTAATATTCAATTGATAAATCAAAATTAGTTGCTTCATATGGGTCAAGATCTGGGTTACCCATCTCACCTCGATAATTACCATCATCTCTTTCTCTTATATCTGCTATTAAGTTTGCTTGACCAAAACCCGGTCTAGATAATGCTCTCCATATTGCACCTCTAATGATAGTTTGATCATCTAAGAAATATTTAACATTTAAACTTGGCGAGACAAACGTGTAACTCTTTGATGCTGTTAACACATCATCTACATCACCATCATTATATCCAAGAGTATCGAAATCAGTATCTTCAACCCTAATACCTGCTATAACAATTGCCTTATCAAAATCCATTGTACCCATAAAATATATCGCGGTAATATCTTCATTTGTTGTAAAGTCTTCTTCAAAGTTATCATAATCAGGACCACCAGTGTATTGACCCTTTCTTGCATATAAAAGATTTTCATCAGCATGAGGACCGTACTGTTGTCCGGCGAATGGCCAAGATCTTATGTATGGTCCAAATTCAGATTGAAGTAAAGCTTGCACATTATCATCATCAACTTCTATTTGATTGCTATCACCTTTTTTCTCTCTAGACTTATATTTAAAACCATATTTTACTGTTGTTGGAACATCCATAAACGTAAATCCATCTTTCGTCATATCTATACTAAACGCTGTTTCAGTATCTTTGATTAAACTCCAATCTTCTTCCCATGCATCAACATTTAAATCAGCATAAAGCACACCTTGAGCATATGATGAGAGAGATAAACCGACTTTTTGAGGATCTTGATAAAAGAATGAGCCACAAGGACCTCCGCAATCATCAGTATCAATTCTATCGCTTCTAAATGTTACATCAACATTATCTGTATCATTTTCTTCAGCGTAAGAGTGACTAAACTGCACTTCTGCGAACCAGCCGTTTATCAATGTCTCACCGCCCAATATCACGGTTTTTATTTCACGTGTTTCTATTCTTTTTCTAACTTCAGCATCTCTTCTAACTCTATTAATCTCGCTTGAGCCTGCATATACGTTACCGGTTCTAAGAGAGCCAAATTCTTCTTTATTCCTTAATTCATCATCATCATATTTGTTATATAAAAGATTTGCATAAATTGATGTATCGTCATCTATCATCATATCGATATCATATGTAACACCTGTTCTTTCTCTTGTTAAATCATAAAACCTCATCTCCCAATCATCATCAAGAAAGATATTTCCGTCGTCTGTATCCCAAGCTGGAAAACCGGTTTCGTTGTTGTAGGTAACAATCTGCTTAGATGCGTATGTAACACCAAGAACATGTCCAATATTTTCATTAATCATTGAACCATAAGTAAACGCCATTTTTGGATTATCAGAATTTTTAGATTGCTCATTGTATGAAGTGTCTGCTTTAAATTTTAGAAGTGTTCCGTCAATTGAAGTAGCTCTTTTAGTATTAAACTCAATTCTTCCGCCAATTGAGTCAGCATCTTTATCTGCTGTTAGTGTCTTGTATACTTCTATTGAATCTAGCAATTCAGTTGGCAGACCATCAAGCATAACAGCCCTACCTCCCTCTGGAGCAGGAACAAGAGCACCGTTAACTGCAATTGAATTAAGATCACCAGATATACCTCTTATATTTACATATCTGCCTTCGCCTTGATCGTTTTCAACTGAAATACCTGATAGTCTTCTTATGGCTTCAGCTGCTGTTGTATCTGGAAAGTCACCTAAAGCATCAGAATCTACGACAGAAACAATTAAATTTGATTGTCTTTGTTTTTCAATAGCAGAAACAATACTAGCTTTTGTACCAACTACTACAACTTCTTCAACTTGCTCATCGTTAGTATTATTTTCTGACTCTTGAGAAAATAAAGATAGTGATAGAAACAATGGGAATATATATTTTTTCATGAAATCTCCAATATAATGTAGAAATCTTAAATTCAGAGTGCAACAGAAATAACATTAATTTGTGAACATTATGTGAATTTTTTAAGTTCTTTTATGTTTACATTTATAGACATTTGTCCATAATTAAATAGTGGAGACTTTAGCAAAACAAGATAGAAGCAAAGAAAGAATTAATAAAATAATTGATGCTGCAATTAATATTGTTGAAGATGGTGAGATTGATGATCTTACTCTTGCAAAAGTAGCAGAAAAATCTGGTTTAAAAAGAACATCGACTTATAAATTCATACCAACTGTAGATTTCTTAAAAAAACTAATAATCTTAAAATGTATTAATGAATGTCTAGAAAACTTTTCAAAAAACATCTTAAGTGATAGTGATAAAGGAGATCTTATAAAAGTTACAAATTATATTATTTATAATATTTATGAATATTTCTTTTATTCTTCAATAGCACAAAAATTAATTCTTAGTAATACCATAAATCCGCCTTTAGACTCAGATTCAATTCATCAGTTAGGTAATGTCATTCAAGAAACTTACGAAGAATCCATAAGTCTCGATAATGTTTTTAATAAAGAAGGTGTTTGCAGAGTTGTAGCTCAAATTATTCTTTCAATATTTTCATTAAACACAAAAGAAAGTGGTAAATTAAATGATATTGGAAAAATTGAAGCATCTAGAGCTGTGGTTGCATACATGACCAGCTGGATAAAGAGGTAAAATCAAACTCCGAATATTATTCTTAGAAAAACCCAATACAAGATTGTTAAAAAAGCTCCAATTGGAATTGTTATCAACCATGAAGTAATAATTCTCGTTATTGACTTAGTATTTAAATGTTTAGCCCCTTTTGCCAATCCAACTCCAATAACTCCTCCAACTAGTGTATGAGTTGTTGAAATTGGAAATCCAACGTAAGAAGCAACTACAACCGTAGTTGCTGTAGCAAGTTCGGCTGAAAAACCAAGACTAGGCTTTAATGCAGTAATTTTTTCTCCTACAGTTTTTATTACATTTTTTCCAAGCATACTTAAACCAAAAACAATTCCTGTTGCCCCTAAAAAAAGAATCCAAGCTTGAACTGGAGACGAAGTATCTATAATACCATTTGAATTTACAGTGGAGACAATTGCAGCAAGAGGTCCAATTGCATTAGCAACATCATTTGAGCCATGAGCAAAAGCCATTGCACATGCCGAGACAATCATTAAAATTGCAAATGCAGATTCAATTCCATTTTTTTTAATTTTTGAAAAATTTTGTCTCAACAGAATATAAGTAAATGCAGCTGCAATAATTCCAAAAATTGAACTAAACATGTATACATCTGACTCTGATAATTCAAGTCCTATATTTTTAAGTCCTTTTCTTGCAATAACTAATGAAATAATAAAAGCAACATAAAAGCTATATATAGGGATTATGTTAAGGGCTCTTCTGCCTGGATTAGTGCTATCAAGAATAGATTTTTTTGCACTTAAATAAATTAGAAATGCTAATAATCCTGCAATTATTGGCGATGTTACCCAACTTGAAGCTATACCACCTACTGTCCCCCAAGTTACATAACTCATTCCTTTTGAAATTGAAACAAAACCAATTATTGCACCAACGATTGAATGAGTTGTGGAAACTGGCCAGCCTCTTCTTGAGGCAATAATTAACCATGTTCCTGCGGCTAATAATGACGATAACATTCCAATAATAAATTTATTTGCATCCTCATAAATTGTTGGATCAACAATTCCTTTTCTTATTGTTGAAGTAACTTCACCACCTCCAAAATATGCTCCAAGAAATTCAAATATTGCAGCAATAATGATAGCCTGTTTTAGAGTAATTGCCTTGCTTCCAACTGAAGTTCCCATAGCATTTGCAACATCATTAGCACCTATTCCATATGCCATAAAGAACCCAACTATAGATGCTATAATTACTATTGCAAGAGGGCTTAAGAATAGAGTTTCCATATTATTTTTGATAAAAAATTTTACGCTTAAATGTTATCATTTGTGTTAAGAATATAAAACTTTTAGGTGTCATCTCATTTAAATATAAAATGAAAATTATAAATTTAGATCAAACTGATTATAAAAAACTTGATGCAAAATCTTACGATTTAGAAAAAAGAAGACTAAGAATTGAATTTTTGAAACTTCAAGAAGATGTAATTAAAAATAATAGAAGAATATGTATCGTATTTGAAGGCAGAGACACTGCTGGCAAAAGTACAGCAATTAGATTCTTTTCAGAATACTTAATGCCAAAACATTTTAATTACATTCAGCTAGGAATTCCAACAAAATGGGAATCATCTCACTGGTTCCAGAGATGGAAAAAGGTAATTCCAAATAGCGGTCAAATTTCATTTCTTGACAGATCTTGGTATACACGAGCAATAACTGAACCCATTATGGGTTATTGCACTGAAAATCAATACAGAGCGTTTATGAAAAAAGTTAATAATTGGGAAGAGCAATTAATAAGTGATGGAGTTGAATTAACAAAATTTTATTTTTCACTATCAAAAGATCAACAAAAAATTAGAATGAAAGCAAGAAAAAATTCTGAACTTAAGTATTGGAAGCTTACAAAAAATGATGAAAAAGTAATTACTAAATGGAACGCCTTCACATTATACAAAGAGCAGATGTTTGAAAAAACTGGAACTGAAGTTAGTCCATGGGTTTCAATTAATTCGAATAATAAAATGATTGCGCGGTTAACATCACTAAGATATCTATTGAATAAAACTGAATATCATGGGAAGAAGATTCTTAAGCCTGCAAAATGGTCAAAGTCTTTGAATAATTATTCAACAAGTCTAGAAGGAGTTAAATTTGATAACCTTTCATATGAACAATTTATGATCATAAGCAAATATAGCGACGACATATAATGAAAATTGCTTCCGTAGATATTGGCACAAATGCAGTAAAATCTAAGATTTTTGAAACAACACCCACCTCAATTAAGTTTATTGATGGAATACGTTCCCCAATTCGTCTTGGAGCAGAAGTTTTTGAAGGGGGAAAGATATCTGATAAAAAACTAAGAGAATTAGTAAGTACGCTAAAAAGATATCAGAAAAAATTTACTAAAGATAAAATTGATCAATACGAAATTATTGCTACTAGCGCATTAAGAAATACCACTAACTCGGAAGAAGCAAGAACATATATAGAAAATAAAATTGAACATCCAATTCGAATAATTTCAGGTCTTGAAGAAGCTCAGTTAATAGGTTTTCATCCAAAGGCACAAAAAGAAAATAATAAAGCATATGTTGATGTTGGTGGGGGAAGTACTGAGATCTATATTTACAATAATCCAAAACATTCAATTCAATCTTTTCAATTAGGTGGTGTTAGATTAATGCTTAAAAAAGATAAGAGAAAAGAATGGGATAGATTGGATAAATGGTTAAAGCAATTCAATGATATAACAGAGATCATAGGACTTGGAGGTAACATTAGAGCCTTTTTAAATGCTCATAAATTAAAAAAAATGAAATCTGATGATTTTTTAAAAAAATATAAGAATCTAAGAAATCTTGAAATAGAAGAAAAAATTAACAAGTATGGATTTGCAAATGATAGAGCTGACGTCATTGATTTTGGATTAAAAATCTATGAGAGAATTATAAAAAAATTAGAGATTAAAACTATACAATCAACCAAATGGGGTGTCTCTGATTCAATTGCAGTTAAAATTTTCCATGAAATTTATTCAAAAAAAATATCAATATATAATGAAGTATGAAATTAAATAAATATATTTCTGAGTTTTTAGGAACAGCTTTTCTATTCTGTGCAGTTGTGGGCTCCGGAATAATGGGTCAATCACTTACCAATGATGAATCAATTATTTTGTTTGTTAATGCTGTTATAACTTTTTTCGCTCTTTATTTCTTAATTTCATCATTTGAGTCATACAGTAATCATTTTAATCCAGTTGTATCTCTAGCATTTTTTTTAAACAAAGAAATTTCTTTTAAAACGTTTGTACTATTTACACTTTTGCAGATTTTAGGAGCAATCATTGGAGTTTTGACTGCAAATATTATGTTTGATGTTGAATTATTTCAGCTCTCTAATAAAAACAGGTCTGGATTCAATATTTATCTTTCCGAAATTATTGCTACTTTTGGGTTGGTATTTTTTATATTAATTTCAAATAAAGATAAAATTGCATTAATTGTTGCATCATATATTGGTGCAGCATATTGGTTTACATCATCTACATCATTTGCAAACCTAGCCGGCACGATTGGACGTATGTTCTCTGACAGCTTTGCTGGTATAAGCCCCGAAAATGTTTTCTCATTTGGTTTAGCACAGATTATCGGATCAATTATAGCGTTTATAGTTTATAAATATTTCTTTAAAGATTGATTATAAAAAGCTCTGTAAAAGATCCGTTTTCGTTTTTTGAATAAGTAACTTTACTAAAATCTTTTTCTAACATAAACGCTATCTTATCTGAAACAGAAAAAGATTCTTGTAAATTTTTAGTTTCAAAAGAAATTTTTAAATAATTATCAATATTATCTACTTCAAGATTTTTTATATCTAAATCTATCGAGTTGTCTATAAATGATTTGATTTCAGCAGGATCATTTGACTGATTAATAAATGAATTACTTAGCTGTTGAGCTTTTAGAACGACGTATTCATAATCAGATTTAGCTTTTTCAAGTTTTTTTGATGAAAAATTCAAGGACTGAATTGTATTAGTAAAAATAAAAAATAATATTAATGTAACAACCATTAATAAAGTAGCCAATACTAAATTTCTTTCCCTATTATTTAAGCTACTCAAAAAGTTATTCATTGTAAAAATCCAATCTTAATCTCACCAGAAATCAAATTTTTATTTGAAGCTAAATTCTCATCTAAAATTTCTACATTTAAGCTTCCAACAGTATTTTTAATCAATCGATATTGAATCTCTGGTAACCCCTCTAAAAATAGTACTGCCTCATTTGAATTAAAATCTATATCTAAACTTTTAAGATAATTTTCACCAAGAGAAACCAAAAAGTTAAAATTACTAAAATTCGAACTAGAGTTTTCTATTTCTGCTAATGGAGTAATAGATATTTGATTAATTAGTTGATCTATTTGAATCTTTGGGGTCACTACTCTATTAGTATTTTTATCTATTGCTTTAAAAATATTAAATGTTTCTGATTCGTATATGCTTATTTGCTTATTATTTTGAGATAAAAATAAATAAGGAAGAGACAAAGAACAAAATATTAGAAATGTGCATAAATATAACTCCATTCTTGTGAAATTAAGTTTATTAAAAATATTTTTAATAGAGACTTCAAACTTAAATAGATTTAGTTCTTTAGCATTTTTATTGCTAACAAAATCAGATACATTAAATTCCTTTTTAGTCTTAAATATTTCCAAGGCCTTCACATCATTATCACAATAAATAATAGGATCAAAATCTGGATAGTTATTTTTCACTGTTTCAATATATTGATTTAATGAATCATGTTCAATTGTACTACCTGTGCCATTTTTGAAGGAAAATAAAAACTTATTATTAAATTCTGTAATGGTATCTTTTCCGTATTGTCTATTTAAAAAATAATCTGGCAAAACTAGAACTTTACAATTCAATGAATTTAATATGGTATTTAATTCTTCATACAATGTTTTATTAATTACAAAACCATTTTTATCAAAAATGAAAAATTCGTTCTTTGAAATATCGTCAACGATAAATGAATCAATATCTGACATGAAATTAGCTAGATTATTTTGTTTTGAAAGATTTTCATTATTCTCAAAAACATAGCTACTTATAATTGAAGATGGAACAAGATATATAAAAGTATCTTTTTGATTCAAAGAATCAAATTCATTTAAATTTGAAAAAGTGTTTCTTTGTTTATAGTTATCTGAGCTATGGTGATATTTACCATAACTGAAACTTAAATTATCTGGATATGCAACAATCGTACTCATCAAATTCCATTATAAATTCTTGAGATAATAAAACCATTATTATTGCCCTCAAAAATTAGTTTACTTATAGAGGATGAAACAAAATCTTCAAAATTAATCTCTGTATTAATTTCATAAATATTTGAATTAAATTTAATTTCTCCATATGCGTCCTCAAAATTCATTTCAGGAAAATTATTCTTGAAGTTAATTAAATCGTCAAAACCTGAATCTGGTATATTATCCAAAATATACTTAGCCTCTTGTAAAGATATATTTGGAAATAAAGAGCTCAATAAATAATCGTCATTTATATTGAGGGTGTTAATGTTAATTGATATTTGATTAGCTTCAGGAAGAGCGCAAAAATTTTTTTGCATTATTGACCAATCAATTTGTTTCACTGCTGGGATACTTTTTAACTCTTCTATAGAAACCATTAATCTCATTCCAGTGTATTCTTTTGGATTATGAAGTGGTCCAGAATAATAATAATCCTCAAGACCATTAGCCCTTGGATTTGAATCATAATCAATCCAGTCAATGACCTGATCTATAATCTCTTCAATAACATTATTATCTACTTCTTCTAGTGAGAGAATTTTTTTGATTGATGCCGTAGATTTTTTATTTTCAACGAATTCACCATTATCGATAAGAACAATAGAATTTATATTTAGGCAATTACTTGCATCTGAGATTCTTACAACAATATCTGCACCATTAAGATTATAATAAAAGCTTTCTTTAAGAAGAGGATTATTTTTTGATATTTTATTTTTATTAAATCTAAGTTCTTTTTTTATTTTTTCTTTTGATAATGCCTCAATGTTTCTAAAGGCATTTAATGATAGTGATTGAAATTCAATATATTGTGCTCTTTTTAAAGATAAGAGATATTTATTTCCAAATAATATTGCTACTGATGATAGTAGCAAAACTATTAATAGTATTGAAATGAGAACAACTCCTTTAGTACTTGAAGACATAATCAAAATTTGGTTCTATTATCCATGTGTATTCTTTATTATTTTTTGTAAACTCGAGCTTTATTAATTCTGGAATTTTTCTTTGAGTGATTGGGTCGACCGGCCATTCTTGATACCACATTTTCTCATGCAAAAATCTTATATCTATTTCAGAAACTTCTTCAATTAAATTTGTTTTGAAGCTTTCATCAATATTTATTGGATTTGATGAAAAAAATTGTTTTCTAATTAAATTGTTATTCTCAAGACCATACTCAACTCTTTTTACAGGCGATATCTTATTTGAGATTGATTTAATCTGAGTATTAAAAGATATTTTTTTATCAAGATTGCTTCCTAAAAATGTTAAATTCATAGGGTTTCCAAAATTATCTCTTAGTGGCACATTTATAATTTGTCTTATGTCTCTTTTTAAAATTATTGATGATAAATTTAATGAGCGTGATACTTTAAGACGCTCTGAAGAAGTTCTTTCAATCTCAATAGAGGACTGAAGAATGTTTGATGAAATGACTGCAATCATAGATAGTATTACAAGAGAAACTAAGATTTCAATTAAAGTAAATCCCTTCTTCATTTAATTAAATAACCTTTTGTTGAATAAATATACTTATCTTGTCCTGCAAGTTTAATACGTACTTCATATTCAAAATAATCTTCATTTGAGGTATCGTATATTTCTTCATCCCAAACCCAATTTTGACCTCCCATAATCATTTCACCATTTCTGTTTCCTGATCTTAGAGGTTTTTCAATTGTATTTAAAAGTGCAATGTGATTATTTGCTACCTCTTTGGCCAAATATCTCTGTTCAAGATCATAGCTTGAAACTGAGGTAGAAATTATTAGATTGTAGATTGTTATAACCGAAATACTTAAAATAAATAAAGCAACAACTACTTCAATTAAACTGAACCCTTTTTTAATAACTGATAATTTCATCCTTAGTTTTTCCATTGCTAAAAATAATTATTCTTTGAATATATTGTGAGTTGTAAATATCTATTTGACCGCCAGAGTTTTCTCCAGATGGGTAAAAAATAATTACTGGTGTATCTAGCATTTGATTATCAAGTTCTATAATTGACCCATCTACAAATTTAAATGTTTTCCTAAGTGAAGTTGTATCAGACCAAAAAGTATTTTTGTAACTTGAATCAATTTCGTTTTGATTTTCTTCTGTAAGATACTTTGCAAATTGATTATCAGAACTTAGGTATAAGCCAATAATTTTTCCTGTAATAATACTTTCCTCCGTTAAATAGCTTACAGTTTTTTGAAATGAATTAGCTTTTTTCTCTATTAAATCAAACGTGCTAAAGTTTAAGGTAATTAATGTTGATGTTATTCCAATAATAATCAGTACGACAAGTATTTCAATAAGAGTAAAGCCTGATCGATATCTTTTATTGTTGCATCCAATTTCCAACATCAGCATCCTCACCAGATCCTCCTTCAATGCCATCAGCACCTAATGTATATAAATCATATTTTTGAGTGCGTCTTGAAGGATATTCATAGATATATTCTCTTCCCCATGGATCTTTTGGAATTGCCGATATATAACCACCTTGAGGATACAAAAAAGGATTCTTTAATTCAGAATGGGGTTTTACTAGAGCATCTAAACCTTGTGAAGTAGAAGGATAAGACAATTCGTTAAATCTATATAACTCGAGTGCTTTATTAGTGTTTGCCATATCAGCCCTAATTTTTTCAAGATTCGCTCTTTGAAAAACTGGATCTACACTTACAACAACAACTGTCGCTAAAATACCTAAAATAACCAAAACAGCCATTAATTCTATAAGTGTAAAACCTTTTTCGTTATCTTTTAGTTTCATATTGCTAATGTATTCATTTGCATAATTGGTATTAGTATAGCTAGAACTATCATCATAATAAATCCACCCATAAAAATTATTACTATTGGCTCTAAAAGTGATAAAAATACAGACCTTTTATTTTCAATTTCAGATTTCATAAAATTCGAAACCTTATTAAACATCTTCTCAAGATTACCAGACCTGTAACCACTTGAAATCAATTGAATAAAAATATCTGGGAAAACTTGGCCATATTTCATAGAGGCTATAAAGTCTTTTCCTTCAATCACATCATTTTTGGCATTCATAACAATATTAGATAAATATTGATTGTTGAAAATCTTTGAACACTCCCCTAGAGCTATATCTAGATTAGTACCTGAAGCTAAAAGTAATTCCATAGTACTGGAAAATCGTTCTAATTCTGAATTAAGAATAAAGTTACCTAAAAATGGAATGGCAAGAATCTTTTTATCAATAAATATCTTATTATCTTTATTATTAGTATATTTCTTATAAAGGTAATATAGGCCTACAGCAAAAAAAAGTACTACTATTAATATTGGAATAATATTATTTGAGATTCCAATTAAAAACTTTGTTATAAATGGTAGCTCTGCTCCCGCCTTAATGAATTGATTGACGACTTGAGGTAGAACAAAAGCAAGCAAAGATATAATTACAATAAGGGAAAATCCAATCAAAATTAATGGATAAGTTAAAGCTGATATTACTTTTTGTCTTATTGAAGCGCTTTCCTCAAGATAATCAGCAAGTTTGGAAAAAACAGTATCTAAGTTACCTGAAGAGTCCCCTGCTGAGACCATTGATATATAAGTATCTGAAAAAACGCCTGGAAATTTTTTCATTGAATTGCCTAATCTTTTTCCTTGTACCAAGTCTTCTTTGAGGTTAAATAAAACTTGTATTAAGTTTTTATTTCTAATTTGTTTTGCGGTTATATCGATTGAATCCACAATTGGTGTGCCAGCTTCGAGTAATGTCGCAAGTTGTCTAGTCATCAGCACAATATCTTTATTTTTAATTCTTAAAGTCTTGCCTAAATTTTTAGATTCAGATATTTTTAACGGTGTTAAATTAAGATCTTTTACTAACTTCCTTGCTTCTCTCTCTGAAATAGCACTGATGATGCCTTTTTTCTTAGTACCAACTTTATTAATAGCTGTATAACTATATGCTGGCATCTTCTTTTATATTATTTACTCTTATTATCTCTTCGCATGACGTTACTCCACTTACTATTAGGTCAATAGAAGCTTTATCTATAGATTGATTATCTTTAAAGACATAATCTGAAATTTCATTTTCAGAGGCATTATTATGAATTAAATCTTTTAAAGTCTTGTCTATTTGAATGCATTCAGCAATAGCAATTCTTCCCTGATAACCAGTATGATTACAATGATCACATCCTTTTGCAGAAAAAACAGATTTATTTTTATCCAGTCCAAATATATTTACAGATTCTGAAGTTGGCTTATTTTCAATTTTACAATGAGAGCATAGCCTCCTCACAAGTCTCTGTGAGATTATTGTTCTTAAACTTGATGCAAGTAAAAAGGACTCGATTCCCATATCTCTGAGTCTAGTTATTGCAGCAACCGCACTATTAGTGTGAACGGTTGATAGAACAAGATGCCCAGTCAAACTAGATTGAATTCCTATCTGAGCGGTTTCAATATCTCTCATTTCTCCAACCATAACCACATCTGGATCTTGTCTCAAAATTGCTCGTAAACCTTTTGCAAATGTATAGCCTGTTTTTGTATTCACCTGGGTTTGACCTATACCATGAAGAGTATATTCAATTGGATCCTCAACTGTAAGAATGTTTTGAGATGAATCACTTAAATATCTTAAACCAGAGTAAAGTGTAGTTGTTTTTCCTGAACCTGTGGGTCCAGTGAAAAGTATAATTCCTTCAGGATTTTTAAGAGAGCTTTTATAGTTTGAAAGAATTTTCTCAGGTAATCCTAAGTCATCTATATTTATTTGAGCAGCTTGTTTATCCAAAATCCTCAGTACAATTCTTTCACCGTATGATGACGGAAGCGTTGATACTCTTACATCAATATTTTTATCTCCAAGAGACAAAGATACTCTTCCGTCTTGTGGCAATCTTCTCTCCGATATATCAAGACCAGAAATAATTTTAATTCTTGAAATGAGAATTGATGCAATCTTACTATCTTGTCTAAGTATTTCTTTAAGAATGCCATCAATCCTGAAACGTATTATTAAAAAATCTTCATAGGGTTCAAAATGAATATCAGATGCCCTGCTTTTAATTGCTTGACTGATAACACCATTGATTAGCTTGATGATTGGCGCGTCATTATTTCCGCTTAAAAGATCTTCTGTAGCGTTGATACTTCCTGCAAAATCTTGCAGATTAAATTCATCAGTTAATTCCTCAGAAATATTTTTCTGATGATCGCTTGAGGTGAATGAATTAGTAAGAATTTCATTAAATTTATTTGAATCACATAACTCAAATCTAAAATCAGAATTTAAAAATCTTTGAATTTCTTGATAAAGATTAAGTGATATAGGTTTTGGCGATGAGACTACAATCCCTTCTCCATTTTGAAAAGCAATTACTTCATTTTCTTTTACAAAATCATATGGAAAAATATCTGTATTTATATTTTCTTTAATCGAGTTACTCACTTTTAGTCTTTGGGATTAGTAAGATCTATAATAATATTATCTTTAAGTTCTTGTTCAGCCTTAAAATAATTATATTTTTCAAGTGAAATCTCATTTGCGGAATCTGAATCAGTAAGAATCGTTGGTTTTAAAAAAACCATTAGATTTTTTGTACTAGTACTTGTTGAAGATGATTGAAAAATCCTTCCTAAAAGAGGTATGGATCCTAAAATTGGAACCTTGGAGACTACCTCTTGAACGTCTTCATCAATTAGTCCACCTAAAACAATTATTTGATTGTTATCTACTAAAACTGTTGTTTCTATTTCTCTTTTATTTGTAATAATATCTAAACCACTTTGAGCAACTCCAGCTATACCTGAAACACCTTGCTTAATTGTTAAAATCACTGAGGCTCCCTCATTAATCTGAGGAGTTATTTCCAATTCAATTCCAACCTCTTGTCTTGATGTTGTTCTAAAAGGATTTGAATTATTTGTTCCTAGACTTTCTCCGGTTGTTATTGGTATTTCTTGACCAATAAACAATCTTGCTGGTTCATTATCCATAGCAAGAATTGAAGGAGTCGATAAGATATTTGAATCTGTATCATCTGCAATTGCATTTAAAATTCCAACAAAATTATCATCTCCTTTTGTTAGATCTCCGAAACCAGCTACTAGGCCTTGAGTATTTAGAAGAGATGAAATTGCCGTTGTTGTCAAAGTGACGTCTTGCTCATCGTCAGCTGCACCAGCAATTGCAAGCAAGTCTGCACCAGAACCAGAAAATCTTGTAATTCCAACTGGAATACTATCTTCGTCATTACCTGAATATATTGCTTCTACTCCAAGTCTTCTTGCAGCACTTTCAGAAAGATCAACTACAATTGCCTCAACCAATACTTGAGCCCTTCTTATATCCAATTTAGCGATAATATTTCGAATGGAGTTAAGATTTTCTTCTGCAGAAGAAATAATAAGGGCATTAGTTTTCTCATGATGAGTTATAACTGTTTTTTGTCCCTCAATATCACTTATAAAACTTCCAGATATTGAGTTAAGGATTCCAGCAATATCAGAGGCTTGAGCATATTTAAGGTATATAACATCCATAGAATCGTTTGACATAATATCTTTATCTAATGAATCTAGAGTGGACATAATATTTCTGGTAATTAAATCATTAGCAGATAGTATTACTGAATTTGAAGGTGAAAAAGGAATTGCAATAAATTTATTTATTGTTGGATTGTTTTGAGCTTTTAATCTGTCAAGAATTCTTACAGCCTCAATAGAAGATAAGTTTTCAAGCTTAATTATAGATATCTTAGCTGTATTATTTTTATCTAAGTCTGAGAGTAATTCTTTAATCCTTTCAATATTACTAGCTCGATCAACGATTAGTATTGAGTTTACTGAAGGAATACTGGATAAATGAGATTGTCTACCAGTAATGGGTTTTATCATTGGGAGAATTTCTTCAGTAGATCTATTTATTAAAGGTATTACTTCTGTTTCAAAGCCACCTCCATTTGAATAATCTCGAGTCTGATCACGTGTAGCTTCATTTTCAGGAACAACTCTAACAAAACTGTCTTCAGAAATCGCACTAAATCCATTCACTTGAATAGTTCTTAGATAGACGTCCCAAATTTGATTACTATCTAGATTAGCATTTGAATATATTGTTACCTTTCCTTTAACTCGCGGATCCAGAATAATAGTTTTTTTTGAAAATTGTGCAATATCTTGAGTTACTTTTCTAATATCTACATCTTCATAATTCAAAATATATGAATCTTGGGAATATAAATTTTGTGCAACAATAAATAATGTTATTAATGTGTATTTAGTTACAAATTTATATTTCATAAGCTAATCCCAACAAGATTTTCAATTTTATATAATTTTTTATCTTTGCGAAATACTACTTCATCCTTCGAAACTTCAATTAACTCATATACTCCTTCAAGTTTTTCACCTTTTGAAACCACATACTCCTTGTTGCCTTTTTTTAAAATTACTGAAGAATTATTTGATCCTGCTCTATAACCAATTAATTTATAATCAAAAGTTAAGGGACTTTCAATTTGATTATTGTTATCCCGAATGTCATTTTGATTACTTTGAAATTCAAAATTTGTCATATCTGGCACATTTATATTTTCAATTATTGGTTTATTGATAAAAGAAATAAATAAAAGACATAAAAAATATAGCGCAGGAATAGCCAGAATTATAATTATCACTTGTTTAAATCTAATAAAATTCATAATTAAAATGAGCTACTTAGTGTAGCTCATTTTTGTGATATATAAATTAAAAACTTAATTTAAAGCCTAAAGATACTGAAGTTCCAAGATTATATTGATCATATATTACAGTATCCGCCATTGCAGCATAATACTCCTCATCAAGGATGTTTCTTAATTCAAGTGATATCTTCAAATCAGAATCATTGCTAGCATATGATATTGTTTTGGAATATACAAAATCTACTAGAAGTGGCGGTTCCTCATATATATCTGGAAGAACGTCAATACCCCTCGCTCTAACTCTGTCACTCACATAATTAACTATGAGTGTTCCTTGAGTGCCATTTTGTAAATCGTCCCATCCAAGTTGAAGGTTTGCAATTTCTTCAGATTGGCCTTGAAGTCTTGTATCTCTTCCATTTGCAAACAAGCTGGCAGCATTAACTTCTCTTCCTTGTGTATTTATATAAGTATCCGTATCACTGTAAATTACCTCAGAATCAGTAGCAGTAAAATTCATTTTAAAAATAAATTCCTTAGTGCTACCCCATTTTGAATCAGGTAATAGATCTTCATAAATTCTTTCATACTCAATTTCAAAACCAGTCACTTCAGCTGAAGGTACGTTTTGATATGAAGTAATAATTAAGTCACCAGATTCATTTACAACTTCTTCAATTGGTTTTGAAATATCTTTAAAGAATAAGCCTGCAGTTAAGAACTGGTTAAATCCCCAATAATATTCAACTCTTAAATCAATATTGTCTATTTCAGAATTTTCCAAGTATAGCGAACCTGATATAACCCTATCAGTATCAACATCTATAAATAATGTTGGGGATAGCTCCCTAAATGTTGGTCTCGCAATAGTTTGAGAAAGACCAAATCTTATTTGAAGATTTTCATCAAATTCAGGTAAATAAGTTAATGTGAAAGAAGGTAAAGTATAATCTTCATCAATAACTTTCTCTATGTTGTTGTCAACAATTTGGAATACATCATAAGTGTTTACCATTTGTTCGCCGTCTTCGAACCTTAAGCCTGCTGCCAATCTAAAATTTTCATTTAAATAAGCATCTAGGTTGAAATATAAAGAGGAAATTTCTAAATCGCCTTGATAGCCTGCTGGCGATGAAGCTGCAGTATTTTCAATTACTATTAATCTCGATGGATCAAAATTTTTATCTTCAAATATATAATCAATTCTGTTGTCTAATCCATCGGTTGGTATTGGTCCACCCTCAGCTAAAAATCTATAACTTCTAACCTGTGCATCTCTATAGTTATTTGATTGATCAAACCCTGTCTTTATAATTACTTCCTGGTCTCCAAGTTGTAATGGGAATGTTAAATCGAGACCAAAATTCTCATTATCATCATTTACATAACTAAACTGTGTTTGATTTCTGCCTGTATTTACATCGTAACGCCAAAAGCCTCTATCATCAGTATCTTCATAGAAGACTACTCTTTCGTATGGTGCATATCTTGAAGCATCACCACCTGCAAGCCTTACATCAAGTTGTATATTATTTTGAAAAAGATAACTATAATTAAGTTGGTGATTAATAAGCTCTCTTTCAAAAAACTCAGTGAAATCTTCTCTGACATTTCCTGAGTCAGACGTATCATATCCTTGAAGGGTTCTTGCCTCTTTTGTACCTTTATGAATATACATGCCAGTATATTTAAGTTCTGCAGAGTCTGTCTCAATGCCTGCAACAGCCATAAGATATGAAGTTACATTATTTGAGGTTGATTTAAATGTCTTATCATTTCCCCTTATAACGATAGAAGTACCATCTCCTTGAGCTTGAATATCGCCAGTTTGTCTGATTCCTTCTTGAGTTTCCCAAGAGCTTTTTACGCCAGCTGTAAGAAGAACACCGATAGTTGCAGATTCATCATCAAGAAGTCTTTCAATATCTATGTCTAATTCATCTCCGTATGTAAAGCTTACCGAGTTATCTAAGGGGACATCACCTTCTTGAATAACCCAAAGTTCTGAATTAACAAACTCTCGACCTGCATTTGCAAGTTGATAAGTTTTGAAATTTGACCTGTCAAGCTTTTGATTGCCATTTATTGCTCTTTGAACAAATGACGGAAAATCTCTTGTACCATCATCATATCCAAGATCATCGTCATCACCACCATCATACAAAAGGCCATCTGATAGGGATGTTTCAGAATTAAATCCTGATGAAAAAGATAGATCTAAAATTCTCTCTGAAGGAACAGCTTTGGTATTAATCTCTATGATACCGCCACCAAATTCACCTGGCATATCTGCTGAGTAGGTCTTTTGAACGATTGATGATTCAATAAGCTGGGTTGGAAACAAATCTAAGGGAACTACTCTTTTAAGGGGTTCTGGGCTTGGAAGACCTGAACCATTTAAAGTTGCAGCAGAATATCTCTCTCCAAGACCTCTAACATAAACATATTTGCCTCTAACAAGACTTAAACCAGTTAATCTTGTTAGAGCTATGGCAATATTATCATCTCCTGTTCTTTCTATTTCAGATGAATCAAGAATCGCAGAAATTTCAGAAGTATCTCTTTTTTCATCTGGGATAAAAGAACCACTTACAACCACTTCCTCGATTTCTTGAGACATACT
Organism: uncultured SAR86 cluster bacterium; assembly: GCA_902612915.1. Lineage (GTDB taxonomy): Bacteria > Pseudomonadota > Gammaproteobacteria > Magnimaribacterales > D2472 > SAR86A. The sequence goes on along the minus strand of CACMFH010000004.1, from coordinate 4,438 downwards.
AAAAATTGAAAACAATGAAAGTCCAATAATAATGTTGTACTTAAGAAACTTTAATGTATTTTTTGATTTCATTTATCTCTCCATTAAATATATTTTTTTAAATACAACCTTATTGAACTTCTATAGTTCCAGACAAAGTCCAGTTCTTATACCAAGTATCAGTAGCACTGCTAACGGCCCCTATGTATGTTGGTGTTGTAAACCAACTATCACTATTATAAGTATCGGGTATTGCTGTTACTGTAGCTGCATTCTCAGCAGTACCGTTGACCACCCCTGATAGTGTATTAACATAAGAACCTCCTCCAGAATTTGCACCATAGAGGTTGTTTAAACCAGCTTTTACAATCGCATCAACTTGAGCGATTGTTGCTCCACCAGATGATGCATCTGTTTTGATATAGCCAGGGCAATCCATTGCGACAGAGTTCATAGAAAATGTAGGTGTTACTGCACCTGCTTGAACAGTCTCTATAAATGTTGTCTCAATACAATTTGTAGTTCGGCCTGTTACAGCACTATTAACAACTGCAACTCCATTTAGATATTGACCTGAAACACCCTCTTTTAATTTGAATATTTCATCAAATCCTTTTGAAATAAATGTGAAGTTTGAGACAACAGCATTTGATCTAGGTTCTGTAAGATAACCAACTGCTGCATCAGAATTAGTGTTATCTGATTCAACAATATGATCACCTTTATCATTAGATTGTTGAACAATTACGTATTGAAGCCTGCCTTGATAACCCCAGTCTATATCTAAATTGTCATCGTCAGCACCAGTACAAACAAGGTATTTAACATCAACTGTTCCTCCAAAGAACTCAACACAGTCATCTGCATTATTATGAACTTGGATATATGAAACATCTGTTCCACTCCCAACGCCACCGAATGTTATTCCATTAAGTTCATTACCAGGAAAAACTTCATATCCTGCGTATTGTACTCTTACATATTTTAAAGTTCCGCTACTATCAGTTGGAATTTCACCACCCATAGTATCTCCAACGGATCCTTCAACGTCTTTTTCACAAGGGTTAACTCTTGTTCCAGCTGTTGATGAAGTACCTGGTGTTGAAAATGAGCATTTATTAATAGGAGATTTTCCAAGCAAAACTAATCCGCCCCATAAACCTCTTGTATTAACAATATCTGCTTCACCTAAAATGTCCTGTCTACCAGTCATAATAATTGGTGCGGATGAAGTTCCAACTGCATTAATTTTAGAACCTCTTGTGACAACCAAATAATCGTTTCCAGATTCTCCAAAAACAGTAACACCAGGTTCAATTGTTAATGTAGCACTAGCGCCACCTGTTTTTGTTCCATCTGATCCCATATCAATACCTACAGCAACCTTGCCATCCAATTTATAATAATTTCCTGCCACTAAAGTTAAATCAGTTGTTAGAACTCCAGATAATGAACATACCTTCCTTCCTAGGAGCACCTCTGATTCAAGTGTTCCGGCTGGACATTCAGGATCTGTGAATAATCCTAAAGTCCAACCAGAAGCCCAGTTGTTATCTATATCAGACCCAGGGGAAAATGCTCCGATATAGTTAGTAGCAGAAAACCAAGTGTCAACAATATATCTCTCCTCTTTTGAGCTATAAGTTGGACATAAATCTGTAGGTGTTCCTGCAGCATGAGGTCCAACTGCACACATACCCTGAACTTTTGATACATCAAAAGCAGAAGTGACTGCACTCTCGTTATCACCTAAAAAGAATCCTGAAACAAGGGTATTTGTTCCAATTACTAAATCTGTTGCTCTTTCTTTAATTGAAGCCTCTAATTGTTCTGCGGTTACTCCACTAGAAGAGGTATCAGCCTTAAAAGGAGATGTATCACCTGCAGCATCCATAAAAACGGAGTGATGCTGAATTTTTGGTGTTATGGCGCCATCTTGGATAGTCTCAATATTAGTAGATTCAATAAGATTTTGAGATACGTTATTTTTTACAATACCATTAATGTAAATACCAGAAACTCCCTCTTTATATTTTAGAGGTTCATCAGCACCTTGAGCTAAAAATGTAAAATTTGAAACCATAGGACGTGATCTTGGTTCTGTAAGATAGCCAACTGAGCTATCTGAGTTAGTATTATCTGACTCTACTACGTGATCACTTGCATCTGAAGATTGTTTAACAACTACAAATTGCATTTTTCCTTGGTATCCCCAATCGATATCGAGATTGTCATCACCAGCGTTTGTGCAAATTAGATGCTTAACATTGACAGTGCCACCAAAAAACTCAACACAATCGTCTTGGTTATTATGAACTTGAACAAAATCGACTTCTGTAGCATCACCAACACCACCAAAAGTTATGCCATTTAATTCATTGCCTGGAAAAATCTCATATCCTGCGTATTCAACTCTCACAAAATTTAATTTACCTGAATTATCATTTTTGTTAGCGCCGCCCATTAGTGCGTTTGAACCCTCAACAACTCTTTCACACTCTGCAGTACCTCTTACATCGTTTGAACACTTATTGATTGGTGCTTGACCCAGAATAACCAAGCCGCCCCATAGACCTCTCTCTAATTCTCCAACTGTGCCTTCAATTGCAGTATTGTGTGTAAATCTAATTGGTCTTGATTGAGTACCATTAGCTATGATTTTTGAACCCCTGTTAACAACAAGATAATCCTGAGAAACTTTTCCTAAGATCACAGCATCAGCAGGTATTGTTAATGTAGCTGAAACACCACCTGATTTTGTTCCATCACCACCCATGTCGACACCAACATCAACCTTTCCAAGCATTCTATACATAACGTCAGCTGTGAGAGTAAGGTCACTAGTAATAGGTCCTTGAATTGCACAAACTGTGTTTCCTGCAACTGGGGATCCATTTGTTATAAACGGAGATTCCGGACAGTCTCCAGTACGAACATTGCTGCCAGCGCCGCCTGAACCACCGCCACCAGTAGGATCATCTAAAGATCCTAATTCACCAGGTGATACAATACTTGTATCGCCACCCCCGCCACATGCTACGAGTATAAATGTTGATAATATTAAAGTTGTTTTTTTGATAGAGTTAAAAATCATAATAAGCTCCTCCTGAGATTACAGAATATTATTTAAATCTAGTTGAGTTACTAAGGATTGAACTTAATGAAAATTAAAAAAACAATTTTGTTACTAAGTATTTCAGATTTGTTACAGATTTATGAAGTTTTTAAAGGTAAAGTAAACCAAAAGATTGATCCCTGAGGTTTTGCATTTTTTACCCCAACCTCACCATTTAAATTATTTACAAGATTTTTTACAATAGCAAGACCTAGACCACTTCCTTTTTCCTCAGTTGCTCTAGCTTCAGCCGTTCTGTAAAACCTGTCAAATAAAAAGTCTTGCTCTTCACTAGGAATACCTCTTCCACTATCTTTTATACTAATTTCTAAATGATCTTTTACTTTTTTTGTAGAGATATTGATTGTCGATTGAGAATCAGAATACTTAAAAGCATTTTCAATTAGGTTATTTAGAATTCTTTCAAGAGCATTTTTATCTGCTAAAACTATTTTTCCTTTAGAGCAAGAGCACATAATAGATATATTTTTTCTTTTGCCAAGATTTTTTAGAGAATCAATGGCTTTATTAATATGTTCATTTATTGGGAGTTCTTCAATGTTTAGTTTTAGCTCTCCATAATCGATTCTTGATAAATCAAGTAAAGAAGATACCATATCGCTAAGTCTTTCAGCGTTATGCAAAATAGCCTTTGCAAAAACTTTTGACTGTTTTTTGTCATCAAGCGCTCCATCGACAAGAGTTTCAGAATTTGCCATGATAACACTTACTGGTGTTCTTAATTCATGAGAAACATTTGATATAAAATCTCTTCTCATAGAGCTAAATCTTCTTAGTTGAGTAATGTCATGAACAACCAAAATAAATTCTTTTGTAGTCCTAGATTGATTTATTGTTGCAAGAACCCATCTAGTGCTTCTATCGTTTAACTCAATTTCAAATTCAATATCGGCTCTTTTTTTCTTTTTCGCCCTTTTTAATAAATAATTAAGTGATTTGATATTAAGGTCAGTAATTTTTTTTCCAACTAATTCATTTTTATTTAAGATCAATGACACTTGTTCATTTTCATATGTGATTTTGCCATCTATATCAGCAACTATAATACCCTCTCCTAAATCATCTAAGACTGAACCAAACTGGTCTCTTTGTTTAGCAATTAAATTGATTTTTGATTTAAGCTCCTCTGAGATTTGTGAAACACTTTGGGCAACATTACCAAATTCGTCAGTCCTCTCAGTAGGAAGTGCTTTTAAGTCTTTCTTTCTTGCCTTTCCATCTGCATCTGCAATTTTTGAAGTTGCATAAGCTAGATCTGCAATACTTCTGTAGGCATAGTTCGCGGCTATACCAGATGCTATTGATGTAACAATAAAAGCAACC
>CACMFH010000003.1 GCA_902612915.1 uncultured SAR86 cluster bacterium | reverse complement strand
GCTTGGTTGGGCGCACCTGGAATGAGGATAGCTGGTGGAACAGATGAAATCCTTAGAAACATCATTGCTGAAAGAGTGCTTGGACTTCCTCAAGATCCACGAGCTGATAAAGGTGTTGCATTTAAAGACATACCATCTGGTAATTCTTAGTTAAATTATCTAAATTTGCTAAGGAATTGGAGAAATTCAACCGAATCTCCTTCTATTTGCATGTCTCCTGATGCAATAGATTTAACGGGATTGGATAATCCAGTTAAAACTTTTTTAAGTTCTATTTCGTCGGTCAAGACAGTAATCGAGCATGTGTCTTGATTTGAATTACTAATAACTGCTACTTGATTTCTAATGGTAATGTTGTTTGTTAGTCCTGAAGAAAAGATAAAACAAACAGTTATGTTTTCTTCAATATCATTCGGATTATATCTTGTAGATAAAACATCAAATAATGTGCTCATTGAAATATATTCTAATAGTTCTTCAGAAGTCCTATCTAACAATGAAGGTTCAACATAATCTTTGCTCAACTCAAAAGCTGAGGTTAAAAAATAGTTTCTTTTATTTGGATTTGATGATCTTGAACCTTCGTATATTAAAGCATCTATTCTTAGGTTTCTTACTTCCTCAGTAAAATTATCTAATGCTATTAAATAATCACTAAGTTCTAGTGCCCATTGCATATCATTATTACTAACTGCAATCCTAAGGTCCTCAATCAAAACATTTATGTCTCCAGCAAGATTTAATACTCTTTTTGCTTTTTCTTCTCTTGAAAGCGGATCTAGTTCAGATGGATTACCGCTAAACCATCCTAAGTATCCATTAAATATACTCTTAACAGACCATCTAACAGTTCCATAAAATTCTTTTAAATATGGGGAATTTACTATGCTATCGGGTAATACTATCTTTTCAGCAATCTCATCTGGATACATTCCTTGATTCATTAATCTAATAGTTTGGTCGTGAACATATTGAATAGCATCTCTGTAAACATTTAAGACATCTTGTATTACATCCTTTCCTATAATTGGTTTGGTGTGACTTGGAAAAAGAAATTCTGGATTAAATGTTTTCATATGATCTAGGCTTTCTATCCAACCTTTTACATCTCTGTGTGTGGTACCTCTTATGGTGTATAAGTTTGGAAAAGTCTTATATACATTATCTCCTGGCATTAAAGACTTGTGATTAGGCAACCATACAAAAATCTGATCATTGGTTTCACCAGGTGCATGATACAACTCAATTTCTATACCAGAAATATTGATTTTTAGGTCATCTTCAAAAGTTAAATCTGGCTTTACATATCCTGTTGGTGATTTTGAAACACTTAAGTTTGGACCTATGCCAACATTAATTAAATCTTCTTCAGGTAAGGTAGTGCCAAACATTCTTGTGCTTCGAGCAGCAATAATAGGATTAAGAATCCCCATTATTCTTTGAACATAAAAGTCAGTATCTTCATGAGCAATAATCTGTGGCCTTTCTTCTTGAATATTAAGATAATATTGTGTCCCAAAAGTATGATCTCCATGGTTATGAGTATAAATAATCGCTTTAATTGGATTTGAATTTTTTTGTTTGAATAAGTTATAGATCTTTTCCGCCTCGTACATGCTATCAGCAGCATCAATAATGATGTTTCCATCATTACCCTCAACCATTATTGAATTTGCAATGCCAAATCCAATTGCAAAGTGAATGAGTCCGCCAGGAGTATCATAAGATAATACTTTTTGTTCAAATTCTTCTGAATGAGAAATAAGGTCTTCAACTGCAGATGAATAAGGAATATCAATTATTTTACTATCAGAATCTGAACATCCTGTAATGACGACAAGTATTAAAAATATTTTAAAGAATTTATGCAAAATAGACTTTTATAAAAAGCTTATCATTATCTCATCTACTAACATATTCGACGCATCGTCAGAAGATATTGATCTGCTAGAACCATCTCTCCATACTGTCACAACAGTCCAAAGTGTTTTGTCATCATCAAGATTTCTTAGATTTACTCTTAGTATGTTTTGAGTAACGTTATATACGTCATCTCTATATCTATAATAATCGTAGTAATATCTTGAGTAGTAAAAATTCAATGGATCGGACTCTACTGTTTCTTTTGTAGTAAAATTTATATCGAAAACAATATTTGAATCTTTATTGTATTTAAGACCTCTTTGTTCAACTGCTGTTTTGAGATTTTCTTTAAATCTTTCAAGCACAATGGGGTTAACTTCAGCGCTTATATTTGTATTGTTTATCTTTATATTAAATTCGTTATAATTACTTAAATTAAAAGTCTCGATGGAATCGGTCTTAATATTCGATTGAGTTGCAGTACAGCCTATAAGTATTATTAAGCTTAAAAGTGATGTAATTTTATTCATAAATTATTTATTATTGAAATATGTTTAACTTAGAAGATCAGAAATATATTAAATTATTAGACCTTAATGCTCAAATATATACTGAATCTAATTTCAATTGCAAGCATATTCATCTAGATTCAAAAAGTGATGAAAAAGTCTTTATGGTTGCCTTTAGAACTATTCCTGAAGATTCAACTGGAGTTGCGCATATCTTAGAGCATACAGCTCTTTGTGGATCAAAAAAGTATCCTGTCAGAGATCCATTTTTCATGATGATAAGAAGATCTTTAAATACGTTTATGAATGCCTTTACTTCAAGTGATTGGACAGCATATCCTTTTGCTACACAAAATGATAAAGACTTTAATAACCTTTTAAGTGTTTATTTAGATTCTTCTTTCTTTCCAAATTTAGATGAACTTGATTTCCTTCAGGAAGGCCATAGGCTCGAATTCTCCGAAAGTAATAACGCAGATAGCGATTTAGAAATTAAAGGGGTGGTTTTCAATGAAATGAAAGGAGCTATGAGCTCCATAACTAGCCAGTTGTGGCATGGTCTATCAAAGCACCTATATAACTCATCAACTTATAAACATAACAGTGGTGGAAATCCTGAAAACATTATAGATCTAACCCATGATTACCTTGTAGAGTTCCACAAAAAACATTATCACCCGTCAAATGCAACTTTTTTTACATTTGGTAACGTTGATCCTACTGAAATTCAAGAATTCATTAATGAGAATGTTTTAAAAAGCTTTCAGCCATCATCTGAGACTATAAGTGTGAAAAACGAAAATAGAATCACTAAACCAAAAACTATTACCGAATACTATAATCCCATGCCAGAAGATGAAAATAATCATCATGTCGTATTAAGCTGGCTTTTGGGAGAAAGTCATAATCCAGTAGAATTATTAGAATCGTATTTAGTTTCAAACATTCTTTTAGATAATTCTGCATCGCCTTTAAGAAAAACGCTTGAAAATACCGATCTGGGTAAATCTTTATCTCCATTAACTGGTCTAGAAGCTGATCATAAAGAGCTAGTATTTGCTGCAGGTCTTGAAGGTGTAGATTCCAATAAGCAACTTGAGGTTGAAGAATTAATTCTAAATTGTTTAAGAAATGTTGTCTCAAATGGCATTTCTAAAGAACTTGTTCAATCATCACTTCATCAACTTGAAATAAAGCAAAGAGAGATAACAGGTTCCGGTATGCCTTATGGTCTTCAAATTATGTTAGGTTGTCTCCCAGCCTGCTTACACAATGATGACCCTCTTAAAGTCTTAGATCTAGATGCATCATTTGATGTAATTAAAAATAATCTTAAAAAAGAAAACTATATTGAAAGTCTTATTGAAAAGAAAATTATTAACAATCAACATAGAGTGAACTATTGTCTTGCGCCTGATATTGAATTCAATTCAAAAAAAGAAATGGAAATCCAAGCAAAAATTGATCAAAAATCAAAAAACTTATCTGTTGATGATAAAGAAAGGATAATTGAACTAGCTAAAAACTTAAAAGCTAGACAAGAAAAATCTGATAATCCTGAAATTTTACCCAAGGTAACTAAAGCAGACATTCCAAAGTCTCGAGAATATGCAAAATCTCAATCTTTTAAAAATGACAATAAAAATTTCTATTACAACGTTGGAACAAATGGCATTACTTATCATTCAATAATTCTTCCATGCGATCCGCTGACTAAAGAGGAATTCAAAATTGCCTCGTTATTTACAAATACATTAACTGATGTTGGAATTGGTGATAAAAACTATGAGGATGTCCAAAAAATGCAGTCTGCAGTAACGGGAGGTATTTCAGCAAGTTTTACACTCATCCCAGATGATAATCAATCAACTCATTCTTTAGGATTAAAAATCACATCTAAATCACTAGAAGAAAATGAAAAGAAAATGCAAGATTTAATGATTGAAACTGCAAAGAACTCAAATTTTTCTGATAAAAATAGAATTAAAGATATGCTTAACTTCATATCATCAGATAATGAAAAGTCTTTAATACAAAATGGACATATTCTTTCTATGAGCAATGCTGCTGCTCAAATTAATAACATTTCAGCTACCAATGATTTCGTATCAGGTATAAATTTTATTACCAATACAAACAAGCTCTCAAAGAATATCGAAACGGAATCTAATCTCGATAATTACATTCAATTATTAAATGGTATAAAAAATAAAATTGATTCAAATCCATCTTATTCATTTACTGCATCTTCTCTTGACATAGATCAGTCAAATATTAACTTTGAGTTTGATGATAAAAACGCTAACTTTAGTGTTCAGAATTATTTTGATATACAGGAAGAATCCATAGGATGGATTACAGGTGCTCAAGTTACTTATTGTGCTGAGGCTTTTCCTACGGTCGATTTTTTTCATAAAGATGCTCCAGCTTTGAGCGTTTTAGGCGCTGTTTTAAGAAATGGGTATTTACATTCAGCAATCAGAGAGAAAGGTGGAGCTTATGGTTCTGGAGCAATGCAAGACTCCAATAACAAAATATTTAAATTCTTTTCATATCGTGATCCAAGATGTTCTGAAACGTTTGAAGAATTTCAAAAATCCAGAGAATGGTCGCTCAGAAATATTACTCAAGAGCAGCTTGACGAGGGTGTTTTAGGAATAATATCAAGTATAGATAAGCCGCTATCTCCATTTGGTGAGGCGATGAGCGATTTCTCTATGAATCTTGATAAAAAAGATTTAGAGGCAAGATTAAGAATTAGGTCATTAGTAAAAAGCTGTTCACTTGATGATCTAGTAAATGTCTCTCAAAAATATTTGTTTAATGAATCAAAGAGATCTGTTATTGCAGGCGAAAATTATATTGATGAGATGAAAAAATTAAATTTCAAAATACAAAATATTTAATTAAAAAAATATAAATTTCTTCCTTTTTAAATCTTTTTCACAACCCCAGTACTGTTTTTGATACTTAGTTGATCTTGCTTGAACCCTATCTGCTACTTTTATTAACCATTGTTTTTTTCTATAAGTTTTTCTTTCAAATCCTGTATAACCCTCATGATATGCTAAATACAGTGATCTTGCATCAGTCCTCTCAAAACCTTGATAGTAGCCCTTGCTTGCATACCAACCTATAAAGTCTGCTGAATCTGCAAAATCTTTTCTGCTCGCCCTGGTATTTCCAGTTTCATCCTTATAATCCTCCCAGGTTTTAGTAAGTGCCTGAGAATATCCAACAGCTGAAGAAGGTCTAAACCAAGGTATAAAACCAAGGATTTTTTCTCTATCAGGTTTAGCATCTGCTTGAAAACTTGACTCTTGATGAACAAATGACATTAACACATAAGGTGGTATTTTCCATCTTTTTTCGCTTTTAATAACTGCTTTATACCAACTTCTTTTTTCTTTAAAAATCAGGCATATATTGTCAGGGTTCTCAGGAGGTCTTGTAGCACAAGATTGAATGATTAATATTATTAATAGAAAATAACTATACTTAAATCTTTTCATCCTCTTTAAATCCTCTAAAGTTTTTAAATCTTGGAAATCTTAAGCTATAGTGCTCGCCCTCAATGCTTTGAGTTATGGCATCTGCTCTAATTTCTACCATTCTTCCAATAAGTTTATCTTTTGCAGCCCAAAATCTTTCTCTATCATCATCAGTAAGTCCACTTCCAACGCTTAAAGAAAAGAACTTACCATCGTCTTTGCCTTCTACATGAAATGCACCTAACTTACCCTCATGCTTCCCTGATCCCTCTTGGATGTCAATAACCTTCAGGGTTACTTCAATGAAAGGTTTTATTTTTAACCAAGCATGACTTCTTTTACACTCATAAAAATTATCATTCGGTTTAATCATTAAGCCTTCAAAACCTTTTTCAAGTGCTTCTTTATTCATATTAGAAAATTTAGCCTGCCCATCATCATTATCAAAATTAATAATTTCATAATCTACAAGCTTTATTGCATCATCAAATAATTTAGCTAATCCATTAAGTTTTTCTTTTCTTTCAATAGAAGTAAGTTTACTTTTTCCACTATTAAATTCTTTGAGTGGAAGAATATCAAACAAAGCCAGATAAGCATCATCAGTTTTTGCTCCAGATTTCCTATAAACTTGTTTCATTAAGGCTTGAAAATCATCGCTCATCACCTCTCCATCGAAAACAAGATTATTAAATTCTTTTTTACTTAGAGCGCTTTCAATATGTGGAAAATTATTAAATATCTTTCCATTTCGACTGTATAAAGTAGCCCTTCCATTTTTAACAATCGCAATAACTCTTACGCCATCATATTTGTACTCTACCAAACAATCGCCCTTAATTTTTTTTGGATGTTTAGCGCCGTCATGAGCTAACATACATGAAAAAATAGGTACTCTGAATTCAAGGTCCATTTTTTTTGCAACGTTATTTACTGTCTTTTCACTTACTCCACATCTTAGGTCCTTGATGAGAATTCTTCTATACCAATCATTCCACTGATCTGTCTTTGATGACTTAATTAATTCAATAATCAAATCTCTTGCAGCATGGCCAGTTTTGTCTCGATCTATTAATTGATTTGCAGCTTTTTTAAAATCACTCCAATCTAGACCGGCACCATCTTCAATACATTCAGGTACTTGTTTTACCCCAAATGTAGTCAAAGGGTCTAAACACATAACAAGCCCCTCTTGAAAACTTTTATCGTTAAGGTGCTTTTCTATTACCCCCTCTTTAAACAATCGACTGTTATCACTTTCAAGTTCTTCAATAATCTTCCAAGGTTCTATCATTTATTTAATTTTCCTCATCAGAAATGTTTAGTTGTTTTAATCTTGCAATATCTTGAGCCCTAGACTCAATATGTGAGATCATTTGTTTTGTTATTGGAGTTCTATCTTGATCACAAAGTGTTGCATAAAATTTTTCTGCAAAATTAATTGAAAATTCGATCATTTGTTTCACTGTATTTAAAGGATCATCTACAACGTTTAGATCAGATACAACTGCAATTGCAAATGATTTAGTTTCATCTTCAAAAGTTCCTGGTTTTAAAGCGTTTATAACCCGAAATTTTTCTATTTTATTATCTTGATAAAAAGCAAAGTAATTATTCACAGTTTTTGCTCCATAATTTGATAAAAAACCAAACAATTGATCCATTTCAAACATAGATCTATCCATAGAAATTAAATTTAATATTACTAATTCCTGTTCTTTTGACTGATTTATATCAAAATCAAAAGATTGTTGATTTTTATGTGGCTCATCTGAAATATTTAAATCGGATGAATCTTGGACTTTCTCAATTTTAACTCTTAAATTACCATCATTTGAGACTTTTCTTATGAATAAAAAAGTAATTATAAGAAATATCAAAATAGCGAGTCCTATTAGATATATCTCTGAATTTACACTCATTTACGATTCAGCCAATTCAAGAGCTTTATTTACATCCACCGATACCATTCTTGAAACTCCAGCCTCTTGCATTGTTACACCCATCAGGTAGTCGCTTCTTTCCATTGAAACTTTATTATGAGTTATGAATATAAACTGAACATTTTTTGACATCTCCTCGACCATATTTATGAATCTTAATGTATTCAAGTCATCCAAAGGAGCATCTACTTCATCTAGCAAACAAAAAGGTGCCGGATTTAAGTCAAAAATTGCAAAAACTAAGGCCAATGCAGTTAAGGCTTTTTCACCACCAGATAGTTGAGATATTGATGAGTTTTTCTTTCCAGGAGGTCTTGCCATTAAAATCACACCGGCATTTAAAGCATCCTCCTCAGTCAATGTTAATTCAGCTACCCCGCCGCCAAAGAGTTTTGGAAACATCTCTTTTAGTTTTGAGTTAACAGAATCAAAGCTTTCCTTAAAAATTGTTTTAGTTTCTTGATCTATCTTTTTTATTGCACTAGTAAGTTTTTCTAAAGCTTCTGTTAAGTCATTATATTGTTCATCTAGCTCTTCTTTTCTTTTTGATTCCTCTTCTATTTCTTCTGGGGCGGCTAAGTTAATGGCTCCTAATTTTATTATTTTTGTCTCAATATTGACCAACTTATCCTCAAGCTCTTCTATAGTCATATCTTCATATTCAGAAAAATCTATTTTATCTATGTCTATTCCAGCTTCTTTAATTTTTTTGTTTGAATTATCTAAGTTAATTTCGTAAGTTTTTTGCTCTATTCTTATATTTGTGATCTTTTCAGAAATTGTTCTGGCATCTAAATCTGCTATAGATTTTTTATTTTCAAACTCCCTCAATTCTTCATTAAATTTAGATTGTTTTTGCCTAAGGGTTATCAAAACTGATTCAGCACTAGAGCTTTTGTCTACAAAGTCTCTCATTTCATCTTCGATAGACTTTTTCAATTTTTCTGCATTTACAATTTGGTCCTCAAGATCATTTTGTCTTGATAAATATTCCTCAGTTAATGTCTTTGATTGAGCAGTCGCTATATTTAGAATATCTGTAAGTAAGCTTTTTAATTCAATTGCTTTTTCTCTGATATTTTCATTTTTTATTCCATATTTCTCTATTGTATTTATCATGCTATCAAGGATATGCATTGCCTTTTCGCTTGGACTTAATTCTTCAAAATTCTTTTCAGTTTCTTTAGCTTTTTCATAATTTTGTTTTACTTTTTCTAAATTAGACTTTGTTTCTTGTTCATTTTTATTGATGTTTTGAAGGTTTGCCTCCCTTTTAGCTATTTCAGCACCTACAGCATAGAAATTCTTTTGAGCTTCTTCATATTCGCTCAGAACAGATTCATTTTCGGTTCTAAATTGATCTATTTGAGATTGTATGGTTTCAGATTCAGCATTTTTTACCTGCAAGTCTCTGTTTAATGAATCTAATTTTTTTTGAAGATCATCTCTGCTACTTTTAGCTTCAATAGAAAATAGTACGGCCTTATCCAGTTCAAGTTTTGCTTTATCTTTTTTAAGTTCACTATATTTTTCAGCAGCTTTAGCCTGATTCTCAAGTCTTTTTATTAATCTTCCTATTTCATCTCTGATATCTTTTACTCGTGATAAATTTTCTCTGGTTCTTTTAATTCTAGATTCTGTTTCTCTTCTTCTTTCTCTATACTTTGATACTCCTGCAGCCTCTTCAATATGTGTTCTTAACTCATCTGGTTTTGCACTTACAAGCTTGGTGACCATCCCTTGTTCAATAATTGCATAAGAGCTTGGTCCAAGGCCTGTACCAAGGAATATATCTTGTACATCTTTCCTTCTACATTTTGTATTATTTATAAAATAGTCAGACTGAGCGTCTCTTGTCATAACTCTTTTGATTGATACTTCATTAAATGAAGCATACTCTCCCCCTATTTTGGCACTCGAGTTATCAAATAAAAGCTCGATACTGCATTGACCAGAAGCTTTTCTGTTCTCTGAGCCGTTGAAGATAACGTCCACCATTGATTCACCTCTAAGATTTTTTGCTGATAATTCACCAAGCACCCATCTAACAGCATCAATTACGTTTGATTTTCCACAACCATTTGGACCTACAACGCCGACCATATTTGTTGGGAAAGATATCTTCGTTGGATCAACGAAACTTTTAAAACCTGAAAGTTTTATATGTTTAAGCTGCATTTAAAGAATCAATTTAATACCACTATTATAACTCTTGTGAGGTTTTAAACCATTCATTTAAATTAATTTTGTATGAATTAAAAGGTATATCTTGATTAAGAAATATTTTGTTTTCTACAAAAAATATTTGCTGGTCATCCAAGCAATTAATTTTAATTTTCATCTCAATAGATTCTTGGTTTAAATATGCAGAAGCTAAGTCAAATCCAGGTATCACACTGTCTAGATTATTTAATGAAATATTATCTTTGTTTTTGAATTCTTTTTTTGCAATCGGTATTTCAGGACCATTTGTTATGAAAAGAGTAACTTCTCCATTTCTAATAGAACACGGATACAATGAGCTAGAGTCTATCTTAAAACTAGAGCTCTTAAATTTAGGAAATTTCTCATCTCTTAAAGCAGCATATAAGTTATAGAAGATAAGTTTTTCATTATTTGATATAAAGAATCTCTCTGAAAAAGCTATTAAACTCTCAGCTGACTTAAGTTTTTTTAAATCTATTGATTTGCCAATTAGGCCTACTAGCCAATTCTTCAATTCATCTTCATCAAGAATATTTTCTAGTTGTTTTAGATATTCAACAGATATTCCTGCATCAATATAAATTTCATCAAAAATTTTATTATTTAGTGCTTGTTTTTCATAGGAACCAACAAATGCAAATTTACTTATAAACATAAATAGGCATAAGGAAAGTATTAACAATGATGATCCAAAGATCAGTCCTTTGTTTATGGTTTTCTGAGCCAAAATATAAGCGATTATTGGTAAAGCAGCCAATATTGTTAATAAATAAAAAATAAACATTATTTTTTTCTAAAGAAAAAAATTAAAAAAGCTAAAAGTAAAAAAACGAATGGAGAATACCATAAAATATAGGTTGTATTATTTAACTCAGGTTCATATAAAGAATCTTGTCCAAATCTTGACGAAACATAGTCTTTAATTTCTTGATCAGTTTTGTTTTCATTGATCATTTGTGCAATCTTAATTTTTAAATCTTCAGATATTGGAGCATTTGAACTTGATAAAGAACCAGAAGTACATTTAGGGCATCTTATATCTTTTATTAAATTATTAAATCTATTTTCATCATACTCATCTTCAAAATAATATAAGTTGTCTGATGAAATATTTAATGATAAGAATAATATGAATGTATATAAGTATCGCATCTAAAACATTTTCTTATCTTTAATGATTGGCAAAAAGACATCATTCCATATTTGATCATTTACCTCACCTTGATAATGAGCAACAACTTTACCATCGCTTATCAAAAATGTTTCTGGTGCACCCGTAACACCTAAATCAAGTGCCAAGTTTCCTTTATAATCATGCAATATTGTCTGATATGGATTGCCATATTTTTTTAACCAAATAATGGCATCTTCTTGTTCATCTTTGTAATTTAATCCAATAACAGGTATGCCATTTTTGCTTAAGCTTGTTAGGTATGGATGTTCTATGATGCAAGTTATACACCAGCTAGCCCATACATTTAAGACATAGTCACCATTTAAAAGGTCATTGTTAACTGTCATTGTATTATCAAGAACTTTTAATTCAAATTCAGGAATCTGAAACTGATCATAATCAGCCCCAGGATATGTATCTTCATTAGTTAAAATCATAAAAAATAATAATAAGAAAATTGTTGGGACTATAAAAACTATTAATTTTAATAATAAGTTCATGTTTTGACCCTATTTGAAAAAACTAATATTACTCCAGCTAAACCCATCAATAATGCTGATAACCAAATCCATCTTATTAAGTAGTTAATTTGGATATTTACTATCCAACTTCCATCATCAAGCTGGTCTCCAATTGTTATGTAAATGTCTCTCAAAAATGTTATGTGAATTGCTGTTTCTGTTGTGATTTGGCCCCTTGTAAAATATTTTCTTTTTTCTGGCTTAAGATTAAATGTTCTTCCGGTTTGGTCTTCCACAAGAAATGTTGCTTTTATTGAATCATAATTAGCATTATTTTCCACACCAATATCTTTAAAAGAAATTTTTAAGTCTTTGTATGACTCAGTAGTATTCAGATTAATACTTAAAGCTCTTTCAGTACTTAAAAGACTATTGAATGAAATAGATATTAAAAGTAATCCAAGTGACATATGAGCTATGACACTAAAAGGATTTATAAATTTCTTACTAAAAATAAAGTTAATAATTTCGTATATATATCTAAATACAATCAATGATCCTGCAAATATCGAAGCAAGTATTGAAATGCTCTGAGATTCAAAATATTGCATAACAAATATAGTGAACGCTAATGATAATAAAATTGAAAAAGATATCGGCGCCGAAATAAATTTGAAGTTGATGCTTCTTGACCATTTTGAATCAACCGAGAAAAATAAAAAAATTGCAGCTAAAACAACTATTGGGATAAATATTGCATTATAAAATGGAGCGCCAACACTAATTTTTTGATCAAATAAAAATTCATAAATTAATGGATACGTAACACCCAGCATCACGGAAAAGATAAGAGCTCCAAAAAGAATATTATTTATAGAAATAAATGATTGTTTTGAAAATTTCTTAATTCTTGATAAGGATTGAATGCTTGATAATCTCAAAATAAATAAAAAAACTGATGTAAAAACAATTAATCCAATAAATCCAAGAAGATATATACCTCTGTCAGGATCATTTGCAAATGCATGAACGCTATCAATAATTCCAGATCTAACAATAAATGCTCCAAACAAACTGAGCGAAAACACTAAAATTGATAATAAAATTGTCCAAATTCTTAGCTGCGATGATTTTATTGATACTCCAAGAGAATGAATAAATGCAGTAGCCGCAAGCCATGGCATTAATGCAACATTTTCAACAGGATCCCAAAACCAATATCCTCCCCAACCCAATTCATAATAAGCCCACCAACTTCCAAGAGTAATGCCAACTGTAAGAAAAACCCATGCAGAAACTGACCATGTTTTTACTAAAGCTTCCCAGTTTATTTTGGAATCGCCATAGAGTAAAAAAGCTATTGCGCTAGCAAACGGAATTACAAATCCGACGTATCCCAGATAAAGAGTTGGTGGATGAATTGCTAAGGCAGGATCTTGTAAGACTGGATTAATATCAGCTCCATTCAAAGGTGGAATTGGAAGTATTGTCTCAAAAGGATTTGATGTTGCTAACAAAAATATTAAAAATCCAACCAATATGAAAGAAATTACTCCCATTGTTTTAGGCTTTAAAACTTCATTATTTTTTACCCTAATATTGAATAAGAAACCCCATAAAGATAAAAAAACAATCCATAGAAACATTGAGCCTTCATGTGCACTCCATATCGAAGAAATTTTATAAAAAATCGGAAGTGCTGTATTTGAGTGATTTGCAATATATTGAACACTAAAATTATCTGTAATAGCCAGCCAAACATATATTAAAAATGAGGATAGAAGAAAAAAGAATCCATGCGAATATGTTCTGACAATCAAGTTTGATATGTAGCTAGAATTTGATGAAGGAGTAAGGATTGAGAAATAACCAACGAGTAAAAATAAGCCGGTAGCTAAAACTGATAAAAAATGAGAGATTTCAATTATCATCATTTATCTCAATATTAGGAGGCATATAGTTTTCATCATGCTTGGCTAAAACTTCTTCTGCAAACAATATTTTATCTCTTAAATTTCCTAAAACGACAACACCGCTGTCTTCTTTAAATAAATCTGGAACTATGCCCTCATATTCAACTTTAATTGAGTTTTCATAATCAGTGATGACAAAAGAAATTGAAGATGAAATTCTTTCTACTGAACCACTTAAAACCATCCCACCAACCTTAATTCTTTTATCAGCTGGGATATTTCTATCTTTAAGTTCAGTTGGCGTAAAAAAATAATCTAAATTAGAGTTTAATGAGTAAAGTATTAGTGAAATACCTGAAACTGAAAATAAAAATACAAAAAGTATGCTGTATATTCTTTTCTTTCTAATTGGGTTCATTTAATTTATCTTTAATTTTTTTAATTTTTACAGTGAAGCCTATAAAAAAGCCCAATAAACTAATAAATACTAGTATTACTACGCTCCAAACATATAAACCGTGACCATTCATATATATGGCCTCATAAAAAGAATTAAATGCAAAATTAAACATAATCTTTCACCCAAGATTTATTTTTTTCTCTGTGGAGTATTTGATATTTTGATGAAAGCAAAACTAAACAAATTACTAAGCCAAAAAATCCAATAATTGAACCCATCAGAGGATACAACATTACTGGATCAATACTGGGTTTATCAGTTAATGTTATAGAAGCAGATTGATGAAGTGTGCTCCACCAATCAACTGATTTTTTAATTATAGGTATGTTTACAGCTCCAACTATTACTAACCATGACAGCAATTTATCTGCTTTTTCATGATTGCTGAATGAATTATGAAGCGATATCAAACCTAAATACATGATAAATAGAATTAAAGTAGATGTTATTCTTGCATCCCATTGCCACCATGTACCCCAGGTGGGTATTCCCCATATAGATCCTGATATTAATGCAATAAATGTTGTCATAGCTCCAATTGGCGCAATCGCAATGATTAAGTATGCTGCAAGCTTAACCCTCCAAATTAAATAAGTGATGCTAGATATTGCCATTGCTAAATATAATGTCTGAGATAAGAATGAGGCGGGAACATGCAGATAAATAATTCTATAGGAGTTTCCTTGAACAAAGTCTTCTGGTGTAAAAAAAAGACCCCAAATAATAGACAAAATATAAATTACCAAAGAGAAGTAAAAAATATATTTATAAAACCTACTTACTTGATATAAGTATGTTTTTGGAGATGCAAATTGATGTATAAATTTTTTAATCACTTTGTTTTGTACTGAAAGACCTTATTCCAAATGAGCCTTAATAACATAGGATACTACTATAGGTATTGCTACTATTATAATAGATAAGCTTCCCAATAATAAAAAAATAAAACTTTGATAATTTATATCTAATTGAATTGCAATTAGTCCTTTTCCTAATACGATCAAAACAGGTAGTGCTAAAGGCATAGTAACCAATGCACCGAGAACAGAACCTTTATTTAAACTAAGTGCATTACCTAAAACAAATAAATTTAAGAAAATATAAGAGCTTATTATTGCTAGAGGAAGAATTGATAAGCTTAAAGATAAATTTTCTGTAGTACCCAGAGAAAAAACAAAACTTAAGATTGAAATAGGCAATCCTATTAAAAGCCAATATGTGAATATTTTAGTCACGATGATAATAGAAAATGTTGGGTTTTTAATTAGAGTTTGTTCAAGGGATCCATCGTTATAATCTTCAGAAAAAATGTCCTCTGTAGCTAGCATCATTGATATTAGTAAGGCAATCCAAAGTACAGAAAAAAATCCTATTTCTAATTTATCTTGAAGGAATTCAACAGTTAAAGGATATGCAAGCATAATTAACCAGAAAACTAAAATCGGTCCTAGCCAGCTTCTTGTTTTCTTTCTTAATTTTAGAAATTCTAACTTAAACATATTTATTTTATTTTGGTATTTCTAAAATCTTAGAATTAATGTTACAGGGAATGTGTGAAGTAAAAACCAATGACTTGTTCTTATCTAATTCATTATTTAAAAATGAAGTAAGTACTGTGTGAGCGCCATCATCTAACCCCACAAAAGGTTCGTCCAAGATTATTAAATCAGAATTATTAAGAAATACTCTTAACAAAGCTAACTTTTTTTGTTGTCCAAATGATAAATTAGATACAGTGACATCTCTATATTTATTGAGTTCTAATTTATCAAGAAAGTATTTAAGCATGTCACAATTAGTTAGCTGCATTAAGTTAATGTTATCGTCAAGAGTTAAGTAGGTTTTTAAAGCATTTTTATGCCCTAGGTAGCATATCTCTTTTGAAGATTTATTTTCTATAGTTCCTTTTACTGGTTCTGTAATTCCTAAAATAATTCTAATTAATGTAGATTTACCCGATCCATTTCTACCTTTAATATGAAGCGCCTCTCCATGGTTGATATCAAAAGATATATTATGAAAAAGCTTATTTTCATTAATTTTATAACCAATATTTTGTGCAACTATTAAAGAGTTTTTATTCATTAGAATATTTCAAGATTTGTAGTCCTTATTATAAGTGCTGGTAAGGGATTTTGTGGATCAATTCTTGTATAAAATCTTTTTGAGATTTCCTTAAAGGGATCAGAACCAAAATCTCCAATTCCACCTACTGAAAAATATAGCCTCTTGCTAAAAAAAATACCCTGTTCTAATTTAGGTATATTTCTTAAAGTTGTGGATATTTTTTTTATGTTTTGTAAAAAATTCTTTTTCTCTTTAAATCGAAACCAACCCCAACCTGAAAGATCAAGCAGAGCAATCTTCTTTAATGCATTCTTAGCTTTTAGGTTTGGGAATGCAGAGGGAGGTAAAAATACTATTAAACTTCCACTTGAATTAGTGACCAATTCATCTAACTTTTTTTCATAAGAAATATTATTTGAAAAATTCGCAAAAATATATTCTTCGTCTTTATTAGAGACTGGACACTTTAATGTCTTTAGCCTTTCTTCAGAGCCAAGAACTATATAAGTTACTAATCCTTGGCTCAAAATTAATTAAATTTTCGATAAAGCTTGTTCGAAGTCAGCGATAATATCATCGGTATGCTCAAGTCCAATTGAAAGCCTTACAAAACCAGGTGTTATCCCAGCAGAGAGTAATTCTTCCTCTGATAATTGACTATGAGTTGTACTACCTGGATGAATAGCTAAACTTCTTGAATCTCCAATATTTGCAACATGGTAAACCATTTCAAGAGCGTTAATAAACTTCTCACCTGACTCTCTTCCACCTTTAATCTCAAAACCCATTAGACCTCCGTTTCCACGAGTAAGATATTTTTCAGCTCTTTCTTTTGCATAACCGTCCATTACAGATGGGTAAATAACTCTTTCAACAGAATCATGCTCTGATAGATACTTAGCAATCACCTCAGCATTTGCAGAATGCTCTCTCATTCTTAAAGCAAGGGTTTCAAGCCCTTGAATAAACATAAATGCATTAAATGGACTCATTGCTGCTCCCATATCTCTTAAAATTGTTGTTCTTGCTTTAAGAATATATGCAATAGGTCCTAAAGGTTTTACAGCTTCAGTCCATACTGCACCACCATAAGAAGGATCTGGTGAATTTAATGCAGGTTGTCTATCTGGAAAGGCCTCCCAATCAAAATTCCCACTATCAACGATAATACCTCCAATAGAAGTTCCATGACCTCCAATGAATTTTGTTGTTGAATGAATCAAAACAGCCGCACCATGATCAAATGGTTTACAAATAACTGGTGCCGCAGTATTGTCAACAATTAAGGGAATGCCAAGTGGTCTTCCAATCTCAGCAACTTCACTTATAGGAAAAACTTCAAAACTAGGATTTGGAAGAACCTCACCATAATAAGCTCTTGTGTTTTCATCAGTAGCTTCTGCAAAATTATTTGGATCAGCAGGATCTACGAATCTAACTTCAATTCCCATATCCGACATAGGGTTTTTAAATTGGTTATAAGTTCCTCCATATAAATGAGATGAAGCAACAATGTTGTCCCCTTTTCTTGCAATATTTTGAATAGCGTAAGCGGATGCTGCTTGACCAGAAGCAACAGCTAGAGCACCTACTCCACCTTCAAGTGCTGCAATTCTATCTTCTAGAACAGCGCATGTAGGATTCATGATCCTTGAATAAATATTACCTAGTTCTGATAATGCAAATAGATTTGCTGCATGATCACAATCATCAAACTGAAAACTGGATGTTTGGTGGATTGGTACAGCAACAGAATTAGTTGAATCATCTTTTCTCCATCCTGCATGAAGTCCAATTGTCTCTGGATTAGTGTATGTTTTGCTCATTACTTATGCTCCTCTTTCAAAAAATATAGTTCAATTAGTATAGTAAATATTCGTATATAACAACACCCTTATTGGATATATACTGGTATATTGATAGCAAATAATTATAATTAGCCAAGGAAATTAAATTATGGCCAAAAAATATACAAATTTTAGAATTGGTGGCTCTCCATCAAAAGTTACTGATGACTATACAGTGTGGACAAATGACTTACTTCAAAGGGTTATTGCAAGTAAAACTGTTATTCAGCCTGGCAAATCAACTATTGGTCATAAGTTAATAGATTCAGACGTCGTATACGTAATTACTAATGGTCGCGGCACTATGGAAATAGTTGAATATATGAATTCTGATGAAGGCCACGGTTCGAATCCTTCCTATGGCATTGAACACAAAGATTCCTATGAGCTCTCTGCTGGTGATGTCGTTTTAGTAGAGTCTGGTGACTATTGTAAAGTTGTTAATGATTCTGAACATGACCAATTAACCTATCTAAGGATATTCGATAGAGGTGGCTGGAGAAAATAAATGCTTAAAGCACAAATGAATTCTGATAAATTAGCTGTTGGATTATCGACAGCTTGTGTAATTCATTGTTTTTTTGCTCCATCATTAATTGTTTTGTCATACAGTTTTTTATCCTTTTCTGTTGATAGTGAATTGGTGCATTATTTGATTTTGCTTTTTGCATTACCAATTAGCATTCTTGCTTTGGGACTTGGATATAAAAATCACAAAGAAACATCATATTTTATAATTGGCATCACAGGATTAATGGTATTACTTTCAGCAGTTTTATTTTCGGATACGTCATTTGGTGAAGCTGGAGAAAGAGCTTTTACTTTAATAGGCTCAATGATTGTTGCATATGCTCACTACAAAAATCACAGCATTTGTAAGCAAATAGAATGTGATTGCCACGATAACCTAAAATCTAATTAATAATCTCAAATTTCGCCACCATCGGCAGATGATCTGAAATGCCATTTTTTTTTGCAGGATTAAAATTAATTGGTTTCCCAGTATCATTATAGGAATTAGATTTTGTTCTATATATTTCTATACTGTCATCGATATAAGTAATTCCTCTATCTTTGGATAAAAATATAGTATCCAAAAACTCCCATGTTTTACCATAGTTGTAATAAAAAGAGCCCTTACAATCATCACATGCATAAATATGAGCAACACTCCAATAAATTTCTTGAGATTTATATATATTTAGTTTGTTGTCCTCTTTTGTATTTACATTAAAATCACCAAGAGCAATAGTTGGGTAATTATGTTTACCAAGTAATCCGGATAGAACATTTAAGGAATCAATTCTCATTGATACATCGTGAAACCCAGAAGGAAAATGAACATTGTATATTTTTAACTTATCTCCATTTACTTCTAAAGTTGCATCAAGAATTGGTCTGGTATCTTTGCCCTCAAACTCACCTGAGAACTTTATATAGTGCAACTTAGAATCAATAATGTTAAACCTGCTTATTAAAGCAGTATCAATACCTCTGTAATCCTTTCCTTCTATTAAAACTGAATCAATATATCCATAGGGCTTTAATAGATCTAATAATTGACTAAGAATATTATTATTTTCAACTTCCTGAAGAGCAATTATATCTGGCCCGTTTTGACCATAAGAGATAATACTATTTGCAATATTTTTTAACTTGGCATTCTTTGTTTCTTCATTCCAATCAAGGTATAAGCATTCATTTTTCCATGAATTTACTCTTATTCTGTTACATGATTTTTTATGAGCTTCTGATTGTTTAAACTCAATTGGAAGATACGCTTTATCATCTTTTTTTGTATCATCTAAAGTATCAAATAAATTATCTACATTTAATGTCATTGCACTAAATTCATATCCAAGGATTGTGGCAGGAACGGCCAAAAATAAAATTAAAAATGTCTTTATAAAATTACTCATCGATATCTTTAATATGCAGCTTGATATCAAAAGGAATATCAATCATTTTTCTTTGATCCAAGTAAACATTTTGTAATTGTTCAATTTTTTCATCTGAAAAATTAACTACTTTCCTTTTATTAAGATCGATATGACCTAGTACTGTTTCAAATATAGCTGCAAGATCTGAATGTTCATTTTGCAGTATACCAATGAAGTGTAATAATTTTTTATTAGACTTATAAAGAGCAAATGATGGGAAAACATCCTCTCCCAATGTAAATTCATCTAAGTATCTAATGCTATCTTCTAAGGTAAATGTTGAAAAACCGCTTTTTAGATAATCCTCTCCAAAACCAAGTTCATCTATATAAAAAGATGTATAGACGCTATCAAAAAGCTTGTAATAATAATTTACATTCATGTGACCATTATGGTCACACATTTCTTCAGTAACTTTTATAGTGTCATGAACGTATGGTAGTGATTTCATATATTAATTATAAACAAAAAAAAGCCCAGTATATTACTGGGCTTTTTAAGATCTTAGATCTTAGAAAGAAGTACCAAATTGTATTCCCCATGTTCTAGGATCTGTAAATGATGCATAAAGCTGCCCACCTTGAACATTACTTCCAGATCTTATTGCATTCATAATTTGGTCATCCGCTAAATTCTTAGCATACATGCCTACATACCAATCGCCATTATTTGGTGTATACCTTAATAAGAAATCAAATTGTTTTTGTTCAGGTACATCAAATCTAGACATATTAAACGGATCTCCATTTGATTCTCCTCTATATCTATAAGATAGTCTCGCTGAAGTTACACCATTATCACCTGGGATAAGTTGTGTAAATGAGAAGCTATAGGATGTATCTGCGACACGAGGCAAATCATTACCTTGTAAACTAACCGGATTAGCTTCGCTTAGAGGACAAAGTACGCCTGCAGCTGGGTTAAATCCTAATGGTGTTAAACAGTTAAAGCCACCAGATTTATACCAAACCTGTCCGTTATCAAAAACAGCACCTGTTAAGAATCCAGTTCCGTTTGGATCTACCGCTCCTAAATATTGAACTATGCCATTTGCACCTGCAGGTTCAAGATAATTTCCAGTTGTTGTATCTGATGTAATTTCAGCGTCGACAAATAACCATGAGAGGTCTATTGAAGTTGTTTCAGATAAAAATACTTTCATTAAACCTTCAAAACCAGTAACTTCAGCATCAACATTAATATTAAATGCCTCTGTATTTCTGATAGTATCAAGTAACATGCCGCTATTATCATTTTGGAAAACATTCATATTTAATAACATCGCACCATCAAGAAATTTTGCTTTTAAGCCAAAATCAAGAGCTGCAGTATCTTCTTGATCATATGGGACTGGATCAGTACCACCATTTACACCAGCACCTTTAGATGCAGTAGTATAACTTGCATAGACCATTACATCATCTTGAAGATATTTCTGAATTGCAACCATTCCATTAGTTGCACTATCGTTTTGTACTAAATAGCTTGTAAGACCAGGAACATCCATTCTGTTCTCATACAGAGGTCCGCCAGCAAGTATCCAATTAGTTGCTAGAAGTCCTCCATTGAATGTTGTTGTTGCATTTGTAAAGTCGTCATACCTTAGACCTAATGTAAGCTTAGTTGTATCATTTATATCATAATAAGCTTCACCATATATTGCTTGTGATTTAATTCTTACATGTTGATCACTTAATGTTCCTCTTAAATCAAATGGAACATTTACATCTGGTAATGATGCTAGACCTTGAACTGCTAATCCAAATTCTTGAAGAGCTACTAATTGAGCAAGCGATGGAGTTAAGCCCATTGCTAACATACCTTGAGTAGTTAAGGCTCCAGGTGCTTGAGCTAATAAACCAAGTAACCCTTGATAGAAAGCAACTCCACCTTTTCCACTAAAATCAACACCTAGAAGATCTTGAACATTTGCAGCATACGGATGATCACCAAAGCTACCAATTAACTGACTTCCTACAGTTTGTACTCTATATTCACTATCATTTCTTGAGTCATAAACATAATAACCAGCAGTAAAGTTCCAAGGGCCATCATAGTCAGAGACAATGTTAATTTCATATTGTTGTGAATTAAATTTAACATCAGAAAAATCATATGCTCTGTTACTGGTTGCTTCCTCACAGAAACCAAAATTAGAGGTTCCAAAACAAACTTCAGCAACAATAGGAGGCAATCCTAATGCAGCACCTGCTCCAATCATCGGTGAAACGTTAACAACAGAGTCATTATCGTTCATTTGTTGAAACATTCTTGTCTCATATGAATACTTAGCAACAAGAGTAAGATCATCATTTAATTCTTTTACAAGTTCTAAGTTAGAGAATTCTGTTTTTTGTAAGTGAGTTGGCTCTCTATCTCTGTACAGCTTACTGAAGTCATCAGAAAATGCTGCAGCACCAAAGTCATTAGTAACTGAGCCCGGATATAAAAGACCTATAAATCCAAATAAACCAAAAGCAGTACCTCTGCTATCAGGTGCTCTATTCATTTGTCCTAATGAGTACGGAGAACAACCAAAAAATTGATCAGGTTGACAATATGCAGTCTCCTCTTGTGGTCTGTTATCGTCTTCCTTTTGACCGGAATAAGTGAATTTTAATTCAGTTGTATCATTTATATCCCAATCAAGTGATAGTCTTACAGATGCATCATTTCTGTCATCCATTAGATTGCCAGTAGCTACGTTTTCAACCATACCTTTTCTAGTATTAGATCCAAAGGCTAACCTTCCTCTTACTGAATCTGAAAGTGGCATGTTAAGAGCGCCAGTTACAAGTTTTCGATCATAACTTCCAGCTTCTACATTTACATAACCTTCAAATTCATCAGTTGGTCTTTTAGTTACAAGGTTTATAACTCCCTGAACTGAGTTTCTACCAAATTTAGTGCCTTGTGGTCCTTGCAGAACCTCAATCCTCTCTAGATCTAGGAAACCAGTCTCTACAAACCAGCTTGGATTAGTGCTGTGACCATTAATACTTGTCACAATAGAGCTAACAACAGCAGCTCCAACACCATATGAACCTATTCCTCTTAAAACAAAACCAGAGCCAGATCCAACTCCTTTAGACGTTTCAAAACCTGGTACAACTTCTGCTAAATCAGAGAGATCGTATATCTGATCGGCAGTAAGCTGATCAGCAGTTATAGCAGTAATAGAAACTGCAATATCCTGAGTTGATTCCTCTTTCTTGGTAGCAGTAACAACTACTTCTTCAACTTCTTGTGTAAAAGCAGAAAATGAAAAAGAAAATGTTACTAATGTTAAAAATAATTTACTTTTAATATTTGTATTAAACATGAATATACCCCAATATTTGATATCGTTTTGCATATTTTATGCTTAAAAGAGGTATTTCTACAACTTTATATATCAAATTAATACATATAAAAATAACCATATTTATAAAATAAATATCTATAAATTCTTTTAAAACAAAAAAAGGCTGGTAAACCAGCCTTTTTTGTAAATTAATATAAATTAGAACGAAGTTCCGAACGCAAGTCCCCATGTTCTTGGTTCAGTAACAGTCGCAAATTTATTACCGCCCTGAAGACCAGAAGCTAAATACCAACTTCCGATATATCTGTCATTAGCTAAGTTTTTCCCCTCTAATTTTACATACCAATTGCCGTTATTTGGTCGGTAAGTAACTGTAGCATCGAAAAACTTATGCTCAGGCATTCTTAGATGTGGTTGGTTATAAACTGTACCTTCTCTTTCATCCATAAATCTATAAGTAAGCCTAGCAGTAGTAGTTCCATTTTCACCAATAAAGTCTTGATTTAGACCAATACTGTATGAAAGCTCTGGAGACTGAGGTAGTTTGTTACCTGAAACATCAACTGGTATACCAGGATTTGGACATCCGCCAGGAGCAAATGGGTTAAATGGTACTAAACACATAAAACCAGCAAACTTATAAACTAAACCAGCATCTGTATTACCAACGGTAAGAACTCCACCAGGTCCAAGACGTTGGACTAATCCTCCGCCAAGTGCAGGAGGAAGTAATGCTCTCGATGAAGCATTATTGATATTAACTGGATTAATTAAGCTAAGTTTTGTGATTTCTGATTCTGCCATTAATAAGGTTACATCTATACTTGTAGTTTCACTTAAGAATAAAACCATATTACCCTCAAGACCATTAATCTCAGCATCAGTATTAACATTTCTTGAACCTGCGTTAACAATAGATGAAATTAACATTCCATCAGTTTTATTTTGGAAATATGCTGCATTTAATAACATAGCTCCATCAAGGAAAATACCCTTTGCTCCAACCTCAAAAACACCAGTTTCTTCTTGATCATAAGGATCAGGAAGACCTTGAGCATTTGGATTATTACCACCCGCTTTTACGGCTGTTGTATAACTAGCGTATACCATTCTTTTGTCATCAATATCATGTTTAACAGCTAACTTATATGACGTTGAATCATCAGCTTCAATTACTTGAGTTGGTGAAAAGACATATTGATTTGTTTGTCTTGATGCTATTGATAAGTTATTACATGACGTATAAGTCAAACATGAGAAAATACTATCTTTAACAACATCGTCACTATATCTGATACCAACAGTTAGTTGAGTTTGATCAGATATGTCGTAGTACATTTCACCAAGAATAGCTTTTGATTTAATTCTAATGTGGTCATCATTAAAATAACCTTGAACCGGAATTGGTGTTGTATATCCAGTTAATAATGCAGGCAATGCTACTGCACTAAAACCTGATAAAGCCCATGGAACATGAAAATCAGTAGAACCAGAGCCAGTTAATGCACCACCAAATAAAGGTAAGTTATATGGG
This sequence comes from uncultured SAR86 cluster bacterium, assembly GCA_902612915.1. Classification (GTDB taxonomy): domain Bacteria; phylum Pseudomonadota; class Gammaproteobacteria; order Magnimaribacterales; family D2472; genus SAR86A. The sequence goes on along the minus strand of CACMFH010000003.1, from coordinate 73,707 downwards.
TGAGCTCCAGCATCTCTTATTAAGTTCCAAGCTGCAGTTTGAACCTGATAAATATTTCTTTGAGTATTATCATAGTAGTAATATCCAATTTGAAAGTTTAGTGGTCCGTCTAAGCTGGAAATTAGAGTAATCTCACCTTGTTTTGTTTCACTTTCATCATAGGCAAACTCATATGTTCTATCAGCAGTTGTTACTTCACAGAAGTCGTTATGGAATCCACCCCAACAGCCTTCCCATTGCATTGGAATAAATGATGCAGGGGTTCCTGCTGGGAAAAGTCCTGGGAATGGCTGAACTCCAACTGTATAGTCATTATCAGCCATATGGTTGTACAACCTTGTAACATATGTACCCTTTACAATTAAATCATACTCATCATTAATCTCATGATTAATTTGAACTTGAGCCACCTCATGTTTTTGAAGAAAGTCTGGGTCTCTATTGAGATTAACTTTATCCATAGAATTTAAAATAGTTACTCCTTCATAAGAGTTAGCAGTTGGGTCAGAATTAAGAGCTGCAGCAAAGTTAAAGAAACCTGATGTGCTTCCATTTGGATGGGATGGTTGTCCAATTATACCTTTTGTAAATGGTGAGCAGCCAAACAAAGGATCTACTTGACAATAGTTTATTCCAATATTTTGTCTTTTATCGTCACCTTTTTGATAATCATATGTTAACTCCATTTGAGTCTTTTCACTGATATCAAAATCAATTGAAAGTCTTCCTGCAACATTGTCTCTATCATCAATATCATTTCCAGTATGAATATTATCTATTACTCCATCTCTTTTAAAAGTTGCAGTTGCTAATCTCATGCTAACTCTTTCATTAATAGGAACATTTAACACCATATTTAATCTTTCAGAATTAAAGTTACCCATAGTCAGTTCAGCCTTTCCTTCAAGCTCACCTGTTGGTCTTGCAGTAACCAAGTTAACCAAGCCTTGAACAGCATTTCTTCCAGATAATGTTCCTTGCGGTCCTTTTAAAACCTCTATCCTTTCAAGATCATGAAACCCTACATCTGTTAATGCGGATGCATATACGGAGTGGCCATTGAATGATGTAACCAAAGATGCAACAACAGCTGCGCCAACACCATAAGAGCCAACACCTCTCATAGAATATGATGCGCCAGTACTTATAGCTTTATCAACTATTAGTCCTGGAACAACTTCTGCTAAGTCACTAAAGTCTTCGATTAAATTTTTGTCAATATCTTCAGCAGTAAATGCTTCAATAGAAACTGGTACATCTTGAACAGATTTTTCTTGTTTAGTAGCTGTAACAACAACTTCTTCAACTTCCTGAGAGTTCAAGAATACAGAGAAAATCATTGATAAGCATATTGAAATATTTAATGCTTGTTTAGAAAATTTATACATAGTTTATTCCCCCCCAATTTGGTTAACTTGTATAAGATTAACTATATCACTGCATATAAGTAATGAAAATATATATAAAAGTTAGTTATAAATAAAAATACAGAATATTTATTTTGTTAATTCCACGGATGGCACTTACTAATCCTTACCATTGCTAAATAAGTGCCTTTAAATATTCCATACTTAAGAATAACCTCTATTGCATATGCAGAACACGTGGGGTGAAATCGACATGACGGTGGAAACATAGGTGATATAAAATACCTATAAAATCTAATTGGAAGTATAAAAATTCTTGCCAACATTAATTAAGAGCTAAGTTTTCTTTTGCAATTTCTTTTATAGCATCTTTTAGATCAACAATCTCAGTATCAGTACTTCCAATTCTTCTAATAGAAACAGTTTTATCTCTTTTTTCATTATTTCCAATTGCTAAAATAATTGGAACTTTTCTATTACTATGCTCCCTAATTTTATAACTAATCTTTTCATTCCTGAGGTCAGCTTCTGCCAGAATGCCCTCTTTTTTAAGAGATTCCACGATTCCTAATGAATAATCATTTACATCAGAAATAATTGATGCCACTACAACTTGTTGAGGAGATAACCAAAAAGGAAGCTTTCCAGCATAATTTTCAATTAAGATACCAATGAATCTCTCAAATGACCCTAAAACAGCCCTATGTATCATAACTGGTATATGTTTTTTTCCTTCTTCTCCAACATAACTGGCATCAAGCCTTTCGGCTAGGTTGAAATCTAATTGAAAAGTACCACACTGCCATTCTCTTCCAATTGCATCAGTGAGAACAAAATCGAGCTTTGGTCCGTAAAATGCACCATCACCTTCATCAATTCTATATGGATATCCCAAATTATTAATTGCTGCTTCAAGAGCCTCTTCAGCTTTATCCCATGTTTCATCTGAGCCAACTCTCATCTCTGGTCTGGTAGATAATTTAATATCAAAATTTTTAAATCCTAAATCGGCGTATATGCTTGAAAGGAATTTAATGAATAAGCCTGTTTCTGATTCTATTTGGTCCTCTGTGCAAAAAATATGCCCATCATCTTGAGTAAAAGCCCTAACCCTCATCAAACCATGCATAGTTCCAGAGGGTTCATATCTATGACATAAACCAAATTCTGCATATCGCAAAGGCAAATCTTTATATGACTTAATACCCTGATTATAAATTTGAACATGACCTGGACAGTTCATTGGCTTTAGAGCATTAATTCTTTTTTCGTTAGCATGTTCTTCGTCGATTTCTGTAATAAACATATTTTCTCTATATTTGTCCCAATGACCAGAAGCTTCCCATAATTTTCTATCAATAACTTGAGGTGTATTTACTTCAATATAATTATTTTCTTTTAGTCTATCTCTAACAAAATTTCGTAGCTTTCTATAAACAGTCCAGCCATTAGGATGCCAAAAAACCATCCCTGGAGCTTCATCCTGAAAGTGAAACAAGTCCATCTCTTTCCCAAGTTTTCTATGATCTCTCTTAAGCGCCTCTTCTATGTTCTCTAAATGATTTTGTAAATCTTTGTCATTACTAAATGCTGTTCCATAAATTCTTGTTAGCATTGAGTTCTTTGAATCACCCTTCCAATATGCGCCAGATACTTTTGTTAATTTAAATGAACCAATAAATCCTAAATTTGGTAAATGTGGGCCTCTACATAAATCAACAAACTCCTCGTCATCCTGATAATAAAGTTGAAAACCATCATCTTGATCTGACTCATTAATAATAATTTCTTTATATGGTTCTTTGTTTGATTTAAATATCTTTAAAGCTTCTTTTTTTGAAACTAATTTTTTAGTAATTGCTGATTTTGTTTTAATGATTTTTTTCATTTCCTCTTCAATCTTACTTAGATCATCAGAAGATATAGACTCATCAGATTCAACATCATAATAAAAACCATCTTTAACTGTAGGACCTATAGCTAATTTTGATTCTGGGTAAAGATTTTTAATCGCCCTTGCTAATACCTGAGCAGTAAGAGTGTGGCGCATAATTTCGACACCTTCATCGCTATCAATTGTAATTATTGAAACAGATGCATCAGAATCTATTACGTCACATAGATCTTTTTGAACACCATCAATAGTTACAGCAATAGCGGATTTAGCAAGACCAGGCCCAATATCTTTTGCAAGATCATAACCTGAAGATCCCTCAGGCAATTCTCTCGAACTATTATCTGGCAAAGTTATTTTCATACTTATATTATAGATTGGTTAAACAATTTTTTATATCGGCAAATATACAACAGTATTGGTAGATAAAATCATTATAAATATTAAACAAGTAATAATTGGTCCGAGGTAGACTCTTCCAGTCATTTCAAAAAAGATTCTATTAAAGTAAGGAAGAATAAACATCATTGGTACAATGCCAAATAAGAGATTAACACTAAGCCAATCTGTTGAATTAGAGCTCCAATAAACTGTACCTGTTGCTGCAAAATAAGAATATTGAATGACAATAATAAAGATTAACCCTAGAGAATTTGCAAAACCTCCAATAAGTCTTGACTTCCACTCAGCTTGACCTTGAAATCTCATTGATCCATTTATTCTTAGGGAATTAGAAAAAAAGAAAATAAAAAACAAAGGGAAGTACATTAGTAAAACAAGTATCATCTCTGGCTGAAATACTCTTACTCCCATAAACCAAAATCTATAATCAACGTGAAAAAGATAATAGATTAAGAATAATATTAAGTAATATGAAATAAAAACTAATAGTCCAACTAGGATAGTTTTGCCAAAATCATACAAAGAAATGTTTAACCCCCATGACTCTTTTTGTGTTCCGTGATGACGACCAAAAAAATAATAAGATAATATAAAAATAATTAAACCTATGGTGCCATTAAGTGCTGCCCATAACATTACAGAATTATTCATTCTTTGGGGAAAAAACCATGTAAGCTCCCTATTCGCAGCGTCAACAAATAAAATTTTTGCTAAATCCACCATGGGTATAAATGAAACACATGCAATAGTTGCACTTATAAAAAAAATAATCCAAAAAACAGTTTTACCTTTAGCAGATTGTCTTGGCAAAGGATCTGGAACAGGTTTTATTAATGATCTAAAAAAATTAAATTTAAGAATGGACTTTGTCAAAGGAATTAGCATCAGTAAAGAAACAACCATATTCATCAAAGTGAAAAATTCTTTAAACTGCCAAATTTGGTTTGATGGGTTAATTTTATTTGGGAAACCCAATACAGTATCAAAATAGTCTAATTGGTTTTCAGTTGCCTCTTTATTATATGGTTGAAAAGGATGTAGAAGCTTTTCATTAAAAATCACTCTCAAACTTCTGTCATTTTTGTCTCCATAATACTTTCCAAGTTCAACTTTTTCTATTTGATTTTTATCAGACAAAACATTATTTATTACCCTTAAAGATTCTGGTGCAATTTCCATGTTTCCTGCATCCCAACCCTTAAGCTCATTTCTAAATGCTCCCTCATCATAAAGAGCATAACTAATTCCCATATTTGATCTTGAATCTTTTAGAATTTCATCTCTTAAAGTTAAAACGTAGCCAGAAACATAAACAGAATGAAGTTTACTTGCTTGTTCATTTCTAATTGCTTCTTTACCAAAATAGTCAGCTCCTCTAATAGCAGCATTGCCCCCCATTGAATGCCCTGTAGAACCTATTTTATCAACGTCAACAAAGGGAAAATTCCCTTGATATGCGTAGTCTACAAGTGCAAACATTCCATAACCTTGTGTGGTTGCTGCAATTCTACTAGTTGAAGATGAAGACATACCCTGTGCGTAAGGATCTATCAAAGCTATTGCAATACCCCTTCTTGATAACTCAATAGCAATATTGGAAAGAGCTTCTTTTGATCTTTGAAACCCTGGAACAACTATTACAAGGGGGACTTTGTTTTCGCTATTTGACAATTTAGGCTTATATAAGTCATACACTAAGGTTTGACCATCATCTGTTTTAAGTTGTTTTAATTCAATTGAAACTTTACCAAAACCTGATTGGATAAATGAGGCAAGAAAGCTTGAAACAAAAATAATTGTTAGGCAAATAAAGAAAAACTTATTTGTTTTTATATACTTTATCATTACAAAATTATTCTAATGCCTTCTTAGTTAAATGGATATAACAAATCCCTCCTAAGGATTAGTTGCAGGTTCGATTCCTGCAGAGGGCACCAAAATAAAGCTGACAAGTGCCAGCTTTATTTATAGTGATTAACTTATTTTAATCTAAATTATCAAACAGAAGCTCGTTATAGAAACTACTAGATGGTGCACATTCCACTAGATCACTGTAGTCTGACTCTATATCAGGATATTTTTCAACAAAGTCACCGTAATTATTTGCCATATTCCCTCTTTCATCAAAAGAATGCCAAAAAATCATATCTACAAAGTCGTACGGGTAGTCAGGCTTAAATCCTAAATAGGGAGAAAAGGTTCCTCTAGACCAGCCTGTAAATCCAAACTTAGTCATTAATTTTCCATCCTCTTCCATATACTTATGAACATCTTCTATAGAGACACCATCTTTAAGAGAGCATCCAGAAAACTGAACTGGTCTTCTATTATCTGGATCGGACATATCTTTTGTATTTGATATGACGCCTGTATGAAATGCCGCTATTCTGGATTTGCATTCACTAGCAGATTCACTTGAAGAATCCTCATCCATTGTCGTAAAAGATTCATCATAATCATTTAAGTAGGATCCCCACTCATCATACATAGCTTTTCCATCAGGCCATGAACCCCATAGAATGTAATCATAATCAACTTGTCCAGCATGGATAGGAACCAACATGCTCTGTATGTATTTTGTTCCTGCCTGTTTTGAAAACTTTCCGTACTCTTTAGCTTGATCAGCAGCATCTTTTAAAGTCATGCCATCATTTAATTCACAATATATAAATTCTGATCTCATTTCATAATCAGCAGCATTAACAGATAAAGTGATGACTGAAACAAATAATATTGATACAAGTATTTTTTTCATTTCTCTCTCCTATGATTAATAAATAAATGATTTTAAATAATACATTATTACTAGTACTAATTGTGATAGAGAAAATATAAATTTTTGATATATTTTATGGCACAAGCCAAGAAGAACTATAACCATCATCCCATTTATGAACAGCTCTTCTATGTCCAGAACTTTTTAGATATAAAAATTCAAGTGAATAAAAATTAAATACTAAAACTGAAAAATTTTTATAGCCCTCCTCAACTTCAAAATCTTTAATATCGTAATCTTCAGGATTTGTAATTTCTTTTGAGGATCCTCCCTTGACTGAATAACATTTTTTTGATCTTGATGTGGATTGATCCCAGGCTGATTTAGTTATTTCATCATTATAGTGAGCAGATATATTTCCCTGTAATTTAATTTGTATTTTTAACTCGGGGTCATAACCTATAACCGAAGCAGTTGATATTTCATTGAAATGATCTATTTTTGCAGCGCGATGATCGGTATGAAACCTCATTTTACGATCTTGAAGACAAAATTCTCTAAGTACCATGACTCTTGATGTTATTTGATTATCATAAAGTGAGGAAACAACAGGAGTATGGAATAATGTTTTGGCATCATCAACTGCAGCTGTTAAGATCTTTTCTGCACTATCAAGCGTTTCTTCCAAAGTAGAATAAACTTCAGGTAAGTTAAATTTGGTTTGATTTGTCATGATTTGAGTTTCCACTCAGTCCCATTACTAGAATCATTTATTTCAACTCCCAGCTCAAGTAATTTATCTCTGATGGCATCAGCTGTCTCAAAATCTTTATTATTTTTTGCTTCCGATCTTTTTAAGACCATATCATTAATTTTATTTTTGAATTCTTCAGAAATCTCATTAAAAGTTTCATCTTCTAAAATTCCTAAGACTGAACTAATTAAACTAAGTCTGCTTTTTATATTCTCTTTTTCACTATTAGAGGAATTGTATTCTTTTACAATATTGTTTAACTCTGTAATCAATCCAGGAGTATTCAGATCATCCATTAGAATTGATATAGCATCTAAATTATTTTCATTTTTATCAGGAATAGTTACGTCATCTAAGTCATCTTTAATTTCATATAACTTATTAATTAATTTATTTGCTTGGTGAATAACTTTTTCATTCCAATCCAGTCCTTGTCTATAATGTGAGGATAATAAAGCAAGTCTTATTACTTCACCGTGATAATTTTCAGCTAAATCCTTTACTAAAATTATATTTCCCAAAGATTTAGCCATTTTTTCACCATTAATTGTTACAAAACCATTATGCATCCAATACTTTGCATAAGAATCAGGCTCATCAATACTGGCCGATGTACAACAACTTTGAGCAATTTCATTTTCATGATGAGGAAAGATCAGATCTCGTCCCCCTCCGTGGATATCAAATGGAAGTCCCAAAGTTTTTTTAGACATTGCTGAGCACTCAGTGTGCCAACCAGGCCTTCCAATTCCCCAAGGCGATTCCCAACCAGGCTGATCATCAGTACTAGGTTTCCATAATACGAAGTCAGCAGGATCTTTCTTAAAAGGTGCAACCTCTACCCGACTTCCAGCAATTTGCTCATCCCTATTTCTTTTAGAAAGCTTTCCATAGTTTTGATATGTTGGTACGTGAAAAAGCACATGCCCTTCTTTTTCATAAGCAAAATCCTTTTCAATTAACTCAACTATGAGTTCAATCATTTCTGGTATGTATTCAGTAGCTTTTGGTTGAATATCTGGAGCTAAAACATTGAGTTTTAACATATCATCATTATAAATCTTTGTGTATTTTTCAGTGATGGATGTTATCTCAACATTTTGCTCCTTAGCAGCTTCTATGATTTTATCGTCGATATCAGTAATGTTGGACACGTATGTGACCTTTGGATAAATTACTCTAAGAGTTCTAACTAAAGTATCAAAGACAACAGCCATTCTAGCATTACCAATATGTGCATAGTTATATACGGTTGGTCCACATGCATAGATTTTTAAATGTTTAGGATCAATTGCCTCCAATCTTTCTTTGTTCCCACTTAAAGTATTAAACAATTGAAACGGTTGTTCGCTGCTCATAATTTATTCTAAATCAATTATCTTTAAATCTCTTAATGCATTTAACAAAGGCAATAATGGCATTCCTCGTACGGTATGTGATGAACCATTTACATAAGAAAAAAGATTACATCCTAATGACTCAAATTTGTATGCTCCTGCAGCATTAATTGGATTCTCAATATCAACATAATTAATAATTTCTTTTTCAGTTAAATCATGCATCTTTAATTCAACTGTTTCTGAATACTCCCATAAGCATTCATTATTTTTATATATACATACTCCGCTGTGTTGAAAATGTTTTTGATTGGCTAAAAGTTTTAAACTTTCTATGGCTTTATCTTTTGATCCAGGTTTGTGAAGAAGAGTATTGTCTAGAGCACACATTTGATCTCCACCAATTACAATAGAGTCAGGATTCTGCTTGCTTACCGGCTCTGCTTTTGCTTTAGCAAGATGAACAACCTGCTCGCTATATGGAAGAGATGTTATTTTATTCTTAAGAAGATCTTCGTCAGTTGGTGAGATTATAACATCAAAAACAATACCAGCTTCTTCAAGCATCAGCTTTCTACTTTCTGAACCAGAAGCGAGAATAATAGAAACTTTTGGCTTGATACTGGAAGAATCCAGAGATCTTATCATTTAGTACTTTTTAGGTGAATTAATAAGACTTATAAATTCTTCTCTAGCTTTATTATCTGATCTAAAAGTGCCTAACATCCTAGAAGTAATTGTGCTCGACTCAGTTTTATGAACACCTCTTGTGCTCATGCATTGGTGGTTAGCATCTATTACTACTGCAACACCTTTAGGCTGAAGAACTTTATCAATAGTATCTGCAATCTGTGCAGTCATAGTTTCCTGGGTCTGAAGTCTTTTTCCAAATAGATCTACTAATCTAGCTAACTTACTAATTCCAACAACCCTTTTTCTAGGAATATATCCGATGTGAGCAACTCCAACAATTGGTACCATATGATGTTCGCAATGTGACTCAACTCTTATGTTTCTAACAATTACTGCATCGTCATAGCCTTCAACTTCTTCAAAAGTTCTACTCAAAATTTCTTCAGGATCTTCCTCGTAACCAGAGAAAAATTCTTTATACGCTTTAACAACTCTTTTGGGTGTATCAACAAGGCCCTCTCTTTCAGGATCGTCACCAGCCCAAAGAATTAATGTTTTTACTGCTTCAAGCGCCTCTTGCTCAAGAGAACTTTTAGAAATTTCATCAGTAATGGTTTTTACAGCTTTTAAAGCTTCATCTTTTGATACTTTTTTGCTCATTTTTTATTCCAATAATATTAAAAATGCCTATTTTATAGTATTTTTCTAAAAATTAAACCAACCATTTGGATCATACTCAATTCCAGTTGATACAAATCCTTGAACTGCAAACAAACACCCTGTTAATACAAGACCTAAAACTGACCCAATGACACCATTATTTGCAGCATATCCCAATATTGTTGTTGGTTTATATATTAACTCTTTATAGTTTATGGATTCATCAACTTGCTCTAAAAGTGCCTTTGCGCTCATGAGATCTGTAATTCTCTCTTTATCACCATTTTGAAGTTTTAATTCCCATATCTCCTCTTCAATAATGAATATTTCATTTCTTATGAAATCCCTGTGTTCTGCACTAAGTGATTGAAGTTTGATCGCTTTATAAATTGCGTACAAGCTGATTGATGAAACAAAAAATATTACAACGCATATTAAATACATAGTAGATATGTGATGTCTTAATTCTGTCCAAACTATCAAATTTAAGATGGCAACACAAAATAAGGAATAAAATATTAATATTGAGGTATAACTTTGAATGCGCAAATAAAAAGCTTCACCAAAAGATCGAAGTACTTTTCTCATATTCATCCAACTAAATACATTTAATCTTTTCTGTAAATCTACATAAATGTTTTCTGACTCAGAAGTTGATCTAAACATATTTTTAAAACTTAAGCCTGGAAATGCGACCAAGTCACCCAATTTTTTTGAACACCTATATCTTCTTTCATAGTCAACAGAGCATACAAGTCCAAACATAATTAGTTGAAAACCGTTTAGTAATCCAATAAAAGTAGCAGCAGATATAATTTTTTCGTTAAGTGTTATTCCAAATAATGGAGTGCCATATAAAAACTTAACCAAAAATGGAGTAACAGACAGAGATAGAACAGTTATGAGTAGAATAGTCCTAAAGTTATTCATAGTAGGACTGCTGTAAACAGATTTAATTATATTGAAAAGAATAAAACCAGAGGCAACTTCATTTTTTGATGAAACACTAGTTTTTGCTGGAAAAAGTTCACTTGAGTCTTCTTCTAAGAATTTTTTTTCAGTATCTTCATCAATTTCTATAGGAATTCCTTGTAAACAAATGTCATTTTCATCCATTGCTACTGTTAACTCATCTTCAATTAGTCCAGGGAAAAGCCATGGTTGAAGCCAGCCTTGCCCTACTAGCCGTCTATTGGTTTTATTTCTATCCCAGTCAGGAGCTGGCAAGCAAAGCCTTTCATTGTCTTCAGGCCTAAAATATCCATATTTTGTTGAGATAATCAGTCTGCGCATAAACAACAATAAGTAAGCAAGGATCATATGAAATGGATCAATATTTAATATTAAAGAACTCTCGCTAAACAGAGCAAGATAAAGCCCAATATTCATAAGCCATGATCCTGGGTAGACAATGCACCACATTTGAATAATTTCGCCAATAGAGTGATGTTTTGGAGAAACAGCTATTAACATTCTATTCTGACTTACGTGCCAAGCTCTGCTCAATGATTTTTCTAGGAATAATGCAGCTATTGGCGAAAAAATAACAGGAGGAAGATTTTCATATATCATCGTTTTCCAAAAATCTTTCCATGAAAATTTTACTGGTGAATGATATTCAGATGCTTTAGCATCTCTTGAGGCGCTTCTTAACTTTGCCGCTTCATAAGAGGAGTTTATACCTGAGATAAATTTTTCATCCTTTTCATTAGTAGGGATCCTTAAACTCAAATATGATTCGTTAGTTTGTTCAGTCATAATATATTTACAATTATATTTTTTAATATATTGTAAATCATTATGCTCAAAGCTTTAATTCAACCTGTAACTCTTTTTGAACAGAATGCTTCAATAATTTTTTGTGATGAAACAAAAAAATGCGCAATTGTTGATCCTGGAGGTGACATAGAAATATTACTAAATATTGCTAAAGAAAAAGAGTTATCACCAGAGAAAATCTTGTTAACACATGGTCATATTGATCATGCTGGTGGAGCAACTGAAATATCAGAAATTTTAAATGTAGAAATTCATGGACCTCATATTGATGATAAATTTTTATTAGATGGGCTTCAAAAACAAGGTGAAATGTTTGGATTACAATCAAAAAATTGTAATCCAGATAAGTGGTTAGATGAAGGTGATGTTGTGACAGTTGGTAATGAAAAACTTGATGTATATTTTTGTCCAGGACATACTCCTGGTCACATAATTTTTTTTAACAAAAAAGGTAATTTAGCTTTAGTTGGGGATGTTCTATTTAATGGATCTATAGGCAGAACTGACTTACCAGGTGGGAATTATCAACAATTGATTGATTCGGTAAAAAATAAATTATGGCCTTTAGGTGATAATGTTGATTTTATTCCGGGTCATGGGCCAGTTTCAACTTTTAAAGCTGAAAGAAGTTCTAATCCGTTTGTTTCAGATTCTGTATTAGATTAGCTCTTTATTGGTTGTATCTTCCTGGAGCAAGAATCTTTCCTAATAAAGAAAGAATCCATTGAGGCATGTTTCTTAACATAAAAACCAAGAACTTATAGGTCTTTGTTGGTACACATAATCTCTTTCCTGATAAAGTTGCTTCAATGGCTTCGTCAGCAACTCTCTCAGCTGTAAATACCAAAAATTTTGGTACTCTATCCATCTGCTCTTGGACTCCACTTGCTGTATGGAAACCAGTTGTAGTGAATCCTGGGCAAACTGCAGTTGAGGTAACCCCTTTATGTTTATAATTAATATTTATACTGTCGCTAAACCTATTCATAAATGTCTTTATTGGTCCATATAGAGGTTGAATTGCTGAGGGAGCTGCAAAAGATGCAACAGAAGAGACAATCATAATTTTGCCATTACCTTTTTCAATCATCTTTGGTAAGAATAATTTTGTCATCATAATTACTGAAGTGCCAAGCACTCTGATGAAGTCTTCTTCATCATCAAGGCTTGTTTCATGAAAAGAAGTCTTAATTCCGTATCCAGCATTATTGACTAAAAAATCTACTGAGTAGTTATTTTTTTCACAAAAATCAAAAATTTCTTTCGGTGCTTCGTATTTACTAAGATCTTTGGAAATTAAATCTACGTTGATATTATGTTTTTGCTTAATTTCGTTAGCTAAATTCTCCAATAATTCAGTTCTTCTGGCAGTCAAAACAAGGTTGTAACCTTTTTTAGCTAGTTTTTTTGCAATTTCTGCACCAATTCCCGATGATGCACCTGTAATTAAAGCGTAAGAATTATTCATAGTCATATACTACCAGTATGTTCAACTTTGTAATAGAATTACATGCTATTTAAAGGTATACCATATGATTCAAAAAAAATTATCAATCTATTTACTTTTCTTTTTATCTATCTTATTAGTTAATTTTGATCTAAATGCGACGATCACTAAGGATTCAGAGGATGATAATAATCAAACTGAAGAATCAAAAGATAAATCTGCTGACGAAGATGCTAAACCTGAAAATCTTGAAGAATGCATGATGCAAGCAGAAAGCATGAATGACAGCAAAAAATGTGAAAAAGAATTCATGAAAACTATAGAAGAGTTTATTGAAGAAGAAGAACTTAAGAAGATTGACGGATTTCTAAACATATACTCAAATGATGATGATTCTGTATTTTATTTAAAGCTCGATAAGAAAGATTTAAATGAAAAATTCATTTATTTCTCATATGTTATGAATGCACCACAAGGCAGTACTCTTACAGGAGGTTTGCCATCTGATGGAAAAGTATATGAATTTAGATCATTTAAAAAAGATAAAATAGGTTTATACCAAATTAATACTTCTTACATTAAAGGAGATGAAACAAATAATATTGCTAGATCATCAATTACGAATATTACTGAAGCTTTTGTAGAAGTTTTTAAACCCACTGCTCGAACAGAAGATTCTGTTTTAATTAATCTCAATAGCATAATACTTTCTGAAAAAATGGACTCAATTAGTTATGTTCCAAGCGAATACAGAGAATATATTTCAGTAGACTATGGTAGACCTGATGAGGCTAAAACATTTGTAAAGAATATTTATAACAATAAGACAAATACAGCGTTTGAAGTGACCTTTGCTTTTGAAAATGTGATGCCAAATCCAAATGCTTATTCTGTTTCTGCCGTAACTGATCCACGTTATCTATCTGTTACTGGTCGACATATTTTTGTAAAAATGCCTGATGATAGATTTGAACCTAGAGTAAATGATCACAGAATTGGTTATTTCGTTAATAAATCTACTGATTTAACTTCTTACGATAATTTTCCAAACTTTGCATTGATAAATAAGTGGAGATTGATAAAGAAAAATCCTGATGCTGAAATGTCAGAACCTGAAGAACCAATTGTTTTCTGGGTTGAAAATACTACACCAAAAGAAATAATTCCTGCTGTAGTTGCTGGTATTGAAAATTGGAATATTGCTTTTGAAGAAGCTGGTTTTATTAATGCGGTTGTTGCAAAGATTCAACCAGAAGACGCAGAATGGGACGCTGCTGATTATGACTATAACGTTGTAAGGTGGTCTTCTGAACCAGATGGAAATTTACTTGGGATTGGACCAAGTGTAAGCAATCCTTTAACTGGGGAAATTATTTCTGCAGATGTTGTTAATAAACTTCTTGCTATTAAGTTGGGTTATAACTACAGAAAACTATATGGTTACACAGAAGACAATGATCCCTTGATGCAATACATCACTAATCTAACTCTACATGAAGTAGGACATGTTCTGGGATTGAGACATAATTTTAGAGGTAGTTATCTATACAGCCCTGATGAAATACATGATAAAAATATTACTGGCAATGTCCTAATGAGTTCTGTTATGGATTATGATCCAATCAATATTGCTCCTGAAGGAGTTGAACAAGGAATTTATTTTTCAACTGAGCCTGGTGTTTATGATAAATGGGCAGTTAAATTTGGATACACTCCTAACCTAACGGAAGAAGAGAGAACTGCGTTACTTCAACAATCTGTTAAAAGAGAATTAACATTCGGCACAGATGACGATGCGATGTCTTACCCAGGCAATAATATTGATCCTAGAACTAAGAGATATGATATGAGCAATGATCCTATTGGTTATGCAGAAGATATTGTAAAAATAGTTGATCAAAAGATTAATGAATTACCTGAAATATTCTCTGATGAGGAAGGTTTTAACAACTATACAAATTCTTTTTATAGATTATTTAGAACTAAAGGTAGATTTCTTGAAACTGTTGCTCAACAAATTGGTGGAGTTTATATAAATAAAATAGCTTCAAATCAAGACGATTTTGTTTCTTTAGAGCCAGTTCCATACGAAAAACAAAAACAAGCTTTTGAGTTACTTAAAAACGAAGTTTTTTCAAATGGAGCCATGAATTATGATCCTAAAATTCTTGCGAATCTCATTTTTGAAAGAGATTCAGACAGTTATTATGCAAATTTTGGAGACAATAATGATCCTGACTTTCACGAGATTGTTTTAGCAAGCCAAAGCAACATTCTCAGAAATATACTTCATCCTGCCGTTATGAAAAGATTAGTCAATAGTTCTTTATATGGAAATGAATATATGCCTGATGAGGTTTTAGAAGATCTAAACTCTGCTATTTTTATTTCTGGTGAAGAGCCTGATACCTTTAAAAAGAACCTTCAATCTACATATGTAAATCTGCTTACTAATGGATTTAATGAGGGTCCATACGATGATGTTTCGAAAGCAGCAATTTTTTCTGCATTGAAAGAAATATTAGATTTTAGTAGAAATAATAGATTTAAATCTAACCACTATGATTTAATTTATTTTGAAGTTAATAATTTCTTTGATAGTAAATAAATTATTCGCTATAAGATTCTATTTTTAGCAATATTGATTTAAGTCTAGTGCCTCCGCTTGCGCTATAACCGCCAATGCTACCATCAGAACATATTACTCTGTGACATGGCCTAATTATCGGAATAGGATTTTTGCCACAGGCATTTGCAACAGCTCTAAATGATTTTGGTTTTCCAATTGCTTCTGCAATTTCTTTATATGACTTTGTCTTGCCGTATGGAATCTTATCAATTTCTCCAAAGACTAACTCTTCAAAATTAGAATATATTCGCACCTAAATAGCTCTTAATACTTTAGTTATTTTATTAATCGCCCAATCTAAATCTTCTTTTGAAATCATTAAAGGTGGAGCAAATCTTATAACTGTTTTATGAGTTTCTTTACATAACAGACCTTCATTTAAAAGCATCAAACATAAATCCTTTGCATTCACATCTGATTTATTTAGTTCCATTCCTATCCAAAGACCCTTTCCACGAACTTCTTTAATTATTTTTGAATCTATTTGTCTTAAGCTTGTTAAGAAGTATTCACCCATTTTTTTACTATTCTCTATAAGCTTTTCTTCAAACAAAAGATCAATCGCTTTTATGGCAATCTTTGAAGCCAATGGATTTCCTCCAAAAGTAGAGCCATGCGATCCTGGATTAAAATGATTCATAATCTCTTTTGAACTCAGGAAGGCAGAAATAGGGAGTATTGCTCCTCCAAGAGCTTTTCCAAGAATCAATCCATCAGGTTTAATATTTTCATGCTCATAGGCAAAAAGCTTTCCAGTTCTTCCAAGCCCTGATTGAATTTCATCTAAAATTAAAAGGATATTTCTAGAGGTGCATAAAGCACGAAGTTGTTTTAACCATCCATCAGTGGGTACTCTTATTCCAGCTTCTCCTTGTATTGGCTCAACTAAAATGGCACATGTATTTTTATTGATTTTCTTTTCAAATGACTCTATCGATAGGCAGCTATCAATTGATTGACAGTCACAGGAACCACAGTATTCAGCGCTGTTAAATCCTGGAGTGAATGGACCAAAACCATCTTTATATGAAGCATCCGAAGAAAAGCTAACTATAGTAGTTGTTCTTCCATGGAAGTTGCCATTAGCTACAATAATCTCTGCCTTGTCCTCAGGAATTCCTTTTGAAAAGTAACCCCATCTTCTTGCAGCTTTAATGGCTGTTTCAACAGCTTCGGCACCTGTATTCATTGTTAAAATAGATTCAAAACCAGACACTTTTGATAGTTTCTCTAAAAATGTTGAAAAAGGTTCTGTATAAAAAGCTCTCGATGTTACTGCAAGCTTTGAAGACTGTTCATGAAGAGTCTTCAATAATTCTGGATGCGAGTGGCCATGACTCACTGCAGAGTATGCCGAAACCATATCTAAGTATTTATTTCCATCAACATCCCAAAGATATGCACCCTCTCCTTTTTCTAATACAACAGATAAAGGCGAATAGTTTTGAGCGCCGTATAAGGATTCTGTTTTAATATATTCGTCTTGTAAACTAGATGACATGAGTGTATTTTAACCGCATAGATTTTATCAGCAAGGGAGTATATGTCTAAACAATCAACTTCACATTTATTTATGATTGAGCCTGAATCTTTCTACTCAAATGAGCAAACGGCATTTACTAATCATTATCAAGAGCAGGTAACAGACGAAACACCAGAAATTATTGCTGAAAAGGCATTACTAGAGTTCCATGGTCTTAAAAATGCAATTGAAGATAAAGGTATTAAAGTTACAAGTTTAAAAGGTTCAAAGGATTGTCCTGATCATATATTTCCAAATTGGTTTATCACTTTCGATGATAAAACTATGCAGATTTTTAGCATGATGGCACCCAACAGGAGAAAAGAAAAAAAGCCATCTATGATTGAGCATCTCACGAATATGTATGAACTTACAGATGATATGTCTTATCTAGAGGACAAAGAGGTATTTTTAGAATCAACGAGCAGTATGGTTTTTGATAGAGTAAACAGGATAGTCTATGCTGGAATTTCACCCAGAACTAATGCAGTCCAGTTAATAATTTGGTGTAGAAATAATGATTATGAGTTAGTTCTCTTTGAAACTGAAAGTCATACCGGCTCACCAATTTATCACACGGATGTATTGATGTATGTTGGAACGGATATCATTGGCATATGTCTTGATGTTATAAAACTAGAACACAGAGATTATGTTAAAGAAAAAGTTAATGCTTATCACAAGGTAATAGAATTGACCCCGGAACAAATTCAAAATTTCTGTGGAAATGCTATAGAGGCAAAAAATAATAATAACGAACTGTTCTTAATAATTTCATCGACAGCTTTCAATGCATTAAATCAAGATCAAAAAGAACAACTGCTTAAAAGTTATAAAGATATTATTCACTCAGATATTCCTACTATTGAAAAATACGGTGGTGGATCCGCCCGTTGCATGCTAACTGAGCTGTTCTAAAAAAAACGCCTATACAAAGATAGGCGTTTTAAGATTAATTATTCTAACTAATCGTTTGTATTAATCCACAGTGGTAATACTGCTATTGCTAATGCTGAAATACTCATCATCAAAGCCATAGCTCTACCAAAACCACTTCCTTCGTCTTGACTTGCTAAATAAGCTTGAGCAGCAGGACTAAGATCAACGTCACCATTTGCAGCATCAAGTGCAGCAAGAGCCGCAGCTTGACCTTCAAAAAGATTGCCAATATTTGTAAATACAATTACTGACATCATAAATATACTTACTGCAAAAGCAGTAATAATTATTTTTCCAAATAAATTTACATTTTTTTCTAGTGAAACACTGCTAAATCTGGCTGCAACCCAAAAACCAAGGATTAAAGCAAGTAACCCTGTGGCGTTTGCACCTCTGCCAGTATGAAAAGCATCCCACATAGCTATTTCAGCCATTGCACTTTGCACAATAATATCTTCCATAATATCTCCCTTATTATTTAAATAATTTTATATGTTAATAGAAGAATGTAACAAAAACGCAAAAATTAGGTAAATTTTATTTACATAATTAACAGGCTTCTTTAACGAAATCTGACACTTGTTTGATTCCACCTAGCGGGAAGAAATGAACTTTTTCAATATTAAATGAAGGATTATTAGCTTTATAAGTTGCTAATTCTGTGATGATATTCGTTGGCTTATATGGCAAAAGCAATTTAGTTAAATCCTTTGCACGTTTCTGAATTATTTTAATAGAAGCTCCAACACCACATTCAATCGAATATCTAAGTAGTGTCTGTAATTTTGCAGGGCCAGCTATGCCAATATGTACAGGGATGTCAATGCCGGCTTCTTTTATGTTATTTGCCCAGCTAATTACAGAACTTGCATCGAAACTAAACTGTGTAGTGATTGCCATATTTGCATCAGTTCGCTTACTAAATTCGTTTTTCCAAGACAGCGCTTGATCAACATTGGTTGTTGATCCATCGGGATCAATATCCATACTACCTTCAGGATGTCCAGCGATATGAAGATTATTAAAATCTGCTTTATCAAATAGTTCAGATTCTATTAGTTGAATTGAAGAATCATATTGTCCGTATGGTTTATTTGCGCCGCCAGCAATTAAGAGCGCATTTGAAACATTAGCTTCATTTTTATATCTAGAAATCCAGTCTTCAAGCACATTCTTATCCTTGATAATTCTTGCAGGAAAATGAGGCATTGCACAAAAGCCTTGATCATTAATTTTCTTAGCTGTTTCAACCATCTCTTCAATCGGAGTCCCTTCGATATGTGCAATATATACAAGGGTTCCTGAAGGAATATAATCTTCAAAATTTTCTATTTTAGATGCAGCCTTTGGTGTTACTTCAACTGAAAAACCATCTAAGAATTTTTTAATTGCTTCACTACTCATAACTTATTAAACCACATATCTGGCGGAGAGTGAGGGATTCGAACCCTCGAACCAGTTGCCCAGTTACCTCCTTAGCAGGGAGGCGCTTTCGACCACTCAGCCAACTCTCCTATTTGTATTTAAGAAGAGGGATTATAACTCTTTGAAAATATAAAGATAACTAAATTATCTATCGAATTCTATTTGCATACCATTTGGTAAGTTTTCTTCAACTTTGCCATCTTTGAAAGCAATATTACCATTAACAATAGTCATAAATATCGAAGATTTGAATGTATGTCCATCGAAAGGAGACCATCCACATTTATACAAAATGTTATCTTGAGATACTGTATATGGAGTATTTAAATCTAAAACTGCAAGGTCAGCATAATATCCTTCTCTAATATATCCTCTATCTTTAACTTGAAATCTGTTAGCAACATTATGACTTGTTTTCTGAACTATTGTTTCAAGCGATAAAATATCTTGATGATAAAAATCCATTAGTATTTGCATACCGTGTTGAACAAGCGGAAGTCCAGCAGGTGCCTTTGAATAGGTTTGATTTTTTTCCTCCCATGTATGAGGAGCATGGTCGGTCGCAATAATATCAATCTTGTCCTGAAGCAATGCGTCTATAAGCGCAAGCCTGTCAGACTCAAATTTTATTGATGGATTACATTTAATCTGATTACCAAGATCTGCATATCTAGATTCATTAAAGTACATGTGGTGAACGCATACCTCTGCAGTAATTTTTTTGCCATCAACTTTACCTGGTGTAAATAATTCCATTTCTTTCTCGGTTGTTAAATGGAATACGTGGAGATCAGCATCATATTTTTTAGCTAAATCGACTGCTAATGAGCTTGATAAATAACAACTATCAACATCTCTTATTAAATGATGATGTTCAGCACACAAATCTTCTCCATATTTATTTAGATATATCTCTTCATTTTTCTTTACAGTTTTTTGATCTTCACAGTGCGTTACAACTATCAATGGTGAGTAGTTAAAAATGTCATCAAGTGCATCAATATCATCTACAAGCATTTCTCCAAAAGAGGCTCCCATAAAAACTTTAAGTGCTGATGCCTGATTAATATCAACCTTTTTAATTTCTTCAATATTTGTATTACTTGCTCCAAGATGAAAACTGTAATTAGAAAGAGCTCTAGTACTAGCCAATTCAAACTTCTTTGTTAAGTTTTCATTTGTAGTAGTGGTTGGATTTACATTTGGCATTTCAAAGAAACTAGTTACACCTCCAGCAAGACCAGCCTTTGATTCTGTTGCTATGTCACCTTTGTGAGTTAGTCCAGGTTCTCTAAAATGGACCTGATCGTCAATCAATCCAGGTATTACATATCTACCATTTAAATCTATTACTTCTCTAGCTTCGGAATCTATGGAAGTTGAAATTAAATCTATTCTTTGATTTTTGATAGCAATATCTGATTCTTTGATCTGATTTTCATTAACAATGTTGCAATTTTTTAAAATTATGTCGTACATTTATTTTTCAAGTTCAAACTCTTCATGAAGGACATTAACTGCTTTATCAACCAATGCTTCATCAATAACCATTGTAATCTTAATTTCAGATGTACATATAATTTGAATGTTTACATCGTTCTCTGAAAGAGCTTTGAAAGCTTTACTTGCAACACCAGCTTGGGATCTCATTCCAGCTCCTACAAGAGAAACTTTTGCAATGTCTGAATTGATTATTACCTCTTTGTAGTCAACTTCAGTTTTGAGGTCTGTGAGTATCTTTTCAACTGATTCTTTGTCTTCATTTGATACGGTAAAAGTAAAATCTGTTTTATCGTCAATACTTACATTTTGAACAATAACATCGACTTCTATTTCTGCATCACTTATTGGTCCAAGTATCTTGAAAGCTGTACCAGGAGTATCTCCAACACTATGAAGGGTAAACTTTACCTGATCTTTTTGAAATGCTATTCCAGATACTAATGCATTTTCCATACTTTCATCCTTTAATGAAATTAAAGTTCCATTTCCATCATTAAAACTTGATAAAACTCTTACTGGAACCTTGTATTTATTAGCAAATTCTACTGCTCTAGTTTGCACGACTTTTGCACCCTGACCTGCAAGCTCAAGCATCTCTTCCATTGTAATTGAATCTAATTTTTTTGCATTAGGAACTACACCAGGGTCTGTGGTAAAAATTCCATCAACATCTGTAAATATGTCACATCTAGTTGCTGCAATTTGAGCTGCAATAGCTACTGCTGTTGTATCAGACCCTCCTCTGCCAAGAGTTGTCACATCGCCACCCTCTGTCACTCCTTGAAAACCTGTAATAATTGGAATCGTATCGTTTTCAACAACATCTAAAATTTTCTTAGCATCTACATCAAGAATTTTTGCTTTAGAGTATGAACTAGTGGTTCTCATAGAAATTTGAGATGCCGAAAATGATTTTGCTTTTACTCCTTTAGAATGAAGTGCCATAGTTAATAGAGCGGAACTTACTGTTTCACCTGTAGATACCAAGGCATCAAATTCTCTTTTGTCAGGATCATCTCCAAACGCTTTAGCTAAATCAACAAGTCTATTTGTCTCACCACCCATTGCCGAGACTACAACAACTATTTTGTTTGATTTAGAGGCATTTTTAATTATTTCAGCTACAGAATCTATCCTGTCGACTGTTCCAACAGATGTACCTCCAAATTTTTGAACAACAATTTCAGACATAGTATTTTCTATTTTGCGAGGGATTTTACTGAATTTGGAATAGAAGTCACGAAATCTTTAATATTATCTGTTTCGCCAGCACCTTGGGCAAAATCAGATCTACCTCCACCTTTACCATTAATTTGATTAGATAACTCAGATACAACTTCTTTTGCTGATAAAGATTCAGTTAGATTTTTTGTAACTCCACAGACTAAAGCAATTTTATTTGATGACTCTGTAAAAATAACTACGCATAATTTTTCATTTGTATTTTTCTGTTCATCAACAAGAGATCTTAAATCTTTTGTATCCTCAACATCTACTTGCTCAACAATTAACTTCCAATCGCCAAATTCATGCATTTCTGATGAAATTACTGATTTCTTGGCACTTTTGCTCTTTGAAGATTTCTTTAATTTCTTATTTTCTTCAATCAAAGAATTTACCTTTTCTTGAAGTTCATCAGCTGATACGTTAAGAGAATTTTGTAAAGATAAATTAACGTCCCTTAATTTTTTAACATGCTCAATAGACTTTGACCCTGCCAATGCTTCAATTCTTCTAATTCCTGAAGCAACACTTGATTGGTTTGTAATTACAAAAAATCCTATATCTCCTGTTCGATTGACATGAGTTCCACCACATAGTTCTACCGAATATGAGTTTTCTCCCATAGTAAGAACTCTTACATCATCATCATATTTTTCTCCAAACAATGCCATAGCTCCAGACTTAAGAGCATCATCTAATTTCATTAATTCAGTTTTTACTTCGAGATTTTTTAGAGCCTCTTTATTTACAATATCCTCAATCTTAGTAATTTCTTCTTTCGTAAGTGGTTTAGTGTGAGAAAAATCAAATCTAAGTTTATTTTCGTCAACCAAGGACCCCTTTTGTTGGACATGATCACCCAAAACTGCTCTTAATGCTGCATGAACTAAATGAGTTGATGAATGATGTATAGCAATTGCAGACCTTTTTTCTTTTTCAACACTCATTTTAATAACGTCACCAGATTTAATGCTTCCTTTGTCAACAATTGCCTTATGAATATATACTTTACCTTGTTTCTTACAATCTAAAATACTACCAGTTGACGATTGAGATGCAAATTTTCCTTTATCTCCAATTTGTCCACCTGCTTCAGCATAAAAAGGTGTTTGATTGCATGCAAAAAATATTTCTTCATTGTTCTTAGCTGCATCTATTCTTTCCTGATCTTTCCAAATAACCAAAACTTTTGAATCAGACTCTAAATTTTCGTAACCTAAAAATTTAGTCTCTTCAATTCCAGATGCTGCTGGGAGCGAAGATACAAAACTGCTTGATGCTTTCGAGGTTTGTTTTTGTTGATTCATGCACTCATTGAATCTTTCTTCGTCAATATCAAGCTGTTTTTCTCTTGCAATATCTGCAGTCAAATCAAATGGAAAACCATAAGTGTCATGTAACTTAAAAACTACATCGCCAGAAAGAGTTTTATTTTTCATGTTGGAAATAGTTTCTTCAAGTATTTCTATTCCTGTTTCAAGCGTTTCAAAGAATTTAATCTCTTCATTCTTTATTAATTCAATAATATCTTTTTGTTTTTTCTTTAATTCTGGGTAAGCAGAATTCATGAGTTTTATTAAATCTTTTACAAGTAGATGCATAAATGGTTTTTTGGCACCAATTTTATATCCATGTCTAATGCCTCTCCTCATTATTCTTCTCAAGACATAGCCTCTTCCTTCTTTTTCAGGAATTACTCCGTCAGATATTAAAAAAACACTTGATCGAATATGATCAGCAATAACTTTGTGAGATGTACTTCCTTGGCTGCCAAGTATTTTTTCTGAAGCATTGATTAAGTCTCTAAATACATCTGTTTCATAATTTGAATTTACACCTTGAAGGACAGCTGCGATTCTCTCTAATCCCATTCCAGTATCAACAGATGGTTTGGGAAGTGGTTCCATCTTTCCACTTTCATCTCTATTAAATTGCATAAAGACAAGATTCCATATTTCAATAAATCTATCACCTTCATCACCTTCGGCCCCTGGAGGTGTTCCATCAATGTGTTCTCCATGATCAAAAAATATTTCAGAGCATGGTCCGCATGGTCCTGTATCACCCATAGACCAAAAATTATCATCATCACCTAATCTAGCTATTCTGCGCGGATCAATTCCAATAATATTTTTCCAAATTTCTTCAGCCTCATCATCGTCTTTATAAACAGTGATCCATAATTTTTCTTTATCTAGCTTAAGTTCTTCTGTTAAAAATTCCCACGCAAATTTAATAGCATCTTCTTTGAAATAGTCTCCAAAACTAAAATTACCCAACATTTCAAAAAATGTATGGTGTCTTAAGGTATAACCAACATTTTCTAAATCATTATGCTTGCCTCCAGCTCTAATACATCTTTGTGAAGTTGCAGCTCGTTTAAAATTTTTAGTCTCAGTACCTAAGAAAACATCCTTAAACTGCACCATTCCTGCATTTGTAAATAATAGAGTTTCATCATTTGATGGAACTAGAGAGCTTGAAGCAACAACTTCATGATTCTTTGAATTAAAAAAATCTAAAAAGGCTTTTCTAATATCACTTGTTTTCATCTGAATTCATTATTTGCTTATATTTTTTGTAATTTTCTACGTAATGAGAAGCACCAATAGAAACAACGCTTTGTTCTTCTTCGCTAAGAACCTTTTTAATTTTTCCTGGAATGCCTAAAACCATTGAACCATCAGGCACTTCCATACCTTCTGTAACTAGTGCCTTGGACCCGATAATGCAATTTTTTCCTATTTTAGCTCCGTTTAAAACTACAGAACCAATTCCTATCAAACTTCCGTCACCAATAGTGCATCCATGAAGCATAGCCATGTGTCCAACAGTTACCATCTTGCCGATAGTACACTTAAATCCAGGGTCTGTATGTAAAATTGCGCCATCCTGAACGTTAGAGCCCTCACCAATTTCAATTGGTTCATTATCACCTCTTAAAACTGCATTGAACCATATACTTGCATCTTTTTTTAAGATTATGTCTCCAATAACAGTTGCGTTTGGAGCAATCCAAAAGTCATCTCCCTCAGTTTTAATTTTTTTGTCACCCAGATTAATTTTCATCGTATTTTCTTATTAAATCAAAGTCAGTTTTTATGGCAGCATCAAAACAAATATTCAAAAAATCGGCTGCTATCATGGCTGTGAGGCCCCAAATTTTATTACCATTATAAACCCAACTAGGAATATATAGTTTTAAATCATTTTTTTTGAATTCGTTATAGGTTATGTTTTCAGGTTCCATTAGAAATTCTAAAGGTACTGTAAATATCTCATCTATCTCATAATTTCCCTTAAAATCTTGATTCTTTACAAGATGTCCTACATATGGATGAACTTCGATCTTATGTCGCGATATCAAATAATTAAGTGCACCTAATTTTTTTAAATTCTTTGTATCTAAATTTATTTCCTCATTACTTTCTCTTAAAGCAGTTTCATAAAGGTCTTTATCGCCTTCCTCCCACTTACCTCCAGGAAAACTTACCTCACCAGAGTGAGTTGATAGACTTGAAGACCGTTTAGTAAATAAAATTTTGGTGCCACTATCATTATCATTTTGTAAAAGAATAATCATCACACCAGCTTTTTTATGATCAGTAGTATCAATGAGATTTATTTGTTCAAGTTTTTGCTTTATGCTGTTAATCATATGGATAATTTTAACGTCTAAAGTATCTATAATCTTTAAATAAGGAAGGAAATTGAAATATTGTTCTAATTGCGGCAGCTCAAACCTGAAATTTATGATTCCAGAACATGACAATATTAAAAGATATTGCTGCCAAGACTGTGATTCAATCTTCTACACGAATCCAAACAATGTTGTTGGCGCGTTATGTATAAGAGATAACAAAATACTAATGGCAAAAAGAGACATCAATCCTCGTAAAGGTTTATGGACTTTACCTGCTGGTTTTATGGAGAATGCTGAAACTCTCCAAGAAGGTGCTATTAGAGAAACTTTTGAAGAAACTGGTTCAAAGGCAAAAATTAAAATGGCATATTCAATGTTTAGTCTGCCTCATATTAATCAAGTGCATATGTTTTTTTTAGCTGATCTTTTAGATGATAACTATGGTCCAACTTTTGAAAGTTCGGATGTGAGGCTATTTGATATCGATGAAATTTTATGGGACGAAATTGCCTTTCCTACTGTTAAAAAAACACTTGAGTACTATATTGAGGATCTCAAAAAAGGCGATTTTATTTTTAGAGAAGAAGATATAAAACTTTGGTAATTAATTTTTATCGCTAAATTTTTTTGCATTTATAAAAATTTGCATCCAAGGAGAGTACTCATTCCAGTCTTTTCTGTGCCAACTTAGTTGAACTTTTCTAAAAACTCTTTCGGGATGGGGCATCATAATGGTAACTCTTCCATTAGAAGCTGTAATACCTGTTATGCCATTAGGTGAGCCGTTTGGATTAATAGGATATATTTCAGATGAGTTTTCTGATGAATCAACAAAACGCATGGCTATTTGATTGGATTTTTCTAATTCCTGAAGATCATTATTATTAAATTGAGCTCTTCCTTCTCCATGAGCTGATGCAACTGGTATCATCCAATCCTCCATCCCATCTAAAAGAACCGACTCTGTTTTTGAAATTTTTACTTGAGCCAAACGGGCTTCAAATTGATCTGATAAATTTCTTTCAAAACTTGGCCAAAATTCAGCTCCTGGAATAATATCTTTTAAATTTGAGAGCATCTGGCATCCGTTACATACGCCTAATGTGAAAACTTTTTCATCACTAAAAAATTCTTGAAATTGATCTTTAACAAGATTGTTGTTCAAAATAGTTTTTGACCAGCCTCCTCCGGCACCCAGAACATCACCGTATGAGAAACCACCACATACTGCCATACCCTGAAAGTCCTTTAAATTTGTATTTCCATCAAGAAGGTCTTGCATATGAACATCAAAAGCATTGAAGCCTGCTAGGGTAAAAGCAGCTGCCATTTCATTTTGTCCATTTACGCCCTGTTCTCTTAAAATTGCTACTTTAGGCTTTGTTATTTTGATATTAATATGCTTAAGCTCATTTTCATCAAACGAGATATTGCTTTTAAGTCCTTGAAAATTTCTATCATCAAGCAAACTCAGCTCAGAGTTTGCAATTTCTTCATTATCTCTTATGGATTGAATAGCATGAGAGGTTTCTCGCCAATTTTTTTCTAATTCAATAACTGATTTACTAAATAACTCTGAATCATTTTTAAAAATTGAAAATTGCTCACCATCTATTATTTCAGCTATATTTTTTACATAAATATTTTCATTCGTTAGAGTATTTGTAATTTCATCAAGATTATTTTTCTTAATTTGAATTGCAAAGCCAATTTCTTCAGAGAAAAGGAATTCATTAACACCTGATGAGTCATCTAAATCCAACCTCATGCCAACTTTTTTGGTAAAGCACATTTCTAACAATGTTGTTATAAGACCTCCATCAGAAATATCATGCATTGCTAGTATTTTTTTATTTTTCAAAAGATTTTGAATGCCTGAAAACAGTTTTTCGAATACCTCAATATTATCTATGTCTGGGGTTTGTTGATATTTTGTTTCTGTAATTTCTGAGAATATTGATCCAGCCAATCTATTTTTATTATTTAACTTAATCATAAGAATGCATGTATCATCAGAAGTATTTAATTCTGGAGTAACTGACTCTGTAACATCATCTACTGGTGCCATTGCTGTAATAACTCCAGACAAGGGACTTGATACCTCATAATCTGAATTATTTTCTGACCACTTAGTTCTCATAGATAAAGAATCTTTTCCGACAGGTATAGAAACTTTTAAATCAACCGCAATTTTTGATAAGGCCTCAACTCCAGACCTCAAAGCAAAGTCATCTGAATTTTCTCCAGATGCTGCCATCCAATTTGCGGACACTTGAACATTATTTAATCCTTTAATAATAACCCCTGACATATTGGTTAAAGCTTCGCCAAGAGCCATTCTCATAGATGCAGCAGGATTTATAAGAGCAATGGTTGGCTTTTCTCCAATACTCAGAACCTCTCCATTATTTGATGTATATGATCTTAAGCTTAGTGAATAGTCAGAAACAGGAACTTGATATGGCCCCACAAACTGATCTCTTGCAACCATTCCACTTACTGTTCTATCACCAATTGTTATTAGGAAAGATTTTGATGAAACAGTCGGATGTTGAAGAACTTTAGTAATTGAATCACTCAGATCAATATCTTCTGAATTATCTTCATTAAATGTTTCAACAAATTCTTCTTTAACTTTCATTTCTGTAATTGGAAGATCACCGAATAGCATCGATAATGGCACATCAACTGGATAGTTTTTGTTTTGCTCATCATAAAGTTTTACAGACATTTCTTTTGTTGTATGTCCAACAATTGCATATTCACATCTCTCTCTTTGACATATCTTTTCAAAAGCATGTTTATTATCTTTATGAATTGCTAGTACATACCTTTCTTGGGATTCATTAGACCAAATTTCCATAGGTGACATGGACTTATCTGCATTTGGAATTTTTGATAATTCAACATACACACCCAGATTAGAATCTTTAGCTAATTCAGGAATTGCATTGGATAGTCCACCAGCACCAACATCGTGAATAAATTCAATAAAGCTATTTTCTTGTGATGAACATTTATTAATGACCTCCTGACATCTTCTTTCCATTTCAGCATTGTCTCTTTGAACGGAAGCAAAATCTAAATCTTCGTCGCTATCTCCTGATGAGACTGATGATGCAGCACCTCCACCAAGACCAATAAGCATTGAAGGTCCTCCTAAAACAACAACTAAATAATCTTCCTTAATTTGTAATTTAAAGTTATTTACATCCCTTACTTCACCTATACCTCCAGCAAGCATTATTGGTTTGTGATATCCAAAGGCTTTGTTATTTTCAAAGTCGGTTTCAAAACATCTAAAATATCCAAGGGTTGATGGTCTCCCAAATTCGTTATTAAAAGCAGCTGCACCGATCGGTGCTTCAGTCATAATATCTAGCGGGGATGCAATTCTTGTTGGTTTAAGCTCATTTTTTTCCCAGCTTCTCAAAAGGTTTGGAATTCTTAAATTAGAAACATTAAAGCCAACCAATCCAATTTTAGGTTTTGCGCCCCTTCCTGTAGCTCCCTCATCTCGAATTTCTCCTCCAGATCCTGTTGAAGCTCCTGGATATGGTGAAATTGCTGTTGGATGGTTATGGGTTTCGACTTTAATAGTTGAATTTAAATTATCCTCTTTAAATTCATATTCATTAGATTCATTTAAATTCAATCTCTCAACTTTTGACCCCTCAATAATTGCCGCGTTATCTTTATAAGCTGAAATTATTCCATCTGGAGATGATTTGCTTGTCTCTTTAATTAGATCAAATAACGTATTATTTTTTTGAGAACCGTCAACATTCCATTTAGCGTTAAATATTTTGTGTCTACAATGCTCAGAATTAGCTTGAGCAAACATCATCAATTCTGCATCGGTGGGATTTCTTTTTTCGTTATTGTAAAAATTATATAAGTAATCTATTTCTTGATCGCTCATAGCAAACCCAAATGACTTGTTTGCTTTTTCAAGCTCTGATTTACCTTCTTCTAAAATGTTGATGTGATTTAAGGATCTGGGTTTATCTGATTTAAAAAGATTCTTAAAATCATCCTTATTGTTATAAATCGATTGAGTCATTCGATCGTAAAACATCGAAAGATCTAGTGCGTTAATCTCAGAATCACACTCAAGATTAAATCCATATAGTCTCTCAACTCTTTCGATATTATCAAAACCAACGTTTCTGATAATGTCCTCTGTTTTAGATGACCATGGTGAAATTGTTCCTAATCTTGGTCCTACATAAAAAGTAAACTCTGCGGCATTCTCTTTTGCAGCAAGAATGTCTTGAAGACCCTCATGATTAATTTTTTCAGATTTAGATTGAACCAAATAAATCTCATTAGATGATATTTTTGCATTGATTTTGTTTGAATTTGAGAATTGGTGCTTGATCTGATCAAGCTTAGAACTTGAAAAACTTTGCTTACCCTTAAATATAAAGTTTTTAGTCTTTGACACTTCTTTAAGTCTGAAATATTGTATATAACATATTAATTATAAAGTCTTTATGAATTAAATAATTAAAAATGGGGAATATCTTTAGATTTTTTTTATTTTCAGCCATTACGGTCTTTTTGGTAGGTTGTTCTTTCTTTAACAAAGAAATGAGTTGTGAAGAAATTCTAATAAATTCTTATGAAGAGTCTTCATTAAACAACTTTGAAAAAAATAAATTTAAAGACTTGCTCGAAAATAGATATCCTCAATACGACGAAATGTTTGCATCAGCATCTAGAGAAACAAACATTGAAAAGAATCTTTTAGCAGCAATCTCATTTCAAGAATCTCAATGGGATCCAAAAGCAAAATCTAATATGGGTGTTAGAGGTATGATGATGGTTACATTAGAGACTGCAGCCTTAGTTGGCGTTGAAAAAAGACTAAATCCTGAACAAAATATTAAAGGTGGAGCAAAATATTTTTCAATGCTTCAAGATAAAAATAAAATCGGTCCCTCCGAAGCTGACAAATTATCTATCGTATTAGCAAGTTATAATCTTGGGCCAACAAATATCATTAAAATAGCCAGTCAAATAGATTCTAATATTGAAAACGTTACTTGGGAGGATATAAAAGAAAAACTCAAAGTAACTACTGGAGAAGATCTTAATATGATGGATAACGGATCCTACTCGAGGGCTCAACAGGCAATAGATTATGTTGATAGAGTTAAGAGCTATTATCAATTAATGAGTGCTCATGCATGTGTAAATCCTAAAGATCAATTAGCTTTCTTTTAAGCGAAGTTATTTTATCTCTACATACTGCAGCTTTTTCAAATTCCATTTTTTTTGCCAAAGCAAACATCTCATCTTCTAATTTTTGCAAAGTCTCTGTGATGTTATCTACAGTGTCATCTTTAATCTTAAAGGTAACAATTTTATCAATGTCTTCTTTTTTCTTTTTGGTATTTCCCTTAATTATTCTTGCACCTTCCATAATATCTTTAACTTTTGTTGAAATAGATTTTGGCGTGATGTTGTTTTTGTCATTAAACTCCTCTTGAATGGACCTTCTTCTATCTGTTTCATCAATTGCCCTTTGCATTGATCCGGTTACTTTGTCTGCATACAAAATAGCCTTCCCCCTCAAATTTCTTGCTGCTCTTCCTATTGTTTGAATTAAAGTAGTATCAGATCTCAAAAATCCCTCTTTATCAGCATCTAAAACTGCAACGAGACTTACCTCAGGAATATCTAAGCCCTCTCTTAATAAATTAATGCCAACAAGAACATCAAATTTACCCAATCTAAGATCTCTAATAATTTCAACACGCTCTACTGTGTCTATATCAGAGTGCATGTATCTCGCAGAAATATTATTTTCATTTAAATAATCTGTTAAATCTTCTGCCATTCTTTTTGTAAGAGTCGTCACTAATACTCTTTCTTTCATTGCAACTCTTTCGTTACATTCGCCTATAACATCATCAATTTGTGTCGAGGCAGGTCTTATTTCTACTTCAGGATCTGTGAGGCCAGTTGGTCTTACTAGCAACTCGACTAAATTATCTTGCTTTTCATTTTCATATTTACTTGGAGTGGCAGATACATAAATTCTTTGTGGTGCCAACATTTCCCATTCCTCAAATTTTAGAGGCCTATTATCCAAAGCTGATGGAAGTCTAAAACCATATTCAACTAGTGTTTCTTTTCTTGATCTATCGCCTTTATACATTGCTCCTATTTGCGGAACAGAAACATGAGATTCATCAATAAAAACAATTGCATCCTTTGGAATATAATCAAATAAACACGGTGGCGACTCTCCAGGTTTTCTGCCACTTAAATATCTTGAATAATTTTCAATACCTTGACAATAACCAAGCTCACGCATCATTTCGATGTCATAATTTGTCCTCTCTTCTAATCTTTGAGCCTCAACAAGCTTATTGTTGTCTCTTAGAAAGTTAAGTCGTGTTTTCAATTCATCTTTTATATCCGGAATACAATTTGTAACTGTATCTTTTGGTGTGACGTAATGAGTTTTAGGAAAAATTGTGACTCTTGGAATATCGCTAATAATAACTCCCGTAAGAGGGTCAAACCAAGATAGTTTTTCAATTTCATCACCAAAAAATTCAATTCTCAACGCCTCCTTGTCTGAGTCAGCAGGATAAACATCAACCGTATCTCCTCTAACTCTGAAGGTTGCTCTCCTAAAATCTAAATCGTTTCTTGTATATTGAAGTGCAGATAATCTTAAAACAAGATCACGTTGAGAAATCATATCTCCTCTATCAAGATGGACAACCATTTTTAAATAAGATTCGGGTGCGCCTAAACCATAAATTGACGAAACAGTTGCAACTACAACAGTATCTTTTCTTTCTATAAGAGCTTTGGTTGCAGAAAGTCTCATTTGCTCAATATGCTCATTTATCGAAGCATCTTTTGCGATATATGTATCAGATGTTGGGACATAAGCCTCTGGCTGATAATAGTCATAATATGAAACAAAGTACTCAACAGAATTATTTGGAAAAAAATCTCTAAATTCACCATATAGCTGAGCAGCTAGAGTTTTATTATGAGCCATGATGATTGCTGGTCTTTGAGTTTCCTCAATGACTTTTGCCATAGTGTAAGTTTTTCCAGATCCTGTAACACCTAATAGAGTCTGATGCAGCAATCCATCCTCAAGCCCAGATACTAAATTATTGATAGCTTCAGGTTGAGATCCAGCTGGCTCAAAATCAGATACAACCTTTAATGTTTTTGTCATTTACTTATATATAAAAAATTACTTATAATGCTCTGCTATTAGCGTTCCTCAGTAGCTCAGCGGTAGAGCAGTTGACTGTTAATCAATTGGTCGTTGGTTCGATCCCAACCTGAGGAGCCATTTAACTTCACAAATTATTCTCAATCATAAATTTTTTCATCAAATTATAAATATTTTCTCTAGTTTTTTGAAAAGCCATATTTAATTGGACATCGTTTAAATTATTCATAGCGGGATCTTCATTTATCCAGTGTAAAGAAATAGCATCCGTTGGTAAAACTGGGCAAATCTCTTCAGCACATAGTGTTATTGCAAAATCTAGATTATCCAAAAAATCTTTATCTAAGTCATTTATGGATTTTGACTTATTGCTACTAATATCAATTCCAATATCTTTGAGCGTTTTTACAGCAAAAGGATGTACTTCACCAACAGGATCAGACCCAGCACTCTTAATGGTATGATTTTGTCCGAACATATCAACAGCAAGACCTTCAGCGATTTGACTTCTTGCAGAATTTCCAACACATAAAAAAAGAATATTCATGGATAAATTGTAGATTTGCTTATATAGAGTTATCTTATATCTATTATAAATAATTTTAAAAGTGATTAATAAAATAAGCGTCAAAAGCATGCTAAGTGGACTCGAGGGAAAACTTGGAGAGGATGACTATACTGAGCCACTTGAAATTCTGATAAATTCAGCCAATAAAAATAACGAATTTAATCTTTTTGGTTCCATAGCATTTAAAAATCAGCTTAAAGATAGGCTAAAAATGAGAAGTAAATTATATGACTTTGTAAAAGACAGAGATCTCCCCTCTCCAGCTGATCCTGTTTTTGTTACTGGTCTTCCAAGGTCAGGTACTACTTTTCTTTTTAATTTACTTGGTCTTGATAATAGTCATAGGTCTCCTAGATATTGGGAAATAATGTCCTTGATGCCATTAGTTAAAAATAAATTTGATATTAAAAGACGGGAATGGAAGATCAATGCTGAATTAAAGTTTGCAAGAACAATTATTCCTAAATTAAGAAACATGCATCATATAAGAGCAAATTCACCAGAAGAATGTGAACTCCTTGCAACCATAAATGTAAGAAGTTTTGTCTATATGTGTATGGCAAATGTTCCTGAATACGTAGAGTATCTAAAAGACTGTAGCTTTGATTCTGTTTTTAAATGGCATAAACGATTTTTTCAAGTCCTAGAAATTAATGGAAGACCAAAAAGATGGTTACTTAAAGATCCAAGTCATATAGGTCATATTCCAGAAATATTAACCACTTATCCAAATGCAAAATTTATAAATATACATAGAGATCCTATGGAATCGGTAGCATCTTTTTGCAGCCTTGCTAAAAATATAAGATCTGCGTTCTCAAAGAATGTAAATCCAGAGCAAATTGGTGAAGTTATTTTAGACTTTTGGCAACACAGTCTTCAAAAAGGCATCCAAGCTAAAGAAAACCTTTCCTCAGATCAAATCATCGATATTAGTTATAGCAATTTTATAGATGATCCTTTAAACATTTTGAAAGATATATATCAAAACTTTGAATTTGATATGGATATTGAAACCGAAAATAAAATTAAAAACTATCTAATAAATCAGAGTAAGTTAAAAAAAGAAAAGCATTCATATTCAATAGAAGAATTTGGTTTAAACGAAGCTAAAGTTAAAGACTGTTTTAAAAACTACATGATGAACTATGAATTTTGATGATAAAATCAATATTAATATCTAAGGCGAATCATTGAAAACTAGAAACTTTAAAATCTTTATACCTCTTTTAGTCGCATTAACCTCATGTGTGGATGTTATTGAAAATGATGAAGCTAATAATCTTATGGAGAATAAAATGACACAAGTAACAATAAAAACATCTGTTGGAGACATTCAACTTGAACTTAATGACGAGAAAGCACCTATAACAGTTGAAAATTTTAAAACTATTGCCTCAAGTGGATATTATGAAGGAACAATATTTCATAGAGTTATAAATGGTTTCATGATTCAAGGCGGTGGATTAACTGCTGACATGAATAATAAGCCTAGTGGAACCGGTCCTATACAAAATGAAGCCAATAATGGATTGCCAAATGACAGAGGTACTATTGCAATGGCTAGAACGATGGATCCACACTCAGCTACAAGTCAGTTCTTTATTAATCACAAGGACAACGCATTTCTAAATCATACTGGTGAAACATCTCAAGGATGGGGATATGCTGTATTTGGTATGGTTACCGAAGGTATGGATGTTGTTGATCAAATAGCAGAAGTTACAACTGGATCATCTGGAGCCTATCAAGACGTTCCTGAAGAAGTGATAACTATTGAGTCAGTTACTATCTCTGAATGACATCCTTTTTTATATCGGACATACATTTAAGCGAAAGTAATAATAAACTATCTTCTGCTTTTATAAACTTTCTTAAAGATTATAAAGAATCTTGCTCACAACTTTTTATTCTTGGAGACTTATTTGAAGTTTGGATTGGTGATGATTATGAAACAAGTTTTATAAACAACATAAAATCTGAACTTTTAAAGTTTACAACTAATGGACCAGATACCTTTCTTATGCATGGTAATAGAGATTTTTTAATAAGTGAGAAATTTTTGACTGATACTGGTATTAAACTTCTTCCCGATCCATTTGAAATTACTATGCATAATAAAAAAGTTCTCTTAAGTCATGGAGACTTCTTGTGTACTGATGACGTTGATTACATTAATTTTAGAAATCAGGTTAGAGATAAAGCCTGGCAAGATAATTTTTTGAGTAAGTCAATTGAAGAAAGAAGTGAAATTGCATCAAAACTAAGAAGTGATAGCAATGATGCAACCCAAGATAAATCCATAGAAATCACTGATGTTAACGAGTCATCGGTCAAAAAAATTATTGACGATTACTCTCCTGACATATTTATTCATGGTCACACTCACAGACCTAATATTCATGAATATGCATCCTCAAAACGTATTGTTCTTGGCGATTGGGATGACTTTGGTTGGTATCTTCGTCTTGACGATGAATCATATAATTTAGAAAAATTTTCTATTGCTTGATTAACTACTTTACAAATAATTAGATTTAAATATACTGTATATATATACAGTATTAACCCATGAAAGTTGACTATATCGGAAAAATTTCTGAAGAAAATCTGCCGGCAATATTTGTGCCCTATTTTCTTGAATCAGTCCATGCCGGATTCCCCAGTCCGGCAAGCGACTATATTGAAAGTCCAATAGACTTAAATAAACACCTAATAAAAAATGGTGCTGCAACTTTTCTGGTTAGAGCGCAGGGACAATCCATGGTTGGTTCTGGCATTACCGATCAAGCAGTCTTGATCGTCGATAGAAGTATAAAGCCTTCTCACAACAGTATTGTGGTAGCAACTATAGATGGCGAATTTGTATGTAAAAGATTAAAGCTCAAACCAAGAATGTGTTTAATGCCTGAAAATCCTGAGTACCCTCCTATCTTCATTAATAGTGGACAAGAATTAGAAATAGTAGGAACTGTAACCGCAGCAATTAATAAATTCTAATGGCTTTTGCTCTTGTTGACTGTGAAAGTTTTTATGCCTCTTGTGAAAGAATTTTTCGTCCAGACCTAAAAAACGTTCCTATTGTTGTACTTTCTAATAATGATGGTTGTGTTATAGCAAGAAGTACAGAAGCAAAAAAGATGGGAATCGCAATGGGTGTTCCATGGTTTAAGGTTAGAGAATCTTTTCTGAAGCAAAATGGAAAAGTGTTTTCATCAAATTTTACATTTTATGGAGATATATCGGCCAGAGTAATGAATATACTTGAGGGATTTGTTCCAAGAGTTGAAATATACAGTATCGATGAGGCCTTTCTGGATTTAGATACTTTGAAGCAAAACTATAATTTGTATGATTTTGGTTGTCATATAAGATCTTTAGTGAGGCAATGGACAGGAATTCCAGTTCGAATAGGAATAGCTCCAAACAAAACTTTAAGTAAGATTGCTATAAATGAAATTAAAAGAAAAAATATACCGACCTCAGTAATTGATCTATCAAATGAGAAACAAATCAAAATTGCCTTGCAGCATACTCCAGTAGGTAAAGTATGGGGAGTTGGAAGAAGATTAAATGATCACTTAAATAATGCTGGTATCAATACAGCATTAGATCTTGCAAACGTTAATCCTCAAAACATTAGAAAGAAATTTAGTGTAGTTTTAGAAAGGACTGTTCGAGAATTAAGAGGCGAAAGATGTCTTAATATTGAGGATGACATTTCGTCAAAAAAACAAATTGTTGTGAGTAGGAGCTTTGGTGAAAGAGTTTCTAATTTAGAAACGTTAAAACCTATAGTTAGTAATTTTGCTGTTAGAGCAGCAGAAAAGTTAAGAAGTGAAAAGCAAAAATGTTCTCAAGTTTCTGTCTTTGTAAGAACTAGCCCTTTTAATAAAAATAAACCTCAACACTCGGATCTGAGAACAATTGGACTAATTACCCCTACAAACGATACTAGAGATATTCTTACAGCAGCAAAAAAGGGATTATTGCCTATCTTCAGACCTGGATATGATTATGCAAAAGCAGGAATAATCTTAAATAAATTTACTAACGAGCAAGTTAAACAACATTCTCTGTTTAAAGATCCCAATGACCCTAAACAAAATACAAAACTAATGAAATATCTTGATCAAATGAATTCCTATGAAACTCAAATTTATTATGCGTCACAAAATACAAAAAAATGGTCCCCTATGAAACAAAACATGACTTCACCTAAATATACAACTAATTGGTATGACTTACCAAAGGTAAATTAAATGATAAAAAAATTAAATAAGTATCGAACTTTAAGAGGCGGTATGTGGCCTAAATGGTATAAAGATTCATCAGAGTTCACCAAAATAAGCTTTCATGTATGGGACATTTATTTTATGTTGAGGGAGTTAGAGAGCAGGTTAGAGTTTAGTGCTCTAAGATTAAAACATGCAATACGCTTTCATAAATCTAAACAAAAGAGAGCTGAGCTGAGGTTTCAACAAAGGATTTTAAATGAACACTTAAACCAAATTAACCAATTATTAGAAAAAAATAATGATTTACGAAAATGGGCTTTTGAAAAAGAACATGGAGTAAGTTGTTTTGATTTTGATTCTTGTGATTAAGCATTTTCCCAGTAAGTGATAATGTCTTATTCATTAGTAAAACCTAAACTAGTTTATAATCAACAATAATGCAAAAAATTCTAATTATTACAGGATCAATAATATTCTTAATAGGAGTTTTTTTCCCGTTATTATCAAAGATTCCGCTTGGTCGCCTTCCTGGTGACATATTTTACTCAACGGATAAATACACCTTTGCGTTCCCGATAATTACATGTATTATTTTAAGCATTATCGTTTCTATATTTTTTAATATATTCAAATAATTTATGTTTTTTAAAACTATTCTAAATCTATTGCAAAATCCTTAAGGATATCTAAATCTATAACTTTTAAAGCTTTTTTATTGGTTCTTTTTAAAAAAATTTTAGGCGCAAAACCACATTCATAAGCTTCTTTCCACCTTTCAGCACATAAACACCAAGAATCTCCTTCTTTGAGGCCAGGGAATTCAAACTCAGGTCGTGGAGTAGATAAATCATTGCCTCTGCTCTTTGAGAATTCTAAAAATTCTGAAGTTACTTGAGCGCAGACAACATGGAGACCTCTATCAAGCTCGTCAGTGTGACAAAACCCGTCTCTAAAATAACCAGTAATAGGATTTGAACAACATTCTTCAATCACTTCGTCAAAAATATTAATCTGTTTCATTTTTATCTAATTCTTTTTTATATTTTTCATAATCTTCCCAGTCATGTGGTGTGCCAACATTCTGAATACCTTTTACTGCTCTAAACAAACTTTTAGATCTCAACGATGTTGAATCTTCCTCTTTTCCAAAAATCTTATTCCAGCCATGTTCAAAAAATTTGAAGAAATTTTTTTTATTTTCCATTTTTACTCTTTTTCAAAGTCGCAGGTCATTTTTGCAACGACCTCTCCCTCAACTTTCAAATTAACTTTTGCTCTTCCTTCCATTGTCCCTGTCACGGTACATTGTTCGATGCTCTCTTCCACAATCAAACGAACAATTTCTTTTAACTCATTAATTGATAGATCACTCACTTTTCTATCATCAGTTTCTTCTGTCGCAAATAAAAATACTGGCATTAAAAAAATTATAGGTAATAGTAATTTCATAAAAGTCCTCGATAAAAAATTAAACTGTATAATTATTCTAAATTATATATTTTTTTAAAATCAAAAATGAATGAGTCGAAGATATTATTTAATGAAAAATGCTCTATATGCAATTTTGAAATAAAACATTACAAAAAAAGATCAGATTTAAACTTCGTTAATTGCAGTGAGATGGGAGATAAGTATCTTAAAAAACTCCATGTTAGATTTGAAAATGGAACAGAAATATCTGGAGTTGATGCCTTTGTCTATGTTTGGGAGAGAACTAAAGGTTATGCTTGGATTGCAAAGATAATAAAATTACCAGTGATTTACTCACTATCTAAAATTGGTTATGCAGTAATAGCATTTATATTATTCTATAAATATAAACTACTATCTAAATGAGAATGATAATCATAGTGATTATCATTAAAAAAATACCTTATATCAGTACTTTACAATATGTATAATAGTATTATACTTTGCGTAATTTAACAAATACTAGGAGAAAAATTGTAATGGAAAATAACGAGATAAATACTAAAGAAGTTTGTGACATTTTAAATGAAATAATGGAATATGAACTTGCGGGTGTTGTTAGGTACACTCACTCTTCGATGATGGTAAGTGGACCCTATAGATTACCAATTGTTACATTTCTTAAAGAACAAGCTGAGGAATCTCTCCTGCATGCTCAACTTGCTGGAGAAAAAATTGCTGGTCTAGATGGACATCCTAGTCAAAAGATTGCAAAGATTGAAGAAACAAATAGACATACTATTAAAGATATTTTGGAAGAAAGTTTGGAACATGAACTTTTTGCATTAAGTCTATACAAAAAACTTTTAAATTGTGTTGAAAATAAATCTGTATATTTAGAAGAATATGCTAGAGCACAAATCGGAGAAGAGGAACAACATTCATTAGAATTAAAGATAATGCTAAAAGATTTTAGTTAGCTTTTTTAAAATATCTCTCGTGGTGTGCTTCTGATAAATCAAGAAGTTCTTTGTTAATAATATCTCTTATCGTTTTTGGATCATAGTATTCCAAACTTTCTATCCCAAATCTTTCAAGTTCAATTGCCTGCGATCCAGTTGCGCGAAATAAATCAAAGATCCAGGTCAAAGGATCTAAAGAATGATTAAAATTAATTCCCATCTGATCAAGATTATTTGAAAATAATTCTTTATCTGTAATCTTAAATCTGTGTTTTAAAATTTTAATTTTAAATTCTTCTAAACGATTGTTTACGATTTCTCTTTCTTCTTCTGAGTATTTTGTCCAACTAACAATCTCATGAGCAAAACGCTTGCATCCTTTACAAACTTCGTCGCCAAAAGTTGTAGAGCATATACCTAAGCAAGGTGTTGAAGATCGTTTTTTATGTAATTTTGGCATATTGCAAAATAATAACCGATTTTTAAATAAAATTACCTTATATTTCATCTAATTAGTGGCTATCTTTAGCTATAAGAGTAAAATATGCCCATCGGAGACCAGACGATGTTAGAAAATTATAAAAAACACGTTGCAGAGAGGGCAGAACAAAACATACCGCCCTTACCTCTTGATGCTGATCAAACCTCTGAGCTTATAGAATTACTAAAAAAAGATCATCAAGAATCAGATTTCTTATTAGACCTATTAAAAGAGAGAGTTCCGGCTGGTGTTGATCAAGCTGCATATGTTAAAGCTGCATTTTTAGCTGATATAACTACTGGCAAAGCTTCTAGCCCATATATTACCAAAATAGATGCTGTGAAAATTCTTGGAACCATGCTTGGTGGATATAATATTCAACCGCTTATTGAGTGTCTAAAAGATAATGAATTAGCTGAAGCAGCTGCACATGTTCTAAGCAGAACTTTATTAATTTTTGACGCATTTAATGAAATATTTGAACTATCAAAAACAAATGAACATGCAAAGAAAGTTGTTGAAGAATGGGCCAATGCAACTTGGTTCACTGAAAAAACAGATATAGAAGAGCAAATAAAACTTACAGTTTATAAAGTTACTGGAGAGATAAATACTGATGATTTGTCTCCTGCACCAGACGCTTGGTCTAGACCAGACATACCTCTTCATGCATTGGCTATGTTTAAAATGCCAAGAACAGGTCTTGATGATCCGCTTGGCACAATTGAAAAATTGAAAGAGAAAGGGAATCCTTTAGTCTTTGTTGGAGATGTGGTTGGTACAGGATCTTCTAGAAAATCTGCAACAAATTCTGTTTTATGGCATATGGGAGATGAAATACCTTGTATACCCAATAAAAAAGAAGGTGGTTATTGTTTTGGTGGGAAAATTGCTCCAATATTTTTCAATACTCTCGAAGATTCAGGTGCATTTCCAATTGAGATGGATGTTTCAAAAATGTTAATGGGTCAGGAGATTATTTTAGAGCCACTTAATGGAAGAGTTTTAGATGCTAATACCAAAGAAGTAATTTCTGAATTTGAGCTTAAGACTGATGTACTTTTGGATGAGGTCAGAGCGAATGGAAGAATTCCATTAATTATTGGTAGACAGCTTACAGATAAAAGTAGAGAAGCTTTAGGTTTAGATACATCAACAGTCTTCAGACGACCAGATGCTAAAGATAAGAGTAAAGCAGGTTTTACTCTTGCACAAAAGATGGTTGGAAAAGCTTGTGGAGTTGATGGAGTAAGACCAGGAACATACTGTGAGCCTAGAATGACAACTGTTGGATCACAAGATACAACTGGTCCTATGACGAGAGATGAACTTAAAGAATTGGCATGCCTTGGTTTTTCAGCAGACCTTGTCATGCAATCATTTTGCCATACTGCAGCATATCCAAAGCCAGTCGATATTGAAACTCAACACAGCTTACCAGACTTTATTATGAATCGTGGCGGTGTATCACTAAGGCCTGGAGATGGAATCATTCACTCTTGGATGAACAGAATGCTTCTTCCAGATACCGTAGGTACTGGTGGTGATAGTCATACAAGATTTCCTATAGGGATAAGCTTTCCTGCAGGATCTGGTTTAGTTGCATTTGCTGCAACGCTAGGTGTAATGCCGTTAGATATGCCAGAGTCAGTGTTGGTAAGATTTAAAGGAGATATGCAACCAGGAATAACTCTTAGAGATTTAGTTAATGCTATTCCTTATGCAGCTCTTCAAAGAGGATTACTAACGATAGATAAGGATGGAAAAAAGAATGTCTTTTCTGGCAGGTGTCTTGAAATTGAAGGCCTGCCTAACATGAAGGTTGAACAAGCTTTTGAACTTTCTGATGCTTCTGCTGAAAGATCAGCATCAGGTTGTACAGTTAAGCTTAATAAAGAACCGATTATAGAATATCTTCAATCAAACATTGTTATGT
Source organism: uncultured SAR86 cluster bacterium (assembly GCA_902612915.1). Taxonomy (GTDB): domain Bacteria; phylum Pseudomonadota; class Gammaproteobacteria; order Magnimaribacterales; family D2472; genus SAR86A. The sequence continues at coordinate 31,025 of CACMFH010000003.1, read as the reverse complement.
TGAGATGGATGATTGCAAGTGGCTACGGAGATGCAAAGACGCTTGAAAGAAGAGCTCAATCAATGGAAGAGTGGATTCTTAATCCACAACTACTAGAAGCAGATAAAGACGCTGAATATGCTGAGATAATTGAAATTGATCTAAACGAAATCAAAGAACCTCTCCTTGCATGTCCTAATGATCCAGATGATATAAAACCTCTATCAGATGTTGCAAATACAAAAATCCAAGAAGTTTTTATTGGATCATGCATGACAAATATTGGTCATTTTAGAGCAGCTGGTACGCTTCTTGAGAAATATAAAAATCTTAAGGCAAGACTGTGGGTGGTGCCACCAACAAAGATGGACGAGAAACAACTTATCGAGGAAGGTATATACAATATCTTCGGAGTATCTGGTGCAAGGACCGAGGTACCGGGATGTTCATTGTGCATGGGGAATCAGGCAAGAGTTTTAGCAAACTCAACTGTTGTTTCAACCTCAACAAGGAATTTTCCGAACAGACTTGGCGATGGAGCTAATGTTTTCTTAGCATCAGCGGAACTATCTGCTATATGTTCAGTTCTTGGAAAAATTCCAACTATTGAGCAGTATCATCAGTATATGAGTGATATCAATCCATTGTCAGATCAAATTTATAGGTATTTAAACTTTAATGAAATTGATACTTATGTTGAAAGTGCAAACAATGCTGAGATACCTGCAATTAATATAGTAAATCCTGGTTAGCTCTTAGCTTTAGATTTTTCCCTTTGCATTTTAAGTTCGTCTTTTCTAGAAATTTCTAATTCTTCAAGATAATTTTCAACTAGAGGAGTGAAGTACTCACCGGTAAAAATTGAAGTTTCAAATTCACTTATTTCTGGATTACCCTCCCTTACAGAATCTATTAAATCTTCAAGTGTTTGATATATTAACCAATCTGCATTAATTTCAGAGGCGACTTCATCATTTGATTTATTTGATGCTATTAGCTCAGCTGTTGCAGGCATATCAATTCCATATAAATTTTGATACTTAATAGCAGGAGCAGCTGATGCAAAATAAACTTTTTTTGCTCCAGCTTCTCTAGCCATTTCTATAATTTTTTTGCTGGTTGTTCCTCTTACAATTGAGTCATCAACAAGTAAAACGTTTTTTCCTTCAAATTCTAAATCAAGAATATTTAACTTTCTTCTTACCGATTTCTTCCTCTCTTCTTGATAAGGCATAATAAAAGTTCTTCCAATATATCTATTTTTTACAAAGCCTTCTCTATAGGGCACATTTAAGTCAACGGCTAATTGATGTGCAGCAGTTACTGAGCTATCTGGAATTGGTATCACAACATCGATATCGTGTTCGGGTCTGGTTTTCTTGATTTGCCCAGCGAGCTTTGTTCCCATTCTCATTCTTGCTTTATATACTGAAATTTCATCAATCTTTGAATCTGGTCTTGAAAAATAAACATATTCAAATATACATGGTCGCTTCTGAGGATTTTCAGCACATTGTTGAGAAGATAATTTTCCACTTTTATCAATAAATATTGCTTCACCAGGATCTATATCTCTAAGCTTTTCAAAACCAAGAGGTGTAAAAAGAGCATCTTCAGAAGAAACAATGTATTCCTCTCTTTCTTTTCCTTTTCTTACTCCTATAGATAGAGGTCTTATTCCGTTATTGTCTCGAAAAGCAACCAAACCATATCCATTTATAAGAGCAATAACTGCATATGCTCCATCACACCTTATGTGAGTTTTACTTACTGCCTTAAAAATATTTTTTTCTGATGGATATATCTCTCTTTGCTTGCCAAGTTCATGAGCAAATATATTTAATAAAACCTCTGAGTCACTATCCGTTCTGAGATGTCTCATTTCTGCATGAAATAATTGTGTTCCTAACTGCTTTGAATTAGTCAAATTCCCATTGTGCGCAAGGCTTATGCCATAAGGTGAATTGACATACATAGGTTGAGCAAATTCTTTACCAGCACCACCAGCCGTTGGATATCTTACGTGCCCTATTCCATAATTTCCGACAAGCTTATCCATATGTCTTTGTTGAAAAACATCTCGAACATATCCCATTGATTTTCTAGAGTTTAATTGATCATCATTATTGCAAACAGATATCCCTGCAGCATCTTGACCTCTATGCTGAAGCATTAAAAGAGAATCATAGATTTCAGCAGCTACGTTTGTTTCAGCCGAAATCCCAACTATTCCACACATTAAGAGTCCCCATCTTTAGTGTCTTCGCTAATTGGTTCTGGAACTACCTCTTGTTTTAAAGGTTCGATAATTTCCAGAGCCTCCTCCACAACATTTCTATTATCTATCAATTCTCTAAAATATGCTTCTATTTCTGGTGCATATTTTTGAATTATTGGTGTAATTTTAGAGTTGTTTATTAAGTCAGTTGTTTTTATACCAGATGGAAGTAATAAAAATATGACAAACAAAACTATTGATCCTCTCATCAGACCAAACACAACACCAAGAAATCTATCAAACCCAGATGCCCCAGACCATTTAATTAACTTACTAATAAATTTAATTATCATTCCGCCTATAAATATAAAAATTAAAAATACAACAATATAAGAAATTATTTTTGATATTTCTTCGTTACCTATAAATTCATTAATCTTAGGTGTTGCAAGATATTCCAAACTTATTGCAGCTATAAAAGCCGCTAACCACAAAAATAAAGATAGAAATTCTTTTGTAAATCCGCGAGCAAATGAAATAATTCCTGAGGCAATAAGAACTATTAAAATAAACCAATCTGCAAGGTTTAGTCCTAAAGCTTCCATCTCGAGACTTCTCCATTATTAGATTCAGATATTGATTTAATTAAATCCATATTGGTAACAATATCATTTTCTGACAAAAAAGGTCCAACGTATATTGCGTGCAAGTTTCCTTTATCACCAAAAGATTCTACAAAGGCAGGGAATCCATTATTAACAATCTTCTCCTTTAATTTTTCTGCATTATCTTTTGAGGATAGAACATGTGCCCTATATACAAAAAAATCAAAGTCTGATTCATTGAATTCTTTAAAATCACCATTCCTATTTTGATTTGAATAAATAGGGTCTTTGTTTACGTCAATAGAAGTTATCTCAGTGGTCTTTGGATAATAAACAATTGCAAATAATGATATAAGCGCTATTAAAAAAAATAGCCCTAAAATTCTTTTAATAGTCATTAAACTTTATGTTTTTTCTTTAAGGATTCGATTTCACTTGAAACTGGAACAACTTTATCTTTGAAAAATATTTCATGATTTTCTTCAACCACATCCAGATCATATAAATAATTAGCCATAACTCCATAAGACTGTGTCATCCCCTTTTCAGAAGTATCTGCATTAAGATTAATTCTTTCTAGGCTTGCTCCATTTCCAATATGAAATCTACTTACTGGGTCATTTGGCATTCCATCATCTCTTTCAGAATGAGTTAAATACTTGATTGCATTTTTAGTGAGTTCATCTTCACTGCAATTTTTATCAGTGCATCGCTCAAACGATATAGGAGAATATTCTTCCATCCATTTCATAAATCCTGGTAAAGGAGATAGTGTCACAAATTGATTTAGATCTGGAAGTTCTCTTTTAAGATTACTTGCAACTTGTTTAATTAGGAAATTCCCAAATGAAATACCCAGCAAGCCATTATGACAATTTGAAATAGAGTAGAAAATTGCTGTATTAGCATCTTCAATTTCTATTTCTTGTCTATCAAGATTAATTATTTTTTGAATGGACTTTGGAATGCCTGTTGTTAGTGCAACTTCTACAAAAATCAATGGATCATTTGGAATCAGAGGATGAAAAAAAGCGAAGCATTGCCTGTCAATAGGAGCTAGTCTTGCTCTCAGATCATCCCAAGAGTTAATCTCATGAACAGCCTCATACTCAATTATTTTTTCAAGAATATTCGCAGGCGTTTCCCAATCAATTTTTTCTAGAACTAAAAATGATGGATTGAACCAATATTTAAAAAGTTTCAATAGGCGTAAATCAAAAGTCTTTAAATCCTCATCATTTAAAGATCTTATTCTTTCTCTTAGTTTAACTAATCTGTATGTTCCATTAGTTGATGAGTTCAATCTTCTAAATAGTTCTATCCAGCCTGGTTCAGATGAGATCCTTATTTTTTCAAAATTTTCTGTATTTTTATTTGAAGAATAGTTTTTTACATCCTTCAAGAGAACCTTTGTATCAATATCATAATTTTTTAGGAGATCCTTTAAAAACTTCTTTAATCCATTGTCATCTAGATCTTCTATGAGATTTAAAAGGTGTTCTGCGAAGACTAATGAGGATACCTCACCGGAAGTAGACATTACTGAATCAACAGCTTTATTAATATTATTATGAAGCTTTCCAAAGCCTTTTGAGCGAAAACGGTTTAAACGACGAGTTCCCTTCATTACGGAGGTGATTATATTTTGAAAAAAACTCATGATATTGCGTTCTTAATATCAGTAATATATGTTCTTATTCTATCAAATTCTTTTGATTGAGAGCTTTCTTCAATCATTTGAACAATTGATGAACCAATTATGACTCCATCTGAACACTGTGATAAAAGTTGTGCATCTTCAGCAGATTTGATTCCAAATCCGGCAAGTGTAGGAACGCTAGCATGTTTCTTTATTTCTTCAATGTTGCTGCTAATTTCATTTACGTCTAAATTCGAAGCTCCAGTGACTCCTCTCAAGGTGACATAATATACGAATCCTGAACTATTTTTTGCAATTGATTCAATTCTGTCCTTTTTCGTAGTTGGAGAAATTAGTGAAATAGTATTTATATTAGGGTTATAGACTCCATAATCTTTGAGTTTTAGTTCGCCCGGTATATCAACGACTAAAACTGAATCAATAACGTTATTTTTATTATCTTCAATTAAAGCCTTATTAAAAATAAATGTATTGAGATACCCCATAAGAACAAGAGGTGTGTCATCATCATTCTCTCTAAATTTATCAACCATTTCAAAAATAGATTTTAAAGAAACATTATTTTTGAGAGCACGGTCGTGGGCCTTTTGTATTATTGGCCCTTCCGCAATTGGATCTGTAAAAGGAACTCCAATCTCAATTATGTCCACTCCAGATTCAACAAGAACTGTCATTAATTCAAGAGTTGTCTCTATATCTGGATCACCAGCGACAAGATATGCAACAAGAGCCTTTTTACTTTTATTTTTTAAATCTTCTAAAGTATTTGTAAGTCTGTTCAAATCTTTATTCCATCAATATTTGCAACAGTGTTAATATCTTTATCACCTCGTCCCGATACATTCACAATGATATTGGAATTCTTATCAAACTCTTTCATTAAAGTATCTAGATATGCAAAAGCATGTGCTGTTTCAAGCGCAGGTATTATTCCCTCCAGCTCAGAAACTTCATGAAATGCTTTTAGTGCGGCATCGTCACTAACAGCAACATATTCAGCCCTTCCAGAATCTTTCAGCCAAGAATGTTCAGGCCCAACTCCAGGATAATCAAGTCCAGCAGAAACTGATTTTGTACCTTTTACTTGGCCGCTGTCATCTTGCATAAGGTAACTTAGTGATCCATGGAGAACCCCAGGAGTACCATCATTTAATGGTGCTGCATGTTCTCCTGTTTCTACGCCTTCTCCACCAGCTTCAACACCTATAAGTCTAGTTTCATTAAATTTTATAAAAGGATAAAAAGCTCCCATCGCATTTGATCCACCACCAACACATGCAACAATTGCATCAGGCATCGAATTAAATAGCTCTTTTGACTGTGAAATCAATTCCTCACCAACAACAGAATTAAAATCTCTAACAATCATAGGATAAGGATGAGGCCCAGTGACACTTCCAATAATATAGTATGTGTCATCTACATTTGTTACCCAATCCCTTAATGCTTCATTCAATGCATCTTTTAATGTAGCTGATCCAGAATCAACAGAATGCACTTGTGCTCCAAGAAGTTTAATTCTATACACATTTAATGATTGTCTTTGAACATCTTCTGAACCCATATAAATATGACATTCAAGACCAAGCCTAGCAGCAACAGTTGCAGTAGCAACGCCATGTTGTCCTGCACCTGTTTCGGCAATAATTCTTTTCTTACCCATATATTTTGCAAGCAAGATTTGGCCAATGGTATTGTTTATTTTGTGTGCACCAGTATGGTTAAGATCTTCTCTCTTCAACCATATTGAGCCTGTGCCATAATGTTTTGTTAATCTTTCAGCAAAATATAACGGCGAAGGTCGTCCAACAAATTCTGAAAGATCTTTATAAAACTGCTCTTTGAATTCGTTATTATTTTTTAACTTTTCGTAAGTGGTTTCAAGCTCTTCTAAAGCATACATTAGTGTCTCTGGAACAAACTTACCTCCATATTCGCCAAAAAAACCATTTTTATCTGGTAAATTATTCTTGTCTAATTTCATATGTTAATTTTATCTAATAATTGTTTAATTAAGTTTATGTTTTTAACGCCAGGTGAAGATTCAACTCCTGAATTTATATCAAGACACCATGGATTTATATCTATAGCATTATCAACATTTTCACAATTAATTCCACCAGAAAGAATAATTTTCATATCTAAATCTTTTACACTATCTATTAAGCTCCAATCAAAAGATTCTCCAGTACCTCCTGGTTGATCTTTCTTATAGTTTTCAAACAAAATTCCGGATGCCTTTCCATATTTAATAATCTCATCTACATTGATTTGATTCTTAACTCTCAATACTTTCCAAAATTCATTATCAAAAGAATCACAGAAGTCATTTGTTTCATCTCCATGAAATTGAAGGATAGGATCTTTAAAATATGAAGAAGTTTCTTTAACGAAATCCTGATCAGAATTAACATACACACAAACTGGTCTCTTATCTTTAAATTCAAATTCTTTTATTTGTTCAAGAAATTCTGGAGAAACATTTCTTACACTTTTTTCGTAAAAAATAAATCCAAGATAATCAATACTGTCTATGGAAGCTAATTGTTGAAGAATATTAAAGTCATTTATTCCACAGATCTTAATTAATGGCTTCATAAGATTTTATACCTACTAAAGATATTTTCTTCACACGTATATAGTTGCAGTTCATCTGGATATTTTGGACCAAGAAAAAAAAGTCCACACGCAGGTGCAGTTTTACCTGCAATTTTTCTATCTTTCTTATCTAAAATATCTTGAATACTCATATTATTTTCATTTTTTGCAATATCAATCAATGTTCCAACCATAATCCTTACCATATTTTGTAAAAAAGCATTTGCAATAATAGTTATTATTATAAATTCATTAAATGTTGTTAAATTAATATCCTTTACAGTTTTAATAGGATTTTTTGAGTTACAGTTTGAACTTCTAAATGAACTAAAGTCTTTCTCTCCCTTGAATGACTGAAGTTGTTTTTTCATTAAGTCTATATCCAGTGAATTTCTAACCCAGTAGGTATTTCTCTCTAAAAATAAAGGTTTATTTTTAGAGTTGTAAATAACATATGAATATTTTCTTTCAATTGCAGAGAATCTTGAATTAAAAGTGTTTGGAACTTTAAAAATATCTTTTACCGAAATTGTTGAAGGAAGATTTGAATTAATACCATTTATCCATTCTTTATTACTTCTTTTAATATTTGTTTCAAAGTCACATACTTGCGATAAGGCATGAACTCCAGCATCAGTTCTTCCCGAGTAATTAATCCTAGTGTTTTTATTTGTAATTTTTTTTAAAGCATCTTCAACACTATCTTGGATTGTTGGAACATCTTTTTGACTTTGAAATCCTGAAAAATCAGTTCCATCATATTCTAAGATAAATGCTAACCTCACAGCTGTTTCACTTTTTCAAGAAGATCTAAAGAAGCCTTATTTATTTCACTATTTTTGGATGTTTGAATTAAATTTTTTAAAAGTGCTTCTGCATTTTCTTTGTCACTCATTTCATAATATGTTACTGCTAAGTCAAACTGCTGCTGATCTATGTCATTTTTAATGCTTAGATCGGATGGCAAAGTTGTTAAAGTTGATTTGTCATCCGATGCTTCCTCAAAATCATATTGAATTTCTTTTGCAGATCTAATATTTTTTATTTGAATAAAAATTAAAGCAAGTAGGACACCTGATGCTAGAGATATTAAAGATATAAAAATTAAATCAAAGGTCTGAAATTTATTATCTACTTCTGTGATAGGTTGCTTTGACTCTTCTATAAGCTCATCAAGGATTTCATTTTCAACATCTAATCTTATTTGTTTTGTGTTCTGCTCAATAAGAGTCTGAGGATCTAAGTCATCAAAATCTATTTGATTTTTATCTTCACTCCTAATATCTGTTTCTTTTTTATCCTTAACTTCTTCTGTTACTTTTGGTGCTGTAAGAACTAAAAGAGATTTCGAGGCAGATTGAATGCTACTAGCATATGATTTATTCATGTCCAAAATTGATTCTTTGGCTATTTGAAAAGAAATATTTTCAATTTCAACAATTGAAGGAATTAATACATCAGTGTCCTTTCTAATGAGATTGATATTATCATCAATAAAAGCTTCCCTATTCCCAAGATAAATTGACCACATTATTTGATAAATCGAAACATTTTTATATTCACGCTTTATTTTTTCAGCCATGCTCCATACTGTTGTAATATCAGAGCTTTTAAAAATATCTATTTTTTGAATTTCTGACTCCACTTGTTCAGGTTTATTTAGAGCTACATTTTCTTTTTTAATTTCTGATAAATTTCTTTGAGATTTATATGGTTTTGAATTACTAAATGTATTTCTAATTTTTGAAGGCAGGAATATAAAAATATCTTTTGCAAAATTTTCTTTGATGAGAATTTTGAAGCTAAAATAATCTTCTATATATTCATCATCTAAAATAATAGAAAATGTTTGATAATTTCCATAATTATTTATTAAAGTATATGCAATGAATGACTCATCTATCTTGTTATTTGTCTTATATTCATTTAAAACGACATCTCCATCATTAATGCTTTCATTGTCAATTCTAAACTCTATTACCCTTTGATTTTGAGCATTAAGTTTTATCTTGGGTGAAGACAGAATTATATCTGCAAAGGCATTTAATGAGCATATTAGGGATAATAAAAATAAATATCTCAACACAACTTTTTGTTCTCTACTAAACTTTCAAGAATTTGAACGGTATTTAACGCAGCTCCCTTTCCATAAACATTGTCAGCTACTATCCACATTGAGATCCAGTTTTCATTGTTAATAGTTTGAGACCTTATCCTTCCTACAAATACCTCTTCAGTATCTTTTGCGTTCTCAAGTGGAGTTGGATACTCTTGGGACTTTGGATTATCTATTACCTTAATTCCACTAGAATTGTTTAATAACTCAATTATTTGCTCTCGAGAAGTTTCTTTCTTTGTTCTTAAAAAGACTGCCTCAGAATGACCATTAATAACAGGAACTCTTACGCACGTTGCTTGCACTTCAATGTTGTTATCAAGTATTTTTTTTGTTTCCCAGACAAGTTTCATTTCTTCTTTTGTAAAATCATTCTCTAAAAAGATATCGCATTGAGGGATTACATTAAATGCTATTTTTTTTGGATAAACTTCTTGATTGACAGACTCATCTTTAATCTGATTTTTTAATTCTTGAACTGCTTGTTTTCCAGTTCCGGATACTGCTTGATATGTAGCAATATTTAAAATATCTATTTCATATTCTTTATGTATGGGAGCAATTGCCATTAAAAGCTGAGATGTAGAGCAATTAGGATTAGATATTAAGGATGGTGCATCTAAAAGATTAATCTCATTTCCATTTATCTCAGGAATTATAAGAGGTATATCCTTTTCGTATCTAAATTTAGATGATAAATCTATTACATAAACTCCTGCATTAACAAAATCTTTTGCGTGTTCTTCTGCAACCTTTGACCCAGCAGAAAAGATAGCCAAATTTACCTTTGAATAATCAAAATTAGTCAAATCTTCAATTTTGTATTCATTTTTATTAAACAGTATTTCATCGCCTACGGAAGTAGATCCAAGTGGATAAAAATTTTTTATTTCAACATTTTTATTTTCCATTAAAGAAATAATTTTTTTACCAACAACACCTGACGCTCCAATTAATGCTAAATTTACTAAACTATTCATTTTCAAGAATCTCTGTAATTTTTTCAGCAACCTCGGATGTTTTTAAATAATTTTCATCCGTGGCAATGTCTTTTGTTCGGAAGCCTTGTTCTATGAACTTTTTGATTGCTGTATCAATTTTATTTGCAACAGTTTCTTCATCCAATGAATATCTTAAAGCCATTGATAACGAGCCAATCATTGCTAATGGATTCGCAAGATCTTGATTAGCAATATCAGGCGCACTTCCATGACAGGGCTCATACATGCCCTTGAATGAGCTATCAAGCGATGCAGAAGGAAGCATGCCTATTGACCCAGTAAGTGTCGCAGCAATGTCAGATAAAATATCTCCAAACAAGTTACTAGCAACAATTACATCAAATTGATTTGGATTGAGGACTAACTGCATTGCTGCATTATCTGCAAGTTGATGTGAAAGCTCAACATCAGGATATTCTTCAGACATTTCTGTAACAATTGATCTCCAAAATTTTGAAACTTCTAAAACATTTGCTTTTTCTACTGAACATAATCTACCTTTTCTTTTTTGTGCTGATTCAAAAGCAATTTTTGCAATTCTTCTAATCTCATCTTCATTATAAATCATAGTATTAAACGCATAATTTGGAGACTGATCATCAACAACTCCTCTAGGCTCACCAAAATATATACCACCAGTTAGTTCTCTAACTATCAATATATCTAAACCTTCAATAATTTTTTCTTTTAACGGGGAAGCATTTGATAGTTCATTAAATAAAAAGGCAGGTCTTAAATTTGCAAACAAGTTTAATTCCTTTCTTAATGTCAACAGAGCATTTTCTGGTCTGTCTTCCCAACTAAGACCATCCCACTGCGGAGCTCCTACAGCTCCAAATAGAACAGCATCTGCTTTTTTGGCTACTGTTAAAACATTTTCTGGAATTGGTGAACCAAACTTCTCGTAGGCAGTTCCACCAACATCAAGCTCATCTATAGAAAAATTCAAGGAAAATTTTTTGATGATAAAGTTGAGGATTTGCATTGCAGAAGCAGTTACCTCTTGTCCAATTCCGTCTCCAGGTAAAACTAATATTTTCTTACTCATTTGAATATCCAAGGTCTTTCTTCAATTCTAGTCCTTTCAAAATCAAGGATTTTATCTTTTTCTTTTAAAGTTATATCAACATCATCTAGTCCATAGATAATTCTATCTATAAGATGATTTTCAACATTAAAAGAAATTGTTTTTTCACCATAGTTGATTTCTTTCTTTTGTAAATTTATTGAAAGCTCAAGAACTTTTTGCTGAGTTTGATCAAATAAGAAATCTATCTCTTTTTTTTCTAACATGACTGGCAAAACACCATTTTTAAAAGAATTATTATAAAAAATATCCCCAAAAGAGGACGCTATTACAGCTTTAATACCAAAATCTCGCAGCGCCCAAACTGCATGTTCTCTTGATGATCCACATCCAAAATTATCACGAGTTAAAAGTATTTTAGATTCATTGAAAGGATTTTTATTAAGTATAAAGTTTTCATCAATCACTCTTTCATCTTTTGTGACACCAAGCTTTCCATCATCTTTATATCTCCAACCATCAAAAAGATAATCTTCAAAGCCAAACTTTTTAATAGATTTTAAATATTCTGTGGGGATGATTTGATCAGTATCAATATTATCTCTATCTATATATGCAACAACTCCATCTATAATTAATCCCTCACTGTTAGATTTCATCAGGGTCTCCTATAGTTCCATTAATTGCTGTATAGGCTGCCATAATTGGACTCATCAAATGAGTCCTACCTAGGTATCCCTGTCTTCCTTCAAAGTTTCTATTTGAGGTTGAAGCACATCTTTCGTATGGTTTGAGTTGATCTGGATTCATTCCGAGGCACATTGAGCATCCAGGATCTCTCCAAATAAAACCTGCATCAGTAAAAACTTTATCTAATCCTTCATTTTCTGCTTGTTCTTTAACAAGACCGGACCCGGGCACAACAATAGCTTCTGAAATATTTGATGCAATAGTTTTACCCTTAACTATCTCAGCAGCCTGTCTTAAATCTTCAATTCTAGAATTAGTACAAGATCCTATGAAAACTTTATCGAATGTTAAATCAGATAATTTTGTTTCATTTTCAATGCCCATATAGTCTCTTGCCAACTCAACATTCTTTTTGTTTTCATCTTTTGTATCAAATACTGTTGGAATCGGTTCATCATAATTCAATACCATCTCAGGTGAAGTACCCCATGTGACTTGTGGTTTGATTTTTGATACATCTATAGTTATTTCTTTATCAAATTTTGCATCATCATCTGACTTTAGAGTTTTCCAATACTCTTTTGCTTGATTAAAAGTGTCATCATCAAGAAATGATTTACTTTTAACATACTCAATAGTTTTATTGTCTGGGGCAATTAATCCAACTTTTGCTCCTGCTTCAATAGCCATGTTACAAATAGTCATTCTTCCCTCGACAGATATGCTACTTATGTATGATCCTGAAAATTCAATGGCGTAACCAGTTCCACCAGCAGTACCTATTTGTCCAATCAAATATAAGACAATATCTTTTGAAGAAACATGCTCATCTACCTCTCCTTCAAATCTAACATTCATATTTTTTAATTTAGAAACTTTTAGGCACTGGGTAGCAAGAACGTGCTCAACTTCAGAAGTTCCTATACCCATAGCTAAACAACCAAGCGCTCCATGTGTAGATGTGTGTGAATCTCCGCAAACAATAGTCATTCCGGGAATTGTAAAACCTAATTCAGGTCCAATAACATGAACAATGCCTTGTTTATTTGACTCTATGTCAAATTGTTTAATACCAAATTTATTACAATTCTTATCCAATTCAACTACTTGAATCTTTGAAATTTCATCAGTTATTGATTCAGAATTAAAATTATTACCTCTTGTTGTAGGTACATTATGGTCAGGAGTAGCAATGTTGGCATTAAGCCTCCAGGGCTTTAAATTTTTCTTAATTAGTCCCTCAAATGCCTGAGGAGATGTGACCTCATGCAAATAATGTCTATCAATATATAAAAGTGATTCTCCCGAATCGAGTTGGGTGACATGATGCTCTTCCCAGAGTTTGTCGTATAAAGTCTTCATTGTTTTTACTCACTAAATGGAAGATTTTGTTCAACATCAGCACATTGAGCTTTATTGATTAATAGATGATCCACTAAAACTAAACTAACCATAGCCTCGGCAATTGGCACAGCTCTGATGCCGACACATGGATCATGTCTTCCAGTAACCTCTATATCAACCTCATTACCTTCTTTATTTACAGTTTTTCCTTTTGTTTTAATACTTGATGTTGGCTTTATGATAAAGCTTAGGCTTATATCATCTCCGTTAGATATACCGCCTAATATTCCTCCTGAATTATTTGAAGTAAAACCTGATGCTGTTATTTCATCCCTTGCTTCTGAACCTTTAAGACTTAATAGATCATCTGAATTGCCAATTGATACTGACTTTACTGCGTTAATAGTCATTATTGCTTTTGCTAAATTAGCGTCTAACTTCTCGAAAACTGGATCTCCTAAACCAACCGGACAGTTCTCAACAATAACTCCTAACTTTGCACCTACAGAATTCCCCTCTTCAATTAAGTCTTTGAACATTGAATCTAGTTCAGACAATTTTGATTCATCACTAAAAAAGTATTTATTATTTATATTTTTATGATTAATTGAATCGGCCTTTACTTTTCCTATTTCTGATACAAAACCATTTACTGATACACCCTCCTTTTCAAGAATCTTTTTAGCAATTGCTCCAGCAGCTACCCAGTTTGCAGTTTCTCTAGCACTTGCTCTTCCACCACCTCTGTAATCTCTATGACCATATTTTGCTTGATAGGTAATGTCTGCATGATTTGGTCTAAAAACATCTTTTATATTCGAGTAATCTTTAGATTTTTGATCTTTATTGTAAATTATCATTCCTATAGGCGTGCCGAGGGTTTTTCCTTCAAAAACTCCAGATAAAATCTCTACAGCGTCGTCTTCTTTTCTTTGTGTAGTTACATCTGATTGGCCAGGCTTTCTTCTATCTAATTCATACTGAATATCCTCTTTTTTTAGCTCAATTTGTGGCGGACAACCATCTAAAATACAGCCCATAGAAGTGCCATGACTCTCACCAAAAGTCGTAATTTTAAATATTTTTCCAAACGTATTGCCTGACATGGCGATAATTATAGTCCAAAAAGCTAAAAAAGCTTTATTTTATGGGATTTTTGAAAATAATTTCTGAAAATCAGTAACAGAGGTTTCTTCAAGCTTTTCTTGGTTCATGCAAAGTGTGAATATCTTATCAGATACTTCCTCATTAAATGTTATGTCTAAATTATCTTTAAATTTATTTTCTAAAACTGGAATGCCCTCTTCTCTTCTTCTTTTATGGCCAATAGGATATTCAACCTCAACCTCCTCTGTTGAAGTTCCATCATTAAAATGAATCTTAATTCTGTTAGCAATTGAACGTTTATCTGCTTCAAGATATTCTTTTGAGTATCTTTTATCTTCTTTGATAACCATTTTTTCTCTAAGTTCATCAATTCTTGGATCTTTTGCAACATCATCTTCGTAATCTTCTGCGACTAAATTGCCTTTCAATAAACCAATAGCAACCATATATTGCAAACAATGATCTCTATCAGCAGGATTATTTAGCTCCCCAACTTTTGAAATGATTCTGATGGCAGACTCATGTGTAGTGATTTCAACAGATTTTATTTCATCGATTTTATCTTTTATTTCTTCATGTAACTTTACTGCAGCCTCTACTGCAGTTTGAGCATGGAATTCTGCTGGAAAGCTAATTTTAAATAGAATATTCTCCATAACATAAGTTTCAAAAGGTTGAGGTAAAGAAAGTTTTTCTCCATCGAATGAAACGTCTTCAAATCCCCAAACAGGTGCAGATAATACACCAGGGTATCCCATCTCACCTGACATAGTAATCATTGCTAGTCTTACAGCTCTACTAGTGGCGTCCCCAGCTGCCCAACTTTTTCTTGAGCCCGCATTAGGAGCATGCCTATAAGTTCTAAGGCTTTGACCATCCACCCAGGCTTGGCTAACTGCATCTTTAATTTGATCAATAGAACCGCCAAGTAATTTTGTAGCTACTGCCGTTGAAGCAACTTTTACTAGAATGACATGGTCAAGTCCTACCTTATTAAAACTATTTTCTAGGGCTAAGACACCCTGTACCTCATGTGCCATAATCATTGATTCGAGAACAGTTCTTATAGTTAATGGATCTTTTGCATTAGCAACACTTTGTTGTGAAACAAAATCACATACTGATAATATTGCACCTAAGTTATCTGAGGGATGTCCCCACTCTGCAGCAAGCCAAGTATCATTATAATCTAGCCATCTAACAATACAGCCAATATCAAATGCTCCTTTTACCGGATCTAACTCATAATTTGTGCCAGGTACACGAACGCCAAAAGGTACTTTTGTATCTTTTACTATAGGCCCAAGCATTTTGGTGCAAGCAGGAAATTGTAAGGCTAAAAGACCACATCCAATAGTATCTATAAGACAATTTCTAGCAGTATCTAATGCTAAATCAGATTTAATTTCATAGTTTGAAACGTAATTTGCAATTTCAGAAATAAGTCCATCAAACCCAGGTCTGACATTCAGATCAACATTTGATGACATATTTTAGGACCTATCAGAAATATCGACCCAATCTGAAGTCTCAACTCCAATATAATCAGCACTCGGTCTGATGATTCGATTGTTTGCTCTTTGCTCCATGCAATGCGCAGTCCAACCAGATACTCTAGACATTACAAATATTGGAGTAAATAGTTTTGTTGGAATGCCCATATAGAAATATGCTGGTGCATGAAAAAAGTCTGCGTTAGCAAACATTTTCTTTTCATCAGCCATGACTTTTTCAACCTCTTCAGCTACTTTATATAAAGTATCATTTTCAGCCAACTCAGATAATTCTTTTGCATACTCCTTAATTACAGCATTTCTAGGATCTCTAATTGAATAAACAGCATGACCAAATCCCATGATTTTTTCTTTGTTCCCAAGCATCTCGATAATTTTTGATTTTGCTTCTTCTTTTGAAGTCCAGTTTTCTATTAACTCCATTGCTTTTTCATTTGCTCCGCCATGAAGAGGTCCTCTTAAAGAACCAATAGCAGCTACAACGCATGAATGGATATCTGACATGGTTGATGCGCAAACTCTTGCTGTAAAAGTAGAAGCATTAAATTCATGTTCGGCGTACAAAATTAGAGAAACATCCATTACTTTTCTATGCAAATCTGAAGGTGTTTTTCCATGAAGAATATGTAAAAAATGACCGGCCATACTATCTTCATCATTCACGAGATCTATATCTAAACCCTCATGAGAGTATTTATACCAATAAGTAACGATCGATGGCATTGTTGCAATCATCCTATTTATAGAATTTAACTGATTAGAAAACTCTCCTTCAGGTTCTAAATTACCTAACATCGATGTACCTGTTCGCATTACGTCCATTGGATGAGCTGAAGAAGGAATTTTTTGAAGAACTTGTTTTAGTGAGTCAGGAAGGTCTCTTTGACTCTTGAGCAGTTTCTTATAATCATCTAGTTCTGCTTGATTAGGAAGTTTATCGTAAAGTAAAAGATAAGCGACTTCTTCAAAAGAAGACTTTTCTGCAAGCAATTCAATTTTATGACCCCTGTAGGCAAGCCCCTCAATTTGACCAACAGTTGACAGCGAAGTTTCTCCTGCAACCTGTCCTCTTAAACCTGCGCCCTCTAGTTTTTTAGTCATGAGCCTTCCTTTTTAGTATTTTCAAACTGTTCATCAAGTTGTTTTTCAAAATTGTAGTAATCAAGAACTTCATACAACTCTTCCCGGGTTTGCATTATATCTAACAGAGGCTCTTGTGTCCCGTCTTTGATAATTGAATTATAAATTTTTTCTGCCGATAAACTCATGGCTCTAAATGCTGTAAGAGGATATAAAACAATATCAACTCCAACATCGCTAAGTTCTTTCTGAGTGAATAATGGAGTTTTTCCAAATTCTGTAATATTTGCTAGTAATGGAACTGAAAAATTTTTATTAAACTCTTTGTATTGATCTAAAGATATAGCTGCTTCAAAGAAAATTCCGTCGGCACCAACTTTTAAGTATTCACCACATCTTTCAATAGCTTGTTCAATTCCCTCAGATGCAAGTGCGTCTGTTCTTGCCATAATAAAAAAAGATTCATCTTTTTTCGCATCAACTGCAGCTTTTATTCTATCTTGCATTCCTGTAACACTCACTATCTGTTTATTTGGCCGATGTCCACATCTTTTATCATAGACCTGATCTTCAATATGAACTGCAGCAACTCCAGCATTTTCCATTTCTTCAATGGTATTTGATATTTCTTTTGAACCGCCCCAGCCAGTATCTATATCAACCAGTAGAGGAAGATTAGTTGCATCAGTTATTCTCTTGGCGTCAATTACGACATCATCTAATGAAGTTACACCTAGATCAGGAAGGCCATAAGAGGCAGCAGCAACCCCACTTCCAGAAAGATAAATCGCTTTATGATTTGCTCTTTCAGCTAATTTTGCTGAATAAGCATTAATTGCTCCTGGAATAATTAGAGGACTATTATTTTTTATGGCGTCTCTAAACTTCTTACCCGGCGTCATATTAGTAAAATTTAATTCCTCTAATAATTCTATCTTTATTATTTTTTCTTCTCCACCTATTGGTGTCTCGAAGACTATAAACACAGCCACAATATTCTTGTTGGTAAAAATGCTCCCTCTTTGAAATTTCTATCATCCTTGATGAACCGCCATTTTTTCTCCAATTAAAATCCCAATAAGATATACTTTCATACCTTGAAGCAGCTCTGTGTCCTGAATCATTAATTTGATCCATATCTTTCCATCTAGAAATGCCAAGTGTAGTAGCATAAACATTGAATCCATTTTCATATGCAAAAAGTGCTGATCTTTCAAAACGCATATCAAAACATTTTGTGCATCTTTCACCCCTCTCTGGTTCATTTTCTAATCCTTTTATTCTCTCAAACCAGTTCTCTTTGTCGTAATCGCCATCAATACAATCAAATGCAACTTTTTCGCAAAATCTTCGATTTTCTTCCTTTCTTATTTCATATTCATCTACAGGATGAATGTTTGGATTATAAAAATAAACGGTGGTTTTAATTTTTGAAGCTGCCAGCCCTTCGATAATTTCTCCAGAACATGGAGCGCAACAACTATGAAGGAGAAGATTTTTTTCTCCATTAGGAATTTTTAATACTGGTCTTGTATAGTTTTGTAACTTTAGATTATCACTCATTTACGAACACCGAATTGTGTATGATTGCCTTTTCAAGCTCATTATAATTATGAAAAGATTGAATTTCAGGAAATTTAGAAGAAATCTTATCAGGAGCATTCATAAAAAATCCTTTATCTGCAACCTCAAACATTTGAATATCATTGTGAGAGTCACCTGCTGCAAAGCATCTATATCCTAAATCTTTAAATGAATTTATTGCTTGTTTTTTCGCTTGAGGATGTCTAAGTTTGTATGAAACAATTTCATTATTTTTTATCTCAAGGTTATGACAAAGCAAAAAAGGAAACCCAAGCTTTTCCATCAGTGGCTTAGCAATGTCGTGAAAAGTATCAGACAAAATCACAACTTGAAAATTTTTTCTAAGGTTTGATATAAATTCTAATGCTCCTGGGAGAAGTTCAACTGAAGATGCAGCTTTTTGAACATCTGATAAGCCTATTCTTTCCTTTGACATAATTTCTATTCGCATATCTAGAAGATCCTCATAACTAGGAATATCTCTAGTAGTTTTTCCTAAATCTTCAATGCCGGTATCATATGCAACTTTCTCCCATATTTCCTCAGTGAGAGTTCCTTCCATATCCAAACAAACAATTTCCATAATTTAATTATTTTTTACTCCGTATGGTACATGAGCCGATGCAGTTGTGTCTTTTGCGCTCATAATATGTTTTTTTTGATCATCAAAAAAGATGTCAGCGTCAAAGGATTCTAAAAATTTAGCCTTCTCCATTCCACCCAAAAATAACGATTCATCAATACGGACGCCCCATTTTCTTAGAGTTTTGATAACCCTCTTATCTGATGGAGCCGATCTGGCAGTGACCAAAGCAGTTCTTATCGGACATTCATTTATTTTAAAATCATTTTGAATTTTATTAAGTTCCACTAAAAAAGATTTAAATGGTCCCTCTTTAAGAACAGATAATGAGTTCACCTCATTTTCGATAAAAGCTTCTAGACCTTTTTCATGAAAAACTTTTTCAGATTCATCTGAAAAAATTACCGCATCACCATCAAAAGCTATTTTTAAAATATCAGAATTCGATTTCTTATTTTTTTCTAATGAACGAGACATAATTGTTGCAGCAGCTACATTGCTTTGTATAGCTAATTTAACGTCTTCAATGCTGCTTGATAAAAATAGATGCACACCAAAATCTTTAACATACCTATGAGGGCTCTCACCTCCACAAAATGCAGCTCTTGATATATTTAAATTATGATCTTCAATAGAATTTCTAATTCTAAGACCTGTATCGGATGTATTTCTAGATAACAAAATTACTTCTACTCTGTCATCGCCATCATAAAGATCGTTTATATTTAAGATTTTGTTTACAAGGCTAAAAGCTTGTCCGGGTTTTAAAGTTTTATCTTCATTATCAATTTGATACTCCTCATATGATTTAAGGCCATGTTTTTTATATATTTCATGACTTTCATCAAGATCAAAAAGTGCTCTTGATGATATTCCGATAATTAACTTTGAATCCTGCATACTAACTAAATTTGTAAAAACTCATTGTTTTGTATTATACTGTACATATATTCAGTATTTTTATTATTATGAAAGAAATAACATCACAACAACAACGAGTATTAGATTGTATTCAAATTTACCTAAAGAAGACAGGTTTTCCTCCAACAAGGGCAGATATTTGTAAAGAATTAGGATTTAAATCTCCAAATTCAGCTGAAACCCATCTTAGAGCGCTTGAAAAGAAAGGATTTATTTCAATTGAAAGTGGGGCTTCTAGAGGTATCTCTGTTAACGATCAAAACAATTCATTTGGTCGAGATGAGTATCCAGTTATTGGCTTAGTGGCTGCTGGATCACCTACTTTAGCTGAGGAAAATATAGAGAGAACAATTAACTGTCCAAAATCTTTTTTTGAATCAGGTTTTGATTATTTTTTAAAAGTTAGAGGACTAAGCATGAAAGATGCTGGCATCATGGAAGATGATTTGATTGCAGTCAAAAAAACTACTGATGTAAAAAATGGTGACATTGTTATTGCAAGACTTGATGATGAGGTAACTGTTAAATTCTTTAATAGAAAGTCCTCTAATATTGTAGAGTTAGAGCCTGCAAATGAAGATTTTGAAAATATCGTAATAAATTTAGAAAGTGAACAACTTCATATTGAAGGTAAAAGCGTAGGATTGTTGAGAAGGAATTAATGAACAATATTTTGTTTTTTTGAAAATCTTTCTCTTTGCTTCTCAAAAAACTCATCTAAATCGCTAACATTTCCACTTACACTTTCAATTCCTGCTCTTATCATTTCTTTTGCAACAGATAATTCTTGACCTCTCAAGAATTCTTTAGACTCCTTTGAGAATTCTATTTTTACAATAGGATTGTCGTGATCGTCTGATCTTCTAAGTACTATACTTCCATCAGGTAATTGTGCTAGCTCTAGATAATTTGCCATGTTTTTCCTTGCGTTACAGCTTAACATTCATCGAGTAATTTGCGAAGCAACTCTTTAAATGATTTATATTTATTTAATATCAAAGAAAATTTTTTCAAGTCATTTAATTTATTAGTTGAAATTATATTTGTATCTGGAACAGAAATAGCTCTTTCTTTTGAGTCATGTAAAATTGATAGAAGACCATCTGGATCAAACTCACTATTTACTATATTTTTTATGGTGCTTATTTCCATAAGTTTTTTCCATTTTGATTCAAAATTAAATTCTTCGATAGGCTCAAGATCATTTTTATAAATCTCATAGATATTATTTGCTTCACAATCAAGACTATTCTCAATACATGAAATAAAAAGAAGTTGCCTGTGATTGTCTTTTAGTGAGCTATCAAAATTAATATCTTTCAAAATCTCTTCTGACAGATCTAGGTAAAGATTTGATAATTCTTTAAATTCCACTAACTCTTTAGATTTTCAACCCATTGCCCATTGGAATATGTGGCAGTCCATTTTGTTTTTTTTCCGTCTTTTTCAGAAGCAACATAATGAGTATCTTCTGTTCTGTTATATCTAATTACATATGGATTTCCATCCTTGTCGGTCTCAGGAGCATCTAATAGATATAAATGTTTTTCTTTATCTGGTAAAAACCTACATGCTTCAATAATTTCTTCACGCAGACTATTTATTTCTGAAACCTTCGGAGCTCTAGTTTCTCTATTTTTTGGATACTGGCTTGCAGCAAGGAACAAACCTTTCATGCTGTCTCTTAGTAAATAATGATCCTCACATTTTATGCATTTTAGATCTTTAATTTCTATTGGCTCCATTGTGATAGGTTTTGGTTCACCATTCCTTTGAAGTGCTCTTGTAGCCCCACAATTGTCATTTAAGCATCCAAAGTATTTTCCAAATCTTCCAGTTTTAAGTTGCATCTCTGATCCACACTTATGACATTCAAGTATAGGACCGTCATATCCTTTTATTCTAAATTGACCATCTTCTACAAGATAACCGTCACAATCAGGATTTTTTCCACATACATGAAGCTTTCTGTTTTCGTCAATCAAATAATTATCCATACTAGTTTCACATTTTGGGCATCTCTTCTTTATTAATAAATTTTCTACTTCTTCATTATCGTCAATGCTTATTGCTTCATCGCCTGAAATCAAATTAAGGGTTTCTTTACATTTCTCATCACCAGAATTTTGATAACCTGAACATCCCAGAAAAACACCATTCGAAGAATTTCTTATTACCATATTAGTTTTCCCACAAGGACATGTAATATTTGTTTCTGTTGGAATATTTCCGGGTCTCATTCCACCATATTCATCAGAAGCTGAATTAAGATCATTTTGAAATGCTTTGTAAAAATTATCTAGAATGCTACGCCAATCAGCATCTCCATTTGCAACTTTATCTAAATTATTTTCAAGGTTTGCTGTAAAGTCATAGTCCATGATGTCATCAAAACTCTCCATAAGCCTTTCCGCAACAATATGACCAATCTTTTTAACAAAAAATCTTTTATTTTCAATGGCTACATATCCTCTATCTTGAATAGTTGAAATAATGTTTGCATAAGTTGATGGTCTACCTATACCCTTTTTTTCTAACTCTCTAACAAGGGCTGCTTCAGAAAATCTTGAGGGAGGCTTAGTAAATTTTTGTTCGAGATCAATAGTTTCTCTTTTGAGAGAATCGCTCTCTTGAAGATTTGGAAGAATATCCTCTTCCTTTGATGAACTCTTAAGAATTTTTGTGAATCCATCAAAAACTACTTCTCTACCTCTTGCAATAAATATGTTTTCCTCAACAAAAACCTTTGCAGATGTAGATAAATATTCTGCGTCAGGCATCTGAGAGGCAATAAATCTTTGCCAAATCAATGTATACAGTTTTGATTCTTCATCAGATAAATGCATTACATCTTGTGGCTTTAAATAAGCATTAGTGGGTCTAACTGCCTCATGAGCCTCTTGAGCATTTTCAGTACTAGAATAAATTTTAGGAGCATTGGTAAGATATTTCTCTCCAATATTTTCATTAATGTAACTTCTAGCATCTTTTATAGATTCTTTACTCAAACTAGGAGCATCAGTTCTCATATATGTGATTAAGCCTGCTTCATAAAGTTTTTGAGCAACTCGCATGGTTCTTTTTACGTTGAAACCCAATCTTGTGCTAGCAGATTGTTGAAGTGTTGATGTAATAAAAGGAGCCTTTGGTTTGACTTTTACTGGCTTCTTAGAAATCTCATTTATTGATAAATTGCATGATTCTATTTGTTGTTTTATTGTTTCAACTTTTTCTTTTGAGAGTAATGGATCTGTTTTCTTAGTTGCAAGATTAAATGTAATTGTTTCGTCATTATTAGTAGTGGCTGAAAACGAAATTTCCCAATATTCTTCTGGAATAAATTCTTGGATAGATCGTTCTCTTTCGTCTAAAAGCCTTAAAGCAACCGATTGAACTCTTCCTGCTGATAAGCCTCGTGCAATTTTTTTCCAAAGCAATGGAGATAATTCAAAACCAATAACTTTATCTAAAAATCTTCTAGCTCTGTATGCTTTAACCAGATTAAGGTCTATTTCTTTTGGATCAGAGAAAGACTCAATAATTGCATCTTTTGTAATTTGATTAAATCTCACTCTTGAGTAATTATATTTTTGAGGTCCTAAAGCTTCTTTAAGGTGCCAAGCAATTGCTTCACCTTCTCTATCTAAATCTGTCGCTAAATATATATTATCAACATTCTTTGCGGCTTTTTTTAAAGCCTTCAGCACCTTCTCTTTCTCAGGTATTATTTGCCAATTAGCATCCCATCCATTATCAGGATCAACACCCATCCTTCTTACTAAACTTTTTCTAGCATTGATTTCCTTTTGTCTGACTTTTTCCTCTGGACTGAGATCTTTTGGTACAACAAGCCTTGTTCTAGTTGTGCCACCTTTCTTTGGAAGATCTCTAATATGCCCAACACTAGACTCAACAATATACTCAGGTCCTAAGTACTTCGAAATTGTCTTTGCCTTTGCAGGAGACTCAACTATTACTAAAGATTTTGTCATTTTCTAAAATTTCCTTTTTTATGAATATCATCAAAAGGTTCATGTTGGCAAGTCTATTTTAAAAATTTTTTAAATTTCCTAATTCATCAAGAATATTCTTAAGTTCCTTTAATCCATCTAATTCTTTCCATAAAAAAAATATAAAAGATTCAGTAAAAATGAGTTCATCGATACTCTTAGATAGATTTTTTAACTGCTTTTCAATGCTTTCAAAATTGTCTTCATATTTAAGTTTGACAGGAGAATACAAGATTAAATCAGTTTTGTCTCTAATAAAATGACCTTCTTTAAATGAGGTAGTGTTTTTAATTTGATAGCTAACTGGATTAGAATTTTTATTTTTAAATTTGTTTTTACCGTAGATTGTTGAGGAAATCTTTATTCCCATCATTTGAGCTTCCATTCTTATTTTAGATATTTTTCTAGAGGATTTTGAGGGCATCGCAATTGAAATAGAGCCTGCAAGAAGAAGAATAGCTAATATAAAAACAAAATATTCCAACTCTTAATCTCTAACTATTTGATTAATCAAATTTGGGCCTTTAATAATAAATCCAGTATAAATTTGAACTAGATCTGCACCAGCATTTAATTTAGATAAATAATCTTCTTCACTCATAACGCCGCCTACTCCAATAATTGGAATATCAGAACATATTGATCTTATTAATGAAATTTTATTTGTAGACTTATCCATTAAAGGCTGACCTGAAACTCCACCATCTTCTTTTTTTAATTTTTTATTATTAAGATTGTCTTTATCAATTGTTGTGTTTGTGGCAACCAGTCCTGTTATAGATGATTTTTTAACTAAATCAATTATCATTTTGATAGATTCATCAGTCTCATCTGGAGAAATTTTTAAAAAAATTGGTTTTTTAAAATCAAGCTTGTCAATCTTGTTCTCTACTGAAGTAACTAAATTTTGTAAATTTTCCTTCACATGGAAGTCCCTCAAATCAGGTGTATTGGGTGAAGATATATTTATTGTTATGTAATCTGCAAACTTATGAATCTTTTCAATGCAAAGCAAGTAGTCGTTTATTCTTTCAATACCCTTAGAGGATTTGTTTGCGCCAATATTTACACCTACAACTCCATCATATTTTCTTCTTTTAAGATTATTAACCAAATAATCAATGCCTTTATTATTAAAACCAAGTCTGTTAATGATTGAATTTTCAGAATAGTTACGAAATATTCGAGGTTTAGGATTGCCGTATTGCGGTCTTGGAGTAACAGTTCCTACCTCTAAGAAACCAAATCCTAGTGCACCTAATGCATCTATATAATCCCCATTTTTATCTAAACCAGCTGCTGTTCCAAGTTTATTTCTAAATTTCATTCCAAAAATTGTGTGTTCATTTTTAGTAATAAATTTCTTGTTAAATAAAACTAACAGCTTGGATTTATATAATAAATTTAGAGAATTTAATGAAGCAGAATGAGCAAACTCCGGAGGTAGAAATTTAAATATTTTTAAGAAAAAATTCAAACAATATCCTGTATTATTTTTTTTATTTTTTTGTTTATAGTTTCATCTCTTAGGGCGAGCGCAATGGTAGCATGAACAAAGCCTTCCTTGCTACCACAATCAAATTTTTCCCCATTATATATAGTTGCATATATATCTTCCTCACTTAAGAGAGATCGTATGGCATCGGTTAACTGAATTTCACCAGATTTATCAGACTTAGTTAATTTTAAATGCTTAAAAATTGCAGGATTAAGTATATATCTTCCGCAAACTGCCATATCAGAGGGCGCATCCTCTGCAGCTGGTTTTTCTATAATATCATCGATTTTAATAGCTTCTTCGTTTTGCTCTCCTGGTTTAATAACTCCATATTTATGGATATTATTTTCATCTATTTTATTAACAGCAATAACGGAAGATTTTTTTTCTTTAAATATATTTATTAACTGATCCAAGCAAGACTTTTTAGAAAAAAATAAGTCATCTGGCAGCAACACTGCAAAAGAATTGTTACCAATTACACTTTCTGCTTGAAGGACAGCATGGCCTAATCCATTCTGTTCGTATTGATAAATATAATAAAACTTAACCTTGCTAAATTTTTTAGGATTTAGCTTTTCAATCATTTCCTCTTTGCTAGAATTTTGTAATCTAAGCTCAAGATCTTTATTGGTTTTGAAATGTTTTTTAATTGAGTGCTTCTCAGGACTGGTAATAAAAATAATTTCATTAATGCCACTATCGATTGCCTCTTCAACAGCATATTGGACTAAAGGCTTATCAATAATTGGGAGCATCTCTTTGGGAGTTGCTTTTGATGCTGGTAAGAATCTTGTACCAAAGCCTGCAACTGGTAATACTGCTTTTTTTATCAATTTATATTCTCATCGTAAAAAAACTTTTATATATCATAGCAAACAAAATTCCAGAAATAAGACCGCCAAGGTGAGCATAATTAGCTACGGAGCCAAATCCAAATAAATCTAATATTCCTATAAATCCTAAAAGCAGCCACACAATCATAAATAAATATATTGCAGGCGGTAAATCATATCTTACATATCTAGATTCGAACTCAAGAATCATACAAAAACCAATTAAGCCATAAATTACACCAGACAATCCTCCAAATAAGCTGGAGTCGGTAAATACATATTGAAGAAAGTTGCTTAGGACTGCAGAGAAAATTACAAGAACTATAAAAGTATATGATCCATCAATGTTTTCAATCTTTTCTCCCAATATATATATCCATAAACAATTAAATGCTAAATGAGCAAACGAAAAATGTATAAATATAGGCGTTATTGTTCTCCACCACTGATTGTCTTCAAAGTAAGTTTGATTTAGATCCGCAATAGATACATATCCTTGATTGGAAATAATTATCTTTGTAAAAGTTAAAGGCTCTATAACTGCAATTAATGATCCAAAGTTTGAGATTAATGCAATTACAATTGCTATGAAAATAATTGGAATATGATAATTTTTAAAAATATTCAATTTAATTTTTAGAAATATTTAAGCTCCAACCCAACTTTTCTCTGCATGCCTCAAAAAAATCATTATCATTTGGATGAACTAATTTTAAAGTTTTCTCCATTTTAGATATTAAAATTTTCTCACCATATGGAATATCAATATCGTCTTGACCATCAACGCAAATTTTTGCATTTTCATTAGGTCCATCAAACAAATCCATTTCAACCTTTTCATCTGTAGAAATTACAAAGGGCCTTGAAGATAAGCTCTGAGGAAGCATCGGAAGAATTGTCCAAACATCTAAACTTGGATGAATTATAGGACCACCTGCTGATAAAGCGTATGCAGTCGATCCTGTTGGGGTGGCTATTATTAAACCATCTGACCTTTGCTCATAAACAACTTTGTCGTTTACATTTAACCGATATCTCATTAGCTGAGCATATGCACCAGAGTGGATAACAACCTCATTTAGACCATATAAATGATTATTTCCAAATTTGGCAGAAACTAAATTTCTTTCCTCAATTTTATAGTTACCATCCAAGACTTCCTTGATAGTTTTTTCAAAATTATCAGTACTTATATCGGTAAGAAATCCTACATTACCCATATTAATTCCAAGAATAGGAATATCGTAATTTAAATACTTCCTTGCGGCATTCAAAAGAGTGCCATCTCCACCAAAAACTACAACAATATCGACTTTTTTTACAAATTCCTTGTGCTCAAGAACAGTAAAATTTTCATTTTTGTTATTTGAAGACTTATCAATGTACAAATTAATATCTATATTTGATATCGAATTTATCATTAGATTAACAGCTTCGTTATCAATACCGTCAGATAAGTCTTCTTTAACTAATATGCCTATTTCTCTAAACATAGCGCGCATTATACAACTTATAAAAAAATGTATTAATAAGTTTTATATTTTCAATACTCGAAAAAATTAAATATACGCATATAATATTGATGATTTTAACTAAAACAAATATTAATAATATGACTAATTTAGAAAAATTTAGAGAAGAAACAAAAGACTGGCTTGATAAAAACTGTCCTCCTTCGATGAGAAGTGGTGCAGATCCAAAAATACCGGTTGATGAGGTTTGGGGTGGCAGAAATGCAGAATATAAAAATCCTGAATCCAAACTATGGTTAGATAGAATGGGTGAAAAAGGATGGACTATGCCAACTGTACCCAAGAAATATGGCGGTGGTGGTCTTTCAAAAGATGAAGTAAAGGTGCTTAACGAAGAATTATTTAGAATTGGTGCAAAACAACCTCTGCTGAGTTTTGGTATATGGATGCTTGCACCTGTATTGCTTGAGTACGGCTCTGAAGAACAAAAAAAAGAACATATACCAAAAATTATTAAAGGTGAAATAAGATGGTGTCAAGGATACTCAGAACCTGGATCAGGATCAGATTTAGCCAGTCTTGCAACAAAAGCAGAAGATATTGGTGAGAAATTTCAAGTAAATGGTCAAAAGGTGTGGACGTCATATGCAGATAAAGCAGATTGGATATTTGCATTAGTAAGAACAGGTCCTAAAGAACCAAAACATGATGGTATAAGTTTTTTGTTAATAGATATGGCTACTAAAGGAGTTAGTACAAAGCCTATTACACTTATATCTGGAAAATCGCCATTTTGTGAAACATTCTTTGATAACGTAGAGGTTCCTAAAGAAAACTTAATAGGTGAGTTAAACGCTGGTTGGACTATTGCAAAAAAACTTTTGCAACATGAAAGAGCCTTCATTTCAAATTTTGGTCTTGCTGCTGGTATGGGTAGTAAAAGAGATATTGTATCAATTGCTAAAAAGCATTTAGGTGAAGAAAATGGGAAAATTAATAATGGCTTTTACCGATCTGAAATATCATCACATAAAATTAAAGAGCATGCTTTTGGTCTTACTTTAAAAAGAGCTGGAGATGAAGGAGGTAAAGCTAGCGCAACAGCATCTATGTTTAAACTTTATGGAACAGAACATAATAAAAAAAGACATGAGCTTATGGTTGCCGCTTCAGGAATTAATGGAGTTGCATGGGATGGTGACGAATTTGATGATAACGATAAGAATTTAACAAGAGCTTGGCTTAGAACTAAAGGAAACTCAATTGAAGGTGGAACCTCAGAGGTTCAACTTAATGTTATTTCTAAAAGAGTACTTGGACTTCCAAGTCAATGATCATAGATGAAATTAGTACTATCAGAAGAAGAACAGTTCCTTAAAGATACAGCAAAAAAACTTTGCTGAAGAAAGATCGCCAATATCTCATTTCAGATCCCTGAGAGATAATAATGATCGCAAATTATGGGATAAAGATATTTGGTCAGAAATGGTAAAACTTGGCTGGCCAGGAATATTAATTCCTGAAGAATTTGGAGGTTCTAATTTTGGAGTCACTGGTATTGGTGTCATTTTACAAGAGTGTGCAAAAACACTGACACCCTCTCCACTTTTTGCAACAGGTGTTTTAGGTGCTTATTCTATTTCTGAGTTTGGAAATGATGACCAGAAAAATAATTATCTGCCTAAAATTGTTAATGGAGAAATCACTACAGCACTTGCTGTAGATGAAACAAGTCATCATGACCCATATGCTACTGAATTAATTGCAAAAAAAAAGTAACTCGGGTTTTACTTTAAGTGGTAAAAAGATATTTGTAATTGATGGAGCCAGCGCTGATCTTCTAATTGTTCTAGCAAGGACATCTGGTTCAAAGGGTGATTCAACAGGTTTATCTTTATTTATTATGGATTCGAATCAATCTGGCATTGAAGCAAAAAAACTTGATATGGCAGATTCTAGAAACTATGCAAATATATATTTTAATGATGTTAGTATCAATGAATCATCGCTACTAGGAGATCTTGAAACTGCAGGAGAAACTGTTGAGAGCATTCTGGATATTGGGAGAATTGCGATGTCTGCTGAAATGCTTGGAAATGCAGAATCCGCCTTTGAAATAACTCTCGATTATTTAAAGCAAAGAAAACAATTTGGTGCATTGATAGGTTCTTTTCAAGCACTGCAACATAGAGCTGCTCAAATGTTTTGTGAGATAGAATTAACAAAATCCTCAGTATTAGCAGCTATGCGAGCAGCTGATGAAAATTCAAATGAACTTCAAAGACTATCTAGTCTTTCAAAAACAGTTGCAGGAGAAACTCTCCACTTAGTATCCAACGAGGCAATTCAAATGCATGGTGGTATTGGAGTAACTGATGAATATGATATTGGTTTCTTTCTCAAAAGAGCTAGAGTTACTGAACAGATTTTTGGTAGTGCAAAGTATCATACTGAGAGGTATGCAAACTTAAGCGGTTTTTAGAGGGTCTTTATATAGTGGTGACGACAATCAAATCAATATTAATTGGTTTAATTACGTTTATTTTAATATTATCAGAGCTCGTAATAGGGTTTGGCACTCTTGCAATAATTAATATACCAAGAGCAATAATTCCTATAAAAGCATTTAAAATTCATCTCAGTAAAGTATCAAACTTCATTGGAGACCTCACTGTTTATGGTCTTAAGATTATTATGCTTATCATGCATGGTGACAACATTAAATTAATTGAAAAGAATAAAGAGTTTGCTCTAGACGAATGGTACATGGCCATGTCGAATCATCAATCATGGGCAGATATTTTTGTATTGCTAGTTGCTGCAAATTATAAGATTCCTCTTTTAAAATTTTTTATGAAAAAAGAGTTGTGGTGGATACCTTTTGTTTTTTTAGCGAACAAGACATTAAACATGCCTTTTGTAAATAGACATTCAAAAGAGGAGTTAGAGAAAGATCCCTCCCTAAGAACAAAAGATTATGAAAATACTCTTAAATCTTGCAAACGTTTTCTAAGATCTCCATCTACCATATTTAGTTATGCTGAAGGAACAAGATTTACAAAAGAAAAACATAAATTACAAGAATCGCCTTATCAGAATCTACTCATTCCAAAAATTGGAGGCATGGCAACCGCTCTGTCTGCAATGCCAAAAATCAACACATTAATTGATTACACCCTGGT
>CACMFH010000002.1 GCA_902612915.1 uncultured SAR86 cluster bacterium | reverse complement strand
ACATAATGGCCTAGCTGTCTATTTTTATTTGGTATGCCGTAAACAGTTGAAGTCCTTATTTTTTTACCTTTATTGATATCAAATATGTTATAAACAACAGATATGCTAATACCGTCCTTTACAATTTTTCCAATAACTAAATAATCAATATTTAAAATTTTAAAATCATTAAATATAACTTCAGTCTCATCTGTTGGTAAAGAGAGTAAATCTTCGTTTGTAAATAAATTAAACTCTCCAGACCTCTTTAAATTATTTCTTATAATTTTATCAATGTCGTTTGAAACCTTTTGATCACCCTCAAATTTTAAAATAGCTACTCTGTAAGGATCCTCAGTACCTTGAGTAATTTCTAAAATAAGTTCTGAAGTGAGCGCATTAGAAAATGCTAATATGAATAATATTTTTTTCATGTTGGATTGAATGTAATCACTACACTTTTAAAATTTGTGTTGTATAAACTATATGGAATATCCTTAAAGAAACTAAAAGTCTCAGCTCTTTGTACTGCCTTTAAAGCTGAATTATCAAATCTTAAATTCCCGCTGCTTCTAATCAAATTAACATTAACAATTCTCCCATTTTTATTAATTGACAGTCTAAGGTCGCAAACCAAGCCGTCCTGAATATTAATTGGCTTGCGCCAGGCTGACTGTATGCTCTTTATGATAAGGGAGCTATATAGCTCTACTTGACTATGTTGAGATTCTTTAGATATTAATTTATCTTCAGCAATTAAGTCATCTAAGCTAACAGACGGTATGAGAGAATCAAATGAAATAGTTTCATCAGGAATTATCTCATTCATTGAATTATCATTAATAATTTCTTTTGGTTCTAATTTTTGATTAACTTGCTTTTTTGCTTCAATCTTTTCTTCAAAAATTAAATTTACCTCAATTGGCTTACTCAATACTGAAGTTTGTTGAGATTCATAATAAAAAAAATCAAGAAGATATAGAATAATTAACGCATGAATTACAAAAGATATAAAAGAAGCCTCTAAATATATTTGATTAATTTTCATAGCCGCTTGTTACAATTCCGACTTTAGTAATGCCTACGCTTTGAACAGATGCCATGGCTTTTGCTACAAAATCAAATGCAACATTTCTGTCACTTTGAAAAACTACTTCAATCTCTGGATTTGCTTTAAAGATCACTTCAGACTTTCTCTTTAATTCATCTAAATCAATAGGTAATGATTCTTCTCCAACGTTTATAAAATAATTTCCATTTTTATCAATTGATATTACAAGTGGTTCATTTTGAACGCTCATTTTAGTTGTATCAGTTTGAGGTAAATCAACCTCCACACCTTGAATCAACAAAGGTGACAAAACCATAAAAATAATCAACAAAACCAGCATAACATCGATATATGGAACTACATTTATTTCTGCTTTAAGATTTTTCTTTTTTGCTAATCTATATATCATTATTTTTTATCTATTGACTGTTTATAAAAAATACTTGCTAGCTCCTCTGCAAAAATTAATGTACCTTGACTGATAGTTTCTGATTCAGATGTAAATTTATTAAAAGCTACTACTGCTGGTATAGCAGCAAATAGTCCCATTCCGGTTGCAATCAATGCCTCTGAGATTCCTGGTGCTACTGCATTTATAGTAGCTTGAGTAGCATCTGAAAGTCCCATAAATGATGTCATTATCCCCCATACCGTTCCAAGCAAGCCTATATATGGGCTAACAGATCCAACATTTGCTAAAAAAGATAAATGCTTGTTCATTTCTTCTTCATCAGAAGCTATAGAAACCCTCATAGAGCGATTAATACTCTCAAGATCTAATTCAGAAATACTGTCTCCAGCCTTAATTGAATTAAATTCGTTAAAAGAATTTTTAAATAAGTTTCTTGCTCCATATAAATTATCATCTTTCAATACCTCGTTATACAAAGCGTCTAAATCTTTTCCACTCCAAAAAATTCTTAAAAATTCATCATTGGCGCTTTTTACTTTTCTAAAAAAATTATATCTTTCAACAATTATTATCCAGGAGAGTATTGAGGCAATAAAAAGAATTAACATTACTATCTTGACTACAATTCCTGCCTCTAAAATAAGATTTAATACTGAAATATTATCCATAACACTATCCTAGTCAAAAATTAACAATAAATCATCAGGAAACTTTTTTGGTTTCTTCGATGATAGATTTATAAAACAAACCTCTACCTCACCATTAACAAATTCTTCTCCAGAGATTTTATCAACTACTTTTTGATAAAAAATCATCCTTGCATCAGATTTTTTTTCTACAATTGACTGAACAACTATTTGATTACCAAGCTCAGCAGCTTTTAGGTAATTAATTTTGATGCTTTTAACAATAAATGCTAGATCTTTTTCTCTTAATTTATTTTGAGAAATATTTGCATAAGATAGAAATTCAGATCTTGATCTTTCGAAATACTTTAAGTAATTCGAATGATATACAACTCCTTGAAAATCTGTATCTTCAATATATATTTGAAATTCTATATCTTCACACTTGATAATTTTTTTCATGCAGCTCAATGTCCTCCTGAAATAACTCAAGTATTATCTGAATAAAATCTGGCCATAAAAGGTCTACAGTAACAAGATCGTTCTTAATATTGTGATTAATGGAG
The DNA here is from genome assembly GCA_902612915.1 of uncultured SAR86 cluster bacterium. GTDB lineage: Bacteria > Pseudomonadota > Gammaproteobacteria > Magnimaribacterales > D2472 > SAR86A. The sequence goes on along the minus strand of CACMFH010000002.1, from coordinate 143,835 downwards.
TTTGCTAATATTCGAACTTTAATAGGTCTATTGTTAAATTTATATACAAGTGCCGGTCTTAAACCCTCTTGATTCGATGATGCGAGAACTTGCTCCCACCAATCAGGTCTAGGTTCTGCACCAGCTCCATATGCCTTACACTCAATACACCATCTTCCAAGCATGAGATCAGGTAACTCCTTAGTCCGAGTCTGCTCTAAGATTCTTTTAACTGGATTCTTTAAGTTAAGGTCATTTATCAATGCATTAGCAATTTGTCGTTCAAATGCAGCACCTTTATTTCTTGAATTGATTGACAAAATTTATTCCTTTATTTCAAAATTTTCCGGGAATTCTGCATTAGTGTGAACTTCTTGGACATCATCAAGATCATCCATAAACTCCATAATATTTAAGACTTTTTCAGACATATCTTGATCAAGGTCCACAAGTGTATCAGCTCGCAAGGTTAGTTCAGCATTAATATATTGGATATCATTCTCTTTAAAGAAATCGATAACCTTATTAAATTGATTTGGATCTGTTGTTACTTCAAAGAAATCATCTTCTTCTGAAAAATCTTGTGCTCCAGATTCAATAACATTCTCCATAAGAATTTCTTCTGAGTAATCCTTATTTATGTGAATTACTCCAAGTTTTTTAAATAAATATGAAACAGATCCATCAGTTCCAAGATTACCTCCAAACTTTGAGAATGCATGCCTAACATCTGAAACAGTCCTATTTCTATTATCTGTCATAGTTTCTACAAGGATAGCAACTCCTCCTGGACCATATCCTTCAAATATTATTTCTTCTAATTCTCCAGTTTCTCCTGTTCCCGAACCTTTTTCTATAGCTCTTTTAATAGTGTCTTTAGGCATATTTGCAGCATTTGCCTTTTCAAGAGCTAGTCTCAATCTTGGATTATCATTTGGATCAGGGCCATCCTTCGCTGCAACAGTAATTTCTCTTATGACCTTGGTCCAAACCTTTCCTCGTGATGCGTCTTGCCTGGCTTTCCTATGTTTTATGTTTGCCCATTTTGAATGACCAGCCATTAACTATTCTTCCTTATGTGTACTAATTATTTTAAGTTCATCAAGCTGATCTTTATCAACCTTGCTTGGAGCATCCGTTAATAGACATGTCGCGCTTTGAGTTTTAGGGAATGCAATCACATCTCTTATGTTTGTAGTATCTGTTACAAGCATGACAATTCTATCTAATCCGAATGCAATTCCACCATGAGGTGGACAACCTGAGGACAAAGCCTTTAGAAGGAAACCAAACTTACTCTCAGCTTCTTTCTTTGAAATGTTAAGAATTTCAAAAATTGCTTCTTGCATATTTTTATCATAAATTCTTAAAGATCCTCCACCTATTTCATATCCGTTCAAAACAACATCATATGCATATGCAAGAACATCGTTTGGATTTTCTAAAAGCTCTTTCTTTGATGCTTTAGGTAAAGTAAATGGATGATGAAGCGGTGTTAGACTTCCCTCAGCATTTAATTCAAACATTGGAAAATTCACTATCCAACAAGGAGCCCATTTTGAAACATATAAATCTAAATCATGTCCTAATTTTTTAATAAGACTACTCATTGATAAGTTAACAACAGATTCACTTCCAGCTCCAAAAAAGATTAAATCATCTGTTTTCACTTCAAGAGTTTTAAAAATATTTTGAATTGTTTTTTTATTTAAAAACTTCAGTATGGGAGACTGAATGCCATTCTCAAGATCTTTAACATCATTAATCTTTATGTAAGCAAGTCCTTTTGCACCCAACTTAGATACAAATTTTGTATAGTCATCAATTTGACCTCTTGACATTGTATTTCCGTTAGGAACTTTTAAAGCAACCACTCTTGATCCTTCCTTTTTAGCAGGATCAGAGAATACTTTGAATTCCTCATTAATAACAAGATCTGATATTTCTTTGAGCTTTAAAGGAATCCTTAAATCTGGTTTATCACAACCATATTCCTCCATAGCATCATGCCAATCAATCACCTCAAATTTATCAAGTTTTTCTCCACAGAATTCTTTAATTACATCTTTAATCATCTTTTCGCTAAGCTTCATGATTTCTTCCTGATTAATGAAAGATGCCTCAATATCAATTTGAGTAAATTCTGGTTGTCTATCTGCCCTCAAATCCTCATCTCTAAAACATCGGGCAATTTGATAATATTTATCTAAGCCGCCAATCATCAAGAGTTGTTTGAATAATTGAGGTGATTGAGGTAATGCATAAAAACTACCTGGTTGAACTCTGCTTGGTAAAATATAATCTCTGGCGCCTTCTGGAGTAGCCTTAGTTAAAATTGGTGTTTCAATCTCATGGAATTCATTTTTATCAAGGTAGTTTCTAATTAAAGAAGTAATTTTTGATCTTTTAATAATTCGTTCATTCATTTCTGGGCGTCTAAGGTCAAGTACCCTATTCTTTAATCTTACATCTTCATTAACTTCTTGATATTCGTCTATTGGAAAAACTGGAGTGTTTGCCTTGCTGAGGATATTGATATTAGCGACCTCTATCTCAATTTCACCAGTTTGCATATTTTTATTTATTGTTCCTTCAAGTCTATTTCTTACAACACCCTCTATCTGAACAACAAATTCGTTTCTTATTGATTCTGCTAATTGGAATGATTCTTTGTTATCAGGATTCACAACAGCTTGGCATATACCTTTTATATCCCTAACATCTAAAAAAATTACTCCTCCATGATCTCTTCTTCTATGTATCCATCCACAAATAGTAACCTTCTCTTTGAGATTAGATGATGTAATTTCACCACAATAATGAGATTTCATGATATTTCCCTATTCACTTCTTAATTTTATCTTGTTTAGACCCTTTCTTGGAGTCTGTTTTGGAAGTTTCTTTTGTTTTCTCATTTTTTGCACCATCACTTGAAGCTATATTCTTTTTTTTGCCTGTTTTAAAGTCTGTTTCATACCACCCACCACCTTTGAGCCTAAAAGAAGGTGCTGAGATTTGCTTTTTAAGGCCTTTCTTGTTGCATTTTGGGCAAACCTCTTTTGGTTTATCATTAATTTTTTGAATTATCTCAATTTCATGTTCACATTTAGAACATTTGTAGTCATAAATCGGCATAAGTCCTCAAAAAAAGATAAAATTATAAACTATGTTATTTTCAAAGCTACTATTACCTACTCTTAAGGATGCTCCCCAAGAAGCAGAAGTTGTTAGTCACAAATTAATGCTTCGTTCAGGCATGATACGTAAAGTTGCTTCAGGTATCTATACTTGGCTACCACTTGGCTTAAAAGTTCTAAAAAAAGTAGAAAATATTGTAAGAGAAGAAATGGATAATTCTGGTGCTCAAGAAGTGTTTATGCCAATGGTTCAGCCAAGGGAATTATGGGAAGAAACAAAAAGATGGGAAAAAATGGGTCCTGAATTACTTAGAATAAAAGATAGGCATGATAGAGATTTTTGTTTAGGTCCTACACACGAAGAAGTTATTACTGACATTATTAGGGATAACGTCAAAAGCTACAGAGAACTTCCATTAAATATTTATCAGATTCAAACTAAATTTAGAGACGAGGTAAGACCTAGATATGGAATTATGCGGGGAAGAGAGTTTTTAATGAAAGATTCTTACAGCTTTAATATCGATGAGGAGTCGTTACAGGAAACATATTTAATTATGAGAGAAACTTATAAAAAAGTTCTTGAAAGAATAGGACTTGAATACAAAATTTCTGCTGCCGACTCTGGAGCCATTGGTGGAGATAGTTCTGAGGAATTTCATGTGCTTGCTGAAAATGGTGAAGATACCATTGCCATAAGTGATTCATCTGAGTTTGCAATCAATACTGAGCTTCTTTTAAAAGATGGAGAAGATATAAGCACACTTGAAGGCAAACCTTCTCCAGATGGCAATGGAACAATTCAAATAAAGAAAGGGATAGAGGTTGGTCATATTTTTAAACTTGGAAAGTTATATGCGGAATCAATGAAAGCAAGTGTTCTAAATTCTGATGGAAATGCTTCAACATTATTTATGGGTTGTTATGGAATTGGGGTTTCAAGACTTGTTGCAGCAGCAATTGAACAAAATCATGATGAAAAAGGTATTGTTTGGCCGCATAGTATTGCACCTTTTGACATAAATATTATTTCTATTGGATATGATAAGAATAAAGATATTGCTAAAGCATCAACAGATTTATACAAAGAACTTTCAGAAATGAATTATTCTGTACTGCTAGATGATAGAAAAGATGGATATGGAGTGAAAATAAAAGATTCAGAACTTATAGGAATACCTCTAAATATTGTAATAGGTAAAAAATTTACAGAAGATAATGAAGTTGAGCTCATAGGAAGAAATGGTGAAATTTCCACGAACCCCATTACAGAAATAAAAACTATTTTAGATTTTTTTAAGAATAAATAATTTCTTAGCTAACTCTTTTAATAATAGTTGCATTAGCGGTTCCCCCGCCCTCGCATATTGCTTGTAATGCGTATTTACCCTTTCTTCTCTCTAACTCATGGAGCATAGTAGTCATTAGCTTTGCCCCTGTTGCGCCAAGAGGATGTCCGAGCGCCATTGCACCACCATTGACATTTAATTTGCTTCTATCTGCCTTTAATTCTTCAGCCCATGCAAGAGGAACTGGAGCAAATGCTTCATTGACTTCATATATATCCATATCATTAATGCTTAATTTAGCAATGTCTAAAGCCTTATGAGATGCGGGTATTGGTCCAGTCAACATAAATACAGGATCATCTCCAACAACAGAAATAGATACTATTTCTGCCCTTGGGTTAGATTTGATCTTTTTTAGTCCTGCGTCATTGCAAATAAGAACAGCTGCAGCTCCATCTGTGATTTGACTGGCATTACCAGCGGTAATTTTGCCACCTTCAGTTACTGGGTTCAATCCTGCTAATTTATCAAGACTAGCATCAAATCTAATACCTTCATCTGCCATTACTAAATCGTTAATGCCTTCAGCATTTTTACCTTCGACAGGTAGAATTTCTTTATCAAAATATTTTGATTCTGTTGCTTGAGCTGCCTTTTGATGACTTTCCAAAGCAAATTGATCTAGATCTTCACGAGAAAGATTCCATTTATCAGCTACTAGTTCTGCACCTGTAAATTGAGAGAAAAATATATCTGGGTATCTTTCTTTCATTCCTTCAGAATCAAACGGTAGCCCGTGTCCTGCATTATATCCATCTGTAACTGCTGCACCGATAGGTACCATAGACATTACTTCAACACCTCCACCAATAACAATATCTTGAGTACCAGACATTACAGCCTGAATTGCGAAGTGAATTGCTTGTTGAGATGAACCACATTGTCTATCAACAGAAGTTCCAGGAACAGATTCAGGAAAAGACGAAGACAAGACTGCATTTCTAGCTACGTTTCCTGATTGTGCCCCAACCTGATCAACACAGCCAAAAATTACATCGTCTACAAGCACAGGATCAATATCTAATCTCGTTACTAATTCATCTAGAACCTTTGCTCCAAGATCAGCCGGGTGCCATAGACTCAATCTTCCATCTCTTTTACCACCAGCTGTTCTTACTGCTTCAACAATATATGCTTTCTCTGCCATAAAAAAATCCTACTAAAATTAATTAATAGGATTTATTGTATCAAAAATTTATTTAGATTTACTTGAAATGTAAGAAGATCTTATTTCTTTTACAAGTTTGTCTCTAACTTTTGCATTTTCTTTTAGGAAAGTACTAGCTTTTACCTTACCTTGTCCAATACTCTCACCATCTAATTTATAAAAAGCACCTGATTTATCAACCAAACCAAGTTTGTGTCCAAAGTCTAATATTTCACCTTCCTGGTTGATTCCTTGTCCATACATAATCTGGAACTCTGCTTGTTTAAAAGGAGGAGATACTTTGTTTTTGACAACTTTAACTCTTGTTTCGTTACCCATTACTTCGTCTCCCTCTTTTACAGAACCAATTCTTCTAATATCTAATCTTACTGAAGAATAGAACTTTAAAGCATTACCACCAGTAGTTGTTTCAGGACTGCCAAACATAACACCAATTTTCATTCTTATTTGATTAATAAAAACAACAGTGGCACCAGACCTTTGAATGTTACCTGTAATTTTTCTAAGGGCTTGTGACATTAATCTAGCTTGAAGGCCAACATGATGGTCTCCCATCTCTCCTTCAATTTCTGCTCTTGGAACCAATGCGGCAACGGAATCGATAATTACCAAATCTACGCTCTTAGATTTGACTAACATATCTGCAACTTCTAATGCCTGTTCTCCAGTATCAGGTTGTGATAATAGCAATTCATCTACATTGACACCTAATTTTTCAGCATATTGTGGGTCTAAAGCATGTTCAGCATCAATAAAGGCACAAGTTCCTCCTTCTTTTTGACATTGAGCAATTATTTGAAGTGTCAGGGTAGTTTTACCAGAAGACTCAGGTCCATAAATTTCTGTAACTCTCCCTTTTGGAATTCCTCCTATTCCAAGTGCAATATCAAGACCAAGTGATCCTGTTGAAATTGAGGGGATATCAAGATTTTCTCGATCGCCCATTCTCATAACTGTTCCTTTACCAAAATGATCGTCAATACTTGCAATAGTATCTTTTAATGATTTTGAAGTAGTATCTTTTGATTTAGGCATAATTAACTCCTTAATTTACTGTATATTTATACAGTATATAGTATTTTTCTATTTTTTTAAACAGTTTTGTGTAAATTTAAAAATTAGTAAGCTAAAATTCAGTCTTCTCAACTAATTATGACATACGTAGTAACAGAATCATGCATTAAATGTAAATACACTGATTGTGTTGAAGTATGTCCTGTTGATTGTTTTTACGAAGGTCCAGAATTCCTTGTCATACATCCAGATGAATGCATTGACTGTGGTTTATGCGAGCCTGAATGCCCTATTGAAGCTATTTATGCAGATGACGAATTACCGTCAGATCAAATAGAATTCATAGAGATCAATCTCAGGCTTTCTGAAGTTTATGAAAATATAACAGAAGCGAAAGAACCATTACCAGAGGCTGAGAAATATAAAAATATTAAAGGTAAAAAGGAATTTTTATAAAAGAAAATTAACTATTTCTGCAAGATCCAATAACCCAGCAGAAAAAATTAATCCACCAAAAAATATTAGTATTGATTTTCCATATTTCTCATATGCTTTATTAATAATCCTGGGCATAATTATTAAAGCTATTAACATTCCAATAGCAAAAGGAAGTAATACATCAATATTAAGATTTGATATGCTGCCAATAATATAAGGATAAATACCAACGGCTAACAAAAATGCGCTGCCAGATATTCCTGGAAAAAGTAAAAATGTGCATGCAAAAAAACCAAATATAATTAGCGCACCTTCAGAGGGTGTAAATGGACCATCAGGTGGATATGATCCGGTTATGTAAAAGCCACTTAGCAAAAAACCAACAAAAATTGCAAGAAAAACATTTAAGTAAAAAGTTTTGCCATTATTAATATTTTCTTTTAAGTAAGTATTTATTAACAAAAAAATGCCGTATCCAATCATTATAAAAGCTATAAAAATGTTAAATGTTTGAGTAAAGTTCGTGTATAAAAAGTTAACAAGCGAAGAAAATAAAAATACACTTAATACCATCCCAACAAATAATGGAATAATTAAATTTAAATCTCTAAATTTCGTCAAAAAATTTAGAATCTTTTCATAGACTCCAAACATTAATGCTACAGTCGCACCAGATATACCTGGTAACAATTCAGATATGCCTATGAAGACACCTGCTGTAAAGTATTTAAGTTGATCTTTCATACATCATTTCCATCTTCTGATTTTCCTGCAAGCATTGGAACAAATGATACATCATCAAATTCTTCTTCATTTATTTCATCATTATTGATTTTAGTTATAACATTCAATTTCTGAGAAGCTCCACCAACGGGAATTACTAGCTTTGCATCATTATTTAAAACAGAAACTAAATCGTTAGGATACTCTCTTGGAGCAGCAGCACATAAAATACCATCATATTTTTTTTCTTTTTCCCAATCTTGATATCCATCACCATGCCTAAATAACACATTATTAATTTTTAATTGAGATAAATTCTCTTTTGATTTTTGAACAAGTGGTTTTATTCGCTCAATTGCATCAACATTTTCACTAAAAAAAGATAGTACTGCTGATTGATATCCACAACCTGATCCAAGTTCAAGTAGATTTTCAAATATTTTGCCTCTCGAATTTGTATGAGAAATTAATAATTCAGTCATTCTTGCAACTATATATGGCTGAGAAATTGTTTGCTTATAACCAATAGTCAATGATCTATTTTCATAGGCTCTCGACCAAAGAGCTTCGTCAAGAAAAATATGTCTTGGAACTTGTGAAATCGCATCGAGAACTCTGAAATCTTTTATCCCTAAATCCAGAAGTGTTTCAATCATTTCCTCTCTAACCCTTCTAAAAGTAAATCCAGAGTTACTCATTTATTATCTCAGAAAGATTATCAATAAATTCAGATGAGCCTAGACTATAGTCGAGTACAGATATAGAAACATATCCATCCATAACAGCTTCTGCATCAGTAACATAATCACCTTTAATAGGCTCACCTGATAGGTTATATCGATATCTGTAAGTTTCTTTTGATAGGGATTGATCTTCTATCTTTATAGGTTTGGCTGGAACGTCTCTTTTAGATAATCCTGTTGCCTTAACTCCTTTATATTCATCTTCAGAAATATCTGGAAAGTTTATGTTGATTACTTTTCCAGAATAAGTTTCACTAAATTTAATAATTTTATTAATTAACTCAAGCGATTTTTTTGTTATAAAGCTTATATCCTTAGCATCATAAGAAGTAACAGATATAGCAATTGGTGGATACTTTAAATTCCTTCCTCCAACAGCAGCTCCAACTGTTCCTGAATATAAAACGTCATTACCAATATTGGCTCCATGATTAATACCTGATATAACAATATCAAATTCAAAATCTACTATACTTAATAATCCTAAATATGTGCAATCAGCCGGGGTTCCATCTACTGCATAGATCTTATCATCAACTTTCATAACCTCAATCTCACTTAGGTAAGAAATAGCAGCACTCATACCACTGCAATTATTTTTTGGAGCGACTATCCACACATCATGATCTTTTGATAGTTCGTCATACATGCACTGAATATTATGGGCTTTATATCCATCATCATTTGTAAGCAATATTTTCATGATAGGTCCTTTAAATTTACTAAACTTTGAACTGATATAGCTTCATTATTTCCAATAATTCCAATTTTTTCTGATGTGGTAGCTTTTAAGCCAATTTTTTTTATAGGAACTTTTAATATTGCAGACAAATTTTCTAAAATTTTTTCTCTGTGCGGATTAATTTTAGGATTTTCACAAATAATTGTTGTATCAATATTATAAATTTCTAAATCCATTTTATTTAATTCATTTAGGCAGTGTTCAATGATAAGCGTACTATCTAAATTCTTATTTTTATTATCTTGATCTGAAAAAAACATTCCAATGTCACCCAACCCGGCAGCACCCAATATTGAATCAGCAATTGAATGGAGTAATACGTCTCCATCAGAATGAGCTACAATCTTGTAATTACATGTAATTTTATATCCGCCCAAAATAATCCCATCTCCTGGTTCATATTTGTGAAGGTCATAACCAATACCACTTCTTGTAAGAAAATTATTGAGAATTTCTATATCAGCTTTCTCTGTTACTTTTATATTCGATCTATCTCCAAGAATCTTAGATAATTTAAGATTTGAATATTCAATGGCAAATGATTCATCGGGACAATCTAAATTATTATCGATACAGCTTTGTATAGATTTTTTTAAGTCTTTGAAATTACATATTTGAGGAGTTTGAACTAAATTAAATTTAGACTTATCTAATGTTCTATCGTCTTCCCTAATTGAATCATAAACAGGAGTATATAGATATGAACAACTCGACTTTGAATGAACAATATCTTCAAAAAGTCTTGCAATATCATTTTCGGAAACATTTGGTCGAGCTGCATCATGCGTAATTACAAATTCATAATCATCTTCAATCGAGTTAAGAGCATTAAAAATTGATTCTTGTCGAGTCAATCCTCCAATAATATATTCAATTTTTTTGCAATTATAAAAGTTCTGGCTTTTTATAAGCTCATCTCCATCAGAAATTGCGATTACTATCTTAGAAATATATTTTGAATCTATAAAAGGCTTTACAGCATTTTCAATAATAGATCTTCCGTTAATTTTGACATACTGCTTGGGCAAATCACCATCAAATCTTTTTCCAATTCCTGCAGCCGCAATTATTGCCAATAAACTATTTTCTTTCATCGTCTTTTTTTTCTTCTTCAAAAGATATAAATTCTTCCTCAGGATAAGTTAAGTTTAGCTTCTCTCTAGCAAAATTCTCCACATGATCATTTGAATTTTGGGCATTCTTAATCTCAAATTCAAGAATTTCATTTTCTTTTTTAATGGCTTCATTTTTTAATCTTTGTGCAGTATTTTCAATTACAAGAGCATCTCTTTTGGAGTAATTATTCTCACCAAAAAAATTGCTGTTTAATAACAAGATAATTATTAAAACCAACAATAAATAGAATAAATAATTTAGTTTATTCATTTAACAAAATATCGTTGCTTTTATTTTCAATCCAAAGCAATCTATTATATTTTGCAATTCTGTCAGACCTGCAAGGTGCTCCAGTTTTAATTTGTGATGCTCCTAATCCAACAGCTAAATCTGAAATAGTTGTATCCTCAGTTTCTCCAGACCTGTGAGATATAATACATTTATAGCCGTTTTCTCTTGCACACTCAATTGTCCCAATTGTTTCCGATATAGTCCCGACCTGATTAAATTTAATCAAAATTGAATTAGCGAGTTTGTGATTGATGCCTTCTAAAAAAACTTTTTTATTAGTTACAAATAAGTCATCGCCGACAAGCTGACATTTTTCCCCCAATTTATCAGTAACTAGCTTCCAACCCTCTACATCATTTTCATCCATTGCGTCCTCAATAGATGAAATTGGGTATTGTGTAATTAGGTTATCAAGATAATTTGTAAATTCTGCATATGTATATTTTTTATTTTCACCTTTTAAAAAATAATTATTACCATCAAAAAACTCACTTGCAGCACAATCAAGAGCAATGCTCACATCATCTCCTGGGTTTAGTTTTGATGCTTTAATTGATTCAATGATTAATTCTATTGCTTCTTCATTTGAATTTAGATTTGGTGCAAATCCGCCCTCATCACCTACTGCTGTGGAATAATTTTTAGATAATAAAATTTCTTTTAAATTATGATAAATTTCCGTTGACCATTTCATTATCTGAGTAAAATCCTTAGCACCACTCGGTACGATCATGAATTCTTGAATATCAACATTATTATCAGCATGCTCTCCTCCGTTCAAAATATTAAACATTGGCATTGGTATTGAGTATTTATTTGCTTTGCCTGTTATATCTTTGTAGATGCTCGAAAAATGCTCATATAGGTTAACTTTTTTATTTTTAGCTGCAACATGAGAGCTTGCTAGGGATATAGCCAATATAGCATTTGCACCCATGGATGATTTATCATCTGTACCATCATAATCAATTAATATTCTGTCAATATCAATTTGATCTTCAGATTCTTTTCCAATTAATAAAGGACCTAATTTATTATTAATATTTGAAATAGCATTAAGAACTCCTTTTCCATGATAATTTGAATCACTGTCTCTGAGCTCTAGTGCTTCCTTCGAACCTGTCGATGCTCCACTTGGAACCATTGCTGATGCACATATCCCGTTATCAAGACTTATTTCGCAAGCAATTGTAGGAATGCCTCTAGAATCAAAAACTTGAATAGCATTTACATTCGATATTTTTGACATTGTTATTTGATCTCTAAATTATTTTGACCTTTAACAAAATCATCCAAATCTTTTATTTGATTTAAAAATTCATCTAGATAAGAGAGAGGTAATGCACAAGGTCCGTCACATTTAGCCTCATCAGGATTTGGATGTGCTTCGAGAAAAAGTCCAGCTATTGATTGCGACATACCAGCTTTTGCAAGACTTAAAACATATTCTCTTCTACCACCAGTTGAACTTCCTAAGCCTCCTGGTAATTGAAGTGAATGTGTTACATCAAAAATTACAGGCTTTGATAATTTTTTTAAAATTTGAAAATTTAAGGTATCAACAACCAAATTGTTATATCCATATGAGTTACCTCTTTCACATAAAGTAATATTTCTATTTCCAGCAGCTTCACATTTTTCAACGACGTTTGACATCTCTTGAGCTGATAAAAATTGAGGTTTCTTAAATTGTATTATTGAAGAAGTTTTTGCAGCTGCGCTAACAAGATCAGTTTGTCTTGCAAGGAAAGCAGGTATTTGAATAACCTCACAAATTTCACTTACTGATTTTGCTTGATTAGGCTCGTGAATGTCGGTGATTACAGGAATATCATAAGTTTTTGAAATTTCCTCTAATATTTTTAGGCCTTCATCCAAACCAGGCCCCCTGAATGAATTAATAGAGCTTCTGTTAGCTTTATCAAAAGAGCCTTTAAAAATATAATTAATATCATTTTTATCAGTTACATTCTTAAATTTTTCTGCTACTTCCATTGCCAAATCTCTTGATTCAAGAACATTTATGCCACCCATGAGGGTCATTTTTTCGTAGTTATCAATTTTAAAGTCTCTTAATTTCATTTTTACTTTCTTAACGTACTTTTAATATAACTGTTGAAAATAGGATGTCCATCTCTTGGATTGGAGGTAAATTCAGGATGAAATTGACAAGCTAAAAACCATTTATGTTTAGGAATCTCAATCATTTCTACTAGCTTACCATCAATGGATGTCCCTACAACATCTAATCCTTTTTTGATCATATCATCTTTATATTTTGGATTTACCTCATAACGATGTCTATGTCTTTCAATGATTTCTGAATTTTTATACATTCTTAATGAATTAGATCCCTTTTTGAGTTTACATAGCTGCCCGCCTAAACGCATTGTTCCACCCAAGTCTGAATTTTTATCTCTTTTTTCTTTTTTGCCTGAAATATCATTCCATTCTGTAATAAGGCCAATAACAGGATGCTTTGTATTTTGATCAAACTCAGTACTATTTGCACCTTTTAGATTAAGAACATTTCTTGCATATTCTATAATCGCTACTTGCATGCCAAGGCAAATTCCTAAATATGGAATGTTATTCTCTCTAGCATATTTGCAAGCTAAGATCATTCCCTCAATACCTCTTTCACCAAATCCACCAGGAACTAAGACTGCATCTGCATTCTTAAGAGTTTTTTTGATGTTTTTTGAAGAAATGTTTTCGGCTTCAACAAAATTAATGTTTACTTTTGCTTTATTTTTTATTCCGGCATGCTCAAGAGCTTCATTAATTGATTTATAAGAATCTTTTAACTCCGTATATTTTCCAACAAATGAAACATTTACTTCCTTTTCAGGCATTAATTTAGCTTTAACAACTCTTTTCCAGTCATTTAGATTAGGTTGTTTAGCCTTAATTTTTAGTTTTTCAATAATGGTTTTATCAACTTTTTGCTTATTTAGTAAAATCGGTACTGAATATACTGTGTCAACATCATGCATTGATATAACACTTTCATTGGGTACAGAACAAAAAAGTGCGATCTTCTTTTTTTCATCTTTTGGTAACTCCTGTTCAGATCTGCAAACTAATACGTCAGGACTGATTCCTAATGATCTAAGTTCTTTAACAGAATGTTGGGTAGGTTTTGTTTTAAGTTCTCCAGAAGCATTAATAAAAGGAACTAAAGTAAGATGAACAAAAGCCCAAGACGAATTTGGAAGCTCTAAGGCCATCTGCCTTATTGCCTCTACAAAAGGTTGGCTTTCAATATCTCCAACAGTTCCACCAATTTCTACAATAGCAACATCTTTATTCTGACCGCCCTCTTTTATTCTTTTTTTTATTTCATTTGTTATATGTGGAATTACTTGTACAGTCCCTCCAAGATATTTACCTTTTCTTTCATTACGAATAACGGCTTCATATACTTTACCTGCGGTAAAGTTGTTTTTCTTTGAGGCTTGGAATCTCACAAATCTCTCATAATGACCAAGGTCTAAATCAGTTTCAGTTCCGTCATTTGTTACAAAAACCTCTCCGTGTTGAAAAGGACTCATAGTTCCAGGATCAACGTTTATATAAGGGTCAACTTTTATAAGTGATACAGATAAGCCTCTTGCTTCAAGAAGAGCACCAATTGATGCTGCTGCGATACCCTTGCCGAGTGATGAAACCACTCCTCCAGTAATGAAAATGTACTTAGTTTTGGCCATCATTAAAATTGGTCATGATGGGATATTAGAATAACAGATTAATCTAATGTTTTATATACTTTTTTTACTCGTGATTTCACACTTGTCATCAGATAATAAGAAATAAGATCATTTGAACTAGCTATATTTGTAATTGGTAACTCAGGTGAAAAAAATTTGCACCAATCGCCAACAGAACATTTTTCTATGTTGCTTATATCAATTGTAGTTAAATCCATACTAACTTTCCCAAAAACAGAAGCTTCTTCATTATTAATCATTACAGAAGTGCCATCTTGTATGTTTACTGGTAACCCATCTGCATATCCAAGGTAGACAGAAGCTATCTTCATATCTTTCTTTGCAACAGCTCTTCCGTCATAGCCAACTTTATCTCCTTTATTAATATTTCTTATATTCACAATCGGAGATCTTAATGTCATGGCAGTTTTAAGGTCATGATTTCCAATGTATCCTCCATAAATTCCAATACCACACCTGACCCAATCATATATTTTGCTAGGATAATTCATAATACATCCAGTGTTAGCAATACTCCTTTCAATTGAATTATGTAATCTAGAGGAAATATCCTCAAAAATTTTAAATTGATTTTCATTAGAGGGATTTGATGTGTCATTAGACGATGCTAAATGAGACATTAAAGTGAACTTTTTATCAAATAAATATTCTTCATATATTTTCAAAAATTCATCTATACCAAAGCCAAGTCTATTCATACCTGTATTCAGCTTTAACCATAGCCCCTCATAATGGTTACCTTCTTTAAGAATTTGAAATTGCTCTAGATTATGAACAACTAGATCGAATTTATTTTGTATCGAAATATCAAGATCCTCTTTTGAATAAACTCCCTGCATAAGAAGTATTTTTTTATTTGAAAGCTTCCTTATTTTTAAAGCTTCATCAATTCTTACAACTCCAAACCCATCTGAAAGATCCTCAATATCTTTAACTATATGTTCAAGGTGATGGCCATAAGCATCAGATTTAATAACAGCCATAAACTTAGAAGAATTGTTGAGTTTATTTTTTAACAATGAAATGTTATCTCTAAATATTTTAGGATCGATTATTAATTCAGAATTTATAGAGGTCATTCAAATGATTCGTAAAAACTGTCGCTAGAAAAGTTTTCAAATCTTGTGAATTCTTTTAAGAAAGTTAAATTAACAGTACCGATTGGTCCATTTCTTTGTTTGCCAATAATTATTTCCGCTTTATTACCCTGCTCAGAATCCTCATTGTAAACTTCGTCTCTGTATATAAATAAGATTACATCTGCATCTTGTTCAATAGCACCTGAATCTCTAAGATCAGCCATTATGGGCCTTTTGTTTGGTCTTTGTTCTACAGCCCTGTTTAATTGAGATAATGCAATAACTGGGACATTTAGCTCTTTTGCTAGAGATTTTAATGATCTAGAAATTTCAGATATTTGATTAACTCTATTTTCAATTGATAGTGGAAGTTGCATTAACTGAAGATAATCTACTACTATCAAAGAAAGGCCATCTTTTTCTGTTCTTGCAAGCCTTCTAGCCTTTGCTCTGAGTTCCATTGGAGATAATATTGAGCTGTCATCTATCCACAGAGGCATATTTTTTAACTTTTCACTTTGTTGTAAAAGGATTCTTAATTCGTCATCTTTCAACATTCCAGATCTAACATTTTGCTGATTTAATTTAGTCATCCCTGAAAGTAGTCTTGTAGTAAGAGATTCACCTGGCATCTCTAAACTAAAAATAAGAACAGCTCCACTTGAATCATCATCTAGCAGGACATTTTCTGCAATGTTCATTGCAAATGATGTTTTACCCATACTGGGTCTACCAGCAACAACAACAAGATCTCCTTTCTGTAATCCTTGAAGTTTATTATCTAAGTCTTTAAAGCCAGTTGATGATCCTATTAAACCGTCAGATTTGTTTGATAATTCATGAAGTCTGTCCATTGTAGATGGAATTAATTCTCTCATTGACTGAAGATTTTGATCATTTAGATTTGTTTCATCATTCAAAGCAAAAATCATACTTTCCGCTTTATCTAATAATGTTGCTCCATCCTGACCTTGGGGGTTTGATATAAGTTCACTAATATCAGAATTTGCCTTCATTAGTTTTCTAGTAATTGATCTTTGCCTAATTATTTCTGCATATGCTTCTAGATTTGCAGCAGATGGAGTTGATGTAGCTAATTTAATTAAATAATCTTTTCCACCAACTTTATTAAGTGAGTTTTTATTATCTAATTTTTCAGATACGGTTAATGGATCTAGAGGTTTATTCTCTTCAACAAGTTCTGACATTGACTGAAATATGATTTGATGATCTTTGCCATCAAAATCATTTTCTTTTATTACTTGTATCACAGTATCAAATCTATGAGTTTCCAACATCAAGCCGCCTAAAACAGCTCTTTCAGCTTCTCTAGCTTGTTCGTTTTGATTGATATTTATATCTGACATTGGAATATGATTTTTACATCATATTTCAAAATATACAACTACTCTGGAGATACTTTTACTAAAACTTGGATTGAGACCTCTGGATGGACGCTAATCATTATATTATGTTCGCCTATTTCTTTTATAGGTCCATCAGGAAGCTGGACTTCACTTTTATCAATTTCAATGTCTTTTGATGAAAATGCCTCAGAGATCTCTCGAGTACCAACAGATCCATATAAAGCTCCTTCTTCCGTTACAGGTACCAATATTTCACACTCAGAACCTTCAATATCTTTTGCTCTTGATTGAGCTTTTGTAAGAATATCTGCTGACATTGCAGCTAACTCATCTTTCTTTGCTTCAACTTCAGCAATATTTTTTTCGCTTGCAAAAGCTGCTTTTTTTTGAGGAATTAAAAAGTTTCTTGCATACCCACTGTTAACCTCGACCACATCACCGATCTCTCCTAGGCGCTGTATTTTGTCTAATAATATAATTTTCATAATTATTTATGCATGTCAGTATATGGAATCAAAGCTAAAAACCTAGCAATTTTAATGTATCTAGTAAGTTTTCTTTGATTAGATGCAGATACACCTGTTACTCTAGCTGGAATAATTTTACCAGTCTCTGTTATGAATTGTTTCAGAAGACTTACATTTTTATAATCAAAATTTTTTGGTAATTCATATTTACTCATCTTTGCTATCCTCTTCAATTGAATCAGATGAAACATCCTCAATAGATTCTTCCTTTGAAACTATTTCTTCCTCATTCTTCTTTTCATCATCTGTAGGTTTTTCTTTAACTTCATTTTTAACATTACTCTCTTCATCTTCAGATTCAGACTTTTTATTTCTCGAATCAATTAACAATTGAGAATCTTCTCCGTCATGCTCCTTAACTGAAATAAAGAGGTGCCTAATAATAGATTCGTTATATTTAATTTTATTTTCAATATTAATTATATTTTCTGCATTTCCTTCAATGTTAAAAATTAAATAATGTCCTTTATTGTGATTATTAATAGAATATGAAAGTTGTCTTCTACCAATATCCTCCATTTTTTTAATGTTAAAGGTATTAGCTTTTAGAAGTTTTTCAAAATCTTTTATAAATGAGTCTACCTTAGAAGAAAGGTTAGGATTTAAAATAATTACTGCTTCGTACTTTTTCATATTTTCCTTATGGTTATAGATTTTTACTTACCGTAAAAACCAAGGAATGCGAATTCTAAATGAATTAATTTTTATTATCAATACTCACTTTTAACTATTCTAAGAAGCTTGGAGAAAAACCCTTGATTTTGTTCTGCAAGCATTTCATGATTAATCTGCTTATAACCATGTTCTATAAGTCCAATTGAGGTTGAATATATTGGATTTTGAAGTATGGTCTCCATCCCTTTAAACTTAGACGGAATGCCCATTCTTACTGATGTTTGAAAAATTGATTCAGCTAATTCAACAACTCCCTCCATCTTGGAGGTACCACCAGTAAATACAATTCCAGCAGAAATTTTGTCTTCAAATCCATTTCTTGAAATTTCAGCTTTAATTAAATCAAATAGTTCAGAATATCGAGGCTGTATTATGTCGGCTAACGAGCTTCTGGATAGTTCTCTTGGCGGCCTTCCGCCAACACCAAGGACTTCAACAGTTTCATCATCTTTTGTAAATTCGGTGACTGCGCATCCATGTTTTTGTTTTATCTCTTCTGCTTGAGGTGTAGGCGTTCTTAAAGCTTGAGCAATATCACTTGTTACTTGATCACCTGCAATTGGAATCACCCCAGTGAATACAATTGAGCCTGTATTAAAAATTGCAATATCTGTCGTCCCTCCTCCAATATCAACCAAACATACTCCAAGATCCTTTTCATCTTCAGAAAGAATAGAATGTGAACTAGCTAACTGCTCTAAAACAAAACCGTCTACACTTAGTCCACAATTTTTTATGCATTTTTCGATGTTTTTAATTGCACTACTTGCGCATGTTACAAGGTGAACTTTAGCCTCAAGCCTTACTCCAGACATCCCTAGAGGATCAAGACTTACTTCTTGATCATCAATTACAAAAGACTGAGGTAAAACATGAAGAACTCTCTGATCTGATGGTATTGAAACTGCTTGAGCTGACTCAATGACTCTATCAATATCGAATGCCGACACCTCATTATCTTTGATGCCAACAGCACCTTGTGAATTAAGACTTTTGATGTGATTTCCAGCAATTCCTACATAGACCGATTTAATTTTTTCCTCAATCATCGATTGAGCTTGTTCTACTGCTTTGCTTATTGCATCGGTGGTAGCATCAATATTTACAACTACGCCTTTTTTTAATCCGCTCGATGGATAAGCACCCAATGCAACAATTTCAAGTTTAGCTTCGCTATTATATCTTCCAACAATACATACAACTTTTGACGTACCTATATCCAAACCAACTATTAAATTAGAATTTTTATTGTTATTTGCCATAATTTAATGCAACTCCATCTCTATATCTAATATCTATGATACTAGGATTTTTTCCATTCTCGAACAAATAATTTGCTGTATATTCAAAATTTTTGAATTTTGTTTCTGTTAAATCGTTACCAAACCTGATTAAAGTTTTTTCTGTAATAACATCCCAACCATTAACATAACTGTAATTGATTTTATTCAGATTAAAGTTTATGTTTGAAATTGAGCCAATTCTAGAAATTATTTCTAAAATGTCTTCTTCATTTTTTACAGGTCCCTGCACGATTACCAAATCTCTCTTTGAATTATCAAACTTAAATTTATGTAAATTAATATCATAAAAAAATTGATTGTTAAGAACAAAAATAGGCTCTCTATTTGTAATACTTATATAAACTTCCTTTTTGAAAGGTTTATAGACTATTGAGAAATCTTTAATCCAATCTTGTCTTTTGAGAATTTTCTCAATTTGTTTTTTTGATTTAGAGTTTTTTAGATCAATTATTAATATTTTTTGCGATTCAAATTCAAATCCTGATTCAAAATTAATATT
The DNA here is from genome assembly GCA_902612915.1 of uncultured SAR86 cluster bacterium. Taxonomy (GTDB): domain Bacteria; phylum Pseudomonadota; class Gammaproteobacteria; order Magnimaribacterales; family D2472; genus SAR86A. The sequence continues at coordinate 123,953 of CACMFH010000002.1, read as the reverse complement.
GATTTCATATTCTGCAAATAAATTTGTAGGAATTAAGATTACAATTATTAACAATAGTTTTTTATATAGATGCATCTATGATTTTTTGGACAACCTCATTATAAGTTAAGCCTAATAGACTTCCAGACTTTGGAACATTGCTATGGCTTGTCATTCCAGGAACTGTATTAATCTCTATTACATAAAAATTACCTTTTTTATCTTGAATCAAATCAACTCTTGCCCATGCTTTGCAATTAAGTGCTTCAAATGCATCTAAAGATACTGATTTAATATCAACTAATTCACTTTGCGTTAATTTTGCTTCAATATGCAAGGTATCATCTGAAATATACTTTGCATCATAATCATAAAATTCATTTTTTGTAATTATTTCAATAGGCGGGAAACATTCTTTATCAATTACGGTCACCGTTAGCTCTCTTCCATCAATATATTCTTCAAATATAAAACCTCTTTTACGATTAGTGCATTTTGTATATGCATTTTTAAGGCTTTCTTCATCACTTATTTTAAAAATATCAATACTGGAGCCATCTTCCTCAGGTTTTAAAAATAAATAATTAAATGGTCTAAATCGATCAAATGATGATGTATTTAAACTTTGATTTGCATCTTCAAGAGAAAACTCAGAAATACTCAGGTAAACAGGAGTATTTATATTATTTTTTTTTAAAATTTCTTTTGTGACTTTTTTGTTCCATGTTTTCATGCAAGCTTCAGGGCCTGATCCAGAATATAAAATATTTAAATCATCTAAATCTCTTTGAAGTTTACCGGCTTCGCCTTCAAAACCATGAAGAGCAATAAATATAAAGTCATAAACCTTTAATTCATTCAAATTGTTAAGATCTTTAAAATCAATTAGATCTGATTCATAGCCTAAGTCGCAGATTGCATTATGAACGCCCTTTCCACTTTGAATAGAAACTTCTCTTTCAGAGGAAGAGCCTCCATATAGAACTGCGATTTTATTTATTTTTCCCATTGATTTTTAATTATTTGACAAATATTCGAAACACTACCAGCACCTTGGGTAACTAAAATATCAAAATCATCCTTTTTCTTTTTAATCAAATCTATTACATCATCATGTTTTTTTAAAAAAGTTACATCTTTATGGCCATTTTGTTTTAAAGTTTCTACAATTCTCCTTGAGTTTATGCCTTTAATTGGCTTCTCGCTTGCAGAATAAATATCTAACATTATTAATGAATCGGTTTGCTTTAATACCTTTATAAAATCATCAAAGAGCTGTGCTGTCCTTGAAAACCTATGTGGTTGAAAAATCATACATACTTTTTTATTTTTATATTCTTCTTTATACGCCTTTATATTTGATTCAATTTCTAACGGATGATGACCATAATCATCAATTAAGGTTAATGATTTATCATCAATTTTAATATCATGCTTCTCATATCTTCTTCCAACCCCTGTAAATTCTTTAATGCCATTCCTTATTGAGCTAATTGAAATACCTTCCTCTAACGCAACAGCGATTGCAGCTGTTGCATTAAAAACATTATGCTTACCAGGAAGATTAATTTTAAATTTATAAACCTTTCTTGTTTTTTTATCAAAAATTTGAAAATCTTGCTTACCGTTTTTTGAAATGATTTTGATGATTTTATAATCACAATCTTTTGACTCTCCAAACGTAACTTGTGATCTAGATATTCTTTTTGAGATTTTTTTTATGTTCTTATCATCGCCATTAATTATCAAATATCCATAAAAAGGTACGTTTTCTAAAAATAAAACAAATGAATCTAAAAGATTTTCAAAGATGTTATTAAAATGAGCCAGATGATCATCATCTATATTTGTTAAAACAGCGACATCAGGTTGAAGGTGAACAAATGATCCATCACTCTCATCTGCTTCTGCGACAATATATTTTCCTTTGCCTAAGTCTGAATTCTCGTCTGTACTTAAAACTTTTCCTCCAACAACATATGTTGGGCTTAAATTTGCAACACTTAATATTTTTGCAATCATGCTTGTTGTTGTGGTTTTGCCATGACTTCCAGCAACAGCAATGCTTTCATATCCAATCATTATACTTCCAAGCATTTCGGCCCTTGGTATTGATGTAATAAAATCTTTTTTTGCTTGGACTAATTCAGGATTTCTGGAACTAATTGCAGATGATATAACTAGTAAATCTGCACCCTTAATATTCTTAGATGAATGACCAATAAATACCTTTGCACCATGTTTTTCTAATTTTCTTAATTCACGAGAGTCTGATATGTCAGAACCTGATATTTTGTATCCCTTTTTCAGCAATACTTTAGCAATGCCTATCATTCCTGCTCCACCAATTCCTACAAAATGGATATGTTTTACTTTTTTAAAAAATTTCATTTATTGAGATATTCTTCAATGTATTTCACTATTTCATTTGCAGCATTTAGATGATTTGTAAGTTCATTTTTTTTCCAATTGATATATTTTTTATCTTTAATAATTTCATTTATTTTATCAGTGAGATAACTTATATCTTCATCTTCTTCATGCAAAATACCCATACCCATATCCTCAATTTTTTTTGCATTTTCGTATTGATGATTATCAATAGAATTTGGCAGAGGAATCATTAAGGCACCTTTCTTCATTGAAGTGATTTCAGATAAACTAAGTGCTCCTGCTCTTGAGACAACAAAATCTGACCATTTTATCTGTTCTTCAGGATTATTGAAAAATTCCAAAACCTCTGCTTCAATATTTCTCGATTCATATTCACTTTTTACTTTTTCAAGATTATCTAAACCACATTGATGTTTTATAAATAAATATTCCGATAATGGCTCCAATGCATGAGGCATATTTAAATTGATATATGAAGATCCTTGACTTCCACCAGTAATATAAACTTTAATCTTGTCTTCTAATTCTTCGGTTATATCTTTATTATAAGATCTAAAAGTATCTCTAATTGGATTTCCTGAAAATATAGAATTATTTATATTTGAAATCTTAAATCCTAAAAAATTTATCACAGCAAATTTTGAGAGTAACTTATTAGCTGAACCCATTACAGAGTTTTGCTCATGAGTAAAAACTGGAATTCCTTTAATAAAGCATGCTATGCCTGCTGGTACGCTAATAAAACCGCCAAAGCCAATCATGGCATCTACTCTTTCTTTTTTAATCACCTTTATTAGATAGAATATATTGGTAATGATTTGAAATAATACCTTAATTTTTATGAAAACATTTTTTCCTCTAAAGCCATCTATATTAAGTTTATATTGCTTAGAATTTAGTTCCTCATATGCATTTATTTCAATTTTGTTTCCAGTTCCAATCAAAATAATTTGATGATCGTTATTAATAAGTTTTTTGCTGACAGTTGCAGCAGGAAATACATGACCTCCAGTCTTAGCAGCAACGATTAAGAATTTCATTTAAAGAACTTTATTTTCATTATTTATTCTCAGAACAATCCCCATTAAAGATAACATTATAATGATACTTGTTCCTCCGTAGCTGATAAAAGGTAATGTAAGGCCCTTAGTCGGTAAAAGACCAATATTTACTGCTATATTAAACAATGCTTGTATTGATATTAAAAGAAATACGCCAAACACTAAATATCCCTGAAATAATCTATCTTTTTTGAAAGAATCAAAAGATATAAAAATCAATCCAATCAACATAGTCACATATAAAAAAATTAACAACATGCCTCCTATAATTCCAAGTTCCTCAACTAAAATTGCAAATATAAAATCTGTATGAGCTTCAGGTAAAAAAAAGCTTTTTTGAAAACTATTTCCTAGGCCTAGACCAAACCATCCACCTTGACCAATGCTTATTAAAGAATTGGACAATTGCCATCCTGCGTTTTGCACAACATCTAATGCAAAAGGATCTGTGAATGCTAAAACCCTAGCTAATCTCATTGGTGAAGAAGTTATAGCTAAGTAACCCAACAAAATAATTAATAAAACTAGCAAACAAATTTGATAAAAAGATATGCCTGCATAAAAAAGAATACCAACAACTAAAAAGCAAATGATGGCTGTAGAACCAAGATCAGGTTGGCTCATTACTAGTAAAGATATTATGAATAACAGAAATAATGGTTTTAAGAAACTTCTAAGCGAATTTATTTCTGACATTCTTCTAACAGAGTATCCTGAAATATATAGAATTAAACTAAATTTACAAATCTCGGAGGGTTGGATATTAATTGGTCCCATTCTTATCCATCTAATACTCCCATTCACACTTGTGCCAACTTCAGGAATAAAAAGAATAATTAAAAGAATTATGCTCAACAACATAAATATCCAATCGGATCTTAAAAGAAAATCTGATGGCAATATTAAGAAAAATGTCATTGAAAATAGTCCCACTGATATAAATAATGCTTGTCTTTTAGCAAAGTGAAAGGGATTAGAGGTCATATTATCAGCAATATATATGCTTGATGAAGTTACCATTACCAAACCTATAACAAGTAATAAACCCAATGGCAAAATTACCAAAATGTCACTTTTACTAATATTCATTTATTTATTAAATGCGTGAATGTTGAAGATCTCACCTCTTTCGTTAAAATCTTTGAAGTCATCACCGCTTGGATAACCAGGAGAAAAAAGTATATTACATGTACTTTTTTTAGTATGAACAAAGTCAAATAATTCTTTGATATTCTTAAATAATTTCTTTTTAGGATGTTCAATACATTTATTTATTTGATTAGAATGCTTTCCAAAAATATAAACTTCGCTTGGATTCTTTAGATGAATTTTTTTATATTTTTCTTTTTTAGGATTTCCACAAACAATCAAAATATATTCACTATTAAAGCATTTTTTTGCTTTTTTCATTGCATATTTCAAAGAATGATAATTCGTTGACTTTGAATCATTAATAATTTTCTCAGATATATGTTCAAATCTATATGGAAGATTTTTTAATTGTATTTTTTTAGCTTCTTTGCCAGTAATCCATTTAAATAGATTATAAGGATCTACCTCAAAAGAAATGCTTTCATTAGCTGAGAGAATTTTTTCTTTTGCTAGTTTATAAGATTTAAAATCGCCATGATAATCAAGATGATCTTCTTCGATATTAAGCAAAATGCCAAAATCAAGCTGATTTTGATTCATCTTATCTAATTGAAAACTTGATAATTCAATTATTGAGAACTCTTTTCCATTATTGATATAGTCCAACATTGTATTTCCAATATTGCCTACTAAATTTGAAGATTTATATTTATTTAATAATTGATGTAAATGAAATGCTGTAGTGCTTTTTCTGTTAGTTCCGGTAATGCCAATTTTTACAGATTTGTCTTCATTAAAAAAAATGTCTATATCTGTAAATGTATTAATATTTTGGCTCTTAATGTTCTCAAAAATGTCTTTTGGTACTCCGGGACTACACAAAATTTGATCAAAGTCTTCAAAGTTATAATTTTGATTATGTTTAGCAATATTTGAATCAAAAATATCAAAATCAATTTTTTTATCTTTTAGGTATCTTTCAAAAGATTTACCTGTATCCCCATAACCATATATTAGAGATCTCACTTAACCTTACCTTAACTTTAGTGTTGATAATGCAATTAGAATTAAAACAAGTGTGATTATCCAAAATCTGACAATAATCTTAGGCTCAGCCCAGCCCTTAAGTTCAAAATGATGATGAATTGGTGCCATTAAAAAAACTCTCTTACCTCTTGTTTTAAACGAAATTACTTGAATTGCTACACTTAGTGTCTCCATTACGAATACTCCAGCCATAATTGCAAAAACTAATTCGTGTCTTAAAATAATTGCGATTATCCCCAATATAGCTCCGAGACTTAGTGACCCAATATCTCCCATGAATACTTGAGCTGGATATGTGTTATACCATAGAAAACCAATACCTGATCCAATTAGTGCCCCACAGAACACTATTAACTCTCCGGATAATGGAAGATGGGGTAGATACAAATAATCTGCTATATTTTGGTTCCCCATAGCATAAGCGATTAAGCCAAGTGCTCCTCCAATCAAGACTGAGGGAAGAATTGCGAGACCGTCCAGCCCATCAGTCAAATTGACAGCATTCGAAGAACCAACTAATACAAACACTCCAATAAAAATAAAAACAAAGGGAGACATGGGGATTATTAAATCTTTAAAAAAAGGAACAATAAACGACTGTTCAGGAATAATCTCAGCTGAGTAATATAGATATGTAATTGATATGAGAGCAATTATGGATTGAAAAAAAATCTTTTGTTTTGAAGATAATCCATCGGGGCTTTTATTTTTAATTTTTAAATAATCATCAAAAAAACCAATTATTGTAAAACCTATGGTTACTCCTAATACAACCCAAATATATCTATTGCCAAGATCAGCCCATAAAAGAGTTGAAATTATTAAAGAAGATAATATAAGTAATCCTCCCATTGTGGGCGTACCCGTTTTTTTATAGTGGGATTGTGGCCCATCTTTTCTGACAAACTGCTCAAATTGCACTGATTTGAGAAAATTAATGATTAATGGGCCCGTCAAAATTGAAAGCAAAAGCGCTGTTACCGTGCCACCAATTGTTCTGACAGTTAAGTATCTTAGAACGTCAAAACCAGGATCAACAGATACTAAAACTGTACCCAAATACTCAAACATCTATAAATCGCTCCATTTTCATACCTCTTGAACCTTTTATTAAGATAACATTTTTTGAAGTTATATTTTTCCTTAAATAGTTTTTTAGCTTAGTCTCATCATTAAAAAAAATCCCATTTTTTCCAAAGCCATCAATCGAATGTCTTGTTAGATCGCCAAATGCAATCAATTTACTGATTCCTTTAGATTTTGCATATTCCCCAACTTCTTTATGAAGTTTATTTTTATACCTTCCCAACTCCAACATATCTCCTAATAATAAGACAGTTTTTTTGTTGTAATTACTTAATAGATCAATAGATTTTTTTGTTGAATCTGGATTTGCATTATAACTATCATCAATTAAGGTAGATCCTTTTAGCCATTTGTATTTTACCTGCCTTAAATTGTCCAGTTTAGATAAGCTTATTGATTTTGAAAAATCCTGTAGGTTTTGACCTAGACAATAATGCACTGCAAAAGCTGAAAGAATATTTTTAACATTATGAACTCCTTCCAGTGAAGACGATATTTTTATAGATTTTTCAAGCAGTCTCGAGGTGACCAAAAAGCTTAGTCCATTTTGTTTTATCTTTACATCAATAGGATAAAAATCAGAATCATCCTTCATACCAAAAGAAATTGTTGTTATGTCTGATCTCATTTTTTTCCATTTATTAAGATGCTTCTTATTATCATTAGGTACAACTAAAAAGCCATTTTTCTTGATATTTTTAACTATTTCAGACTTTACTTTAAAAACACCATCAATATTCTTTAGGGACTCTAAATGTGAATTTCCAATATTTGTTATTAGTCCAACATTAGGTTGTAAGATTTTACTGAGATAATCAATGTCATTTAATTTAGAGGCACCTATTTCAAAAATTAAATTCTTTGATTTAAGAGAAGCATTCATCAAGCTCAGAGGCATACCGATTTCGTTATTAAAATTTTTTAAAGTTTTTGAGTTATTCTTTAGGGTTTTACCAATTATATTTGTTGTTGTAGTTTTTCCATTGCTGCCAGTAATCGCAATTACGTTACCACCATAATCTTCGATGATGTTATTTGATATTGTTTTAAGTGCTTTTATTGAATCATTCACCCATATAATTCTTTTATCTTTACTGTTTTTAAAACGTTTATTATCAGCAATAATAATATTTGAACCTTTTGAGAGCGCCTCATCAACAAAATCATTTCCATCAAAATTTTCACCTTTTATAGCTATAAATAATGAATTCTTTTTTAATGATCTTGTATCAATTGAAATTGATTTTATTAATGCATTAAATTTTATTTTCTTATTAAGAAATTTTGCTAAATCTGAAGTATTAGTTATAAATTTCATCAACTACCTCATGGTCACTAAAATGACAAATTTTTCCATCAATTTCTTGAGTTTGCTCATGTCCTTTGCCAAGAATTAGCAAACAACTATTTTTATCCAAAAATTTATTTGCATTTATTATTGCCTCTTTTCTATCTTCTATGATTGTTATATCTCCTTCATTATTCCCCTTCATGGCATCTTTTATAATATTTTCAAATTTCTCGCTCCTGGAATTATCTGATGTTAAAAAAATTTTAGACGAATTGTCTAAAGCAATTTGTAACATCTTTGCTCGTTTAGATTTGTCTCTATCGCCTCCAAAACCAAAAACTAAAATCAAATTATCGAAATATTTTTTGATTGAACATAATAGCACTTCAAATGAGTGAGAATTATGGGCATAGTCTATGATTATATTTTTAGAAATATTATTAATAACTTCAGTCCTACCTTTTGGCAACTTAATAAAAGATAGATCATTAACATGCTTATCAGAGAATTTATCAAATCCTATAGAAGAAATTGCAAATACAAGATTGGTGATATTAAACTCTGGGAAAAGAGTGCATTTGAATTTATATTTCTTATTTTTATGTATTTCTTGTCCGCTTGGTGGATTATTAAGAAATATTTTAAATTCGCAATTCTTAAAATTAGCTTTTGTGATTTTATAAAAAATATCAGAAAAATTATTTTTACTACTTATAGATGTCAACTTTGTTTTGTTTAAAAAATCATAGTCTTTTGCAAAATTATTACATTCATCAATAACAAGTTTTATTGGCGAATTCATTTTAAAAATACTAAATTTTGAATCTCTATAAGAAGAAATATCCTTATGATAATCCAAATGATCTTCACCAATATTTAATATTGATGCAGAATTCAGCCATTGAATGCCATCAAGCCTATTTTGATCAAGCGCATGAGATGATACCTCCAGACATACACTCATAGAGTCTAAACCGAAGTTAAGTGAACTAATTATTTCGTATAATTCAAATATATCTGGTGTGGTTTTATTTGAAAATTTTGTTTGAATTTTTTCATCATTATGTTTAATACCAAGGGTACCTATGTATAGAGATTCATAATTCATATTGTGAAGTAATTGATGACAAATGTAGGCAGTTGACGACTTGCCATTAGTTCCTGTAAATGCGAAAAAATTATTACTATTAATATCAATTGAATAAAATGAATCTAAAAATTTAATAATATTTTTTTTTAAATCTTTTGAGTAAATTATCTTTTCATTATTTTTTACAAACAAAGGATCGTCGTGAATAACCAATGATGCTCCGTTCTTAATGGCATCCTCAGCATACTTGCTGCCATGAACTTTAGTTCCTTGGAATCCAAAAAAAATTGAATCCTTTGTTACCTTCTTTGATGAATTAGTTACAGTTTTAATTTTAGTATTTTCAGGAATTTTTATACCTAATATTTCTTCATATTCACTCATCTTCAAAATATCCTAAGTGATTTAAAGAATTTTCTGCAATCTTTGCAAAAGCAGGTGCTGCCACACTGCCACCAGAGTATGAATCTAGACTAGGATCATCTATAGAAACAAATATTGTCAAAGAGTTTTCGTTTAAAGGTGTTATTCCTATGAATGAAGCTCTATACATATCTTCCGCATAACCTGATCCAGATCTTATTTGATGAACAGTTCCAGTCTTACCTCCTTGAGAAAATCCATTAACATTTGCAGCTTTACCTGTACCGTCTTTTGTAACCATTTCTAAAGCTTTCAAAATATTTGATGCAGTTGATTCAGAAATAACTCTTCTCGATAAAACATCTTCGTTTTTGAGCAGCTTAAAATCTTTAAAAATCCCATTATTAGCAAATACTGAATAAGCTGACGCTATCTGAAAAGGACTAATTGTTAAGCCGTAGCCATACCCTAAACTTGCAAGTTCTTTGTCAACAATATTATCCTTAATGGCCATATAGCCAAATGCGGATGATGGAAAATTAATTGAAATTGGTTTTGTAAAACCAAAATCATAATAGTTTGATTTGAGATCATCATATCCCAGCTCTAAAGCAATTTTTGATGCTCCGATTTGACTAGAATATGTAATTATTTCTGCTGGCGTTAGTTTCTCATATTGCTTTGAATCGACAATAATCTTGTCATTAAGATACAGTCTTCTTGGTATATCTATATACTCATCGATATTCACAATTTTTTGTTCGAGAGCTTTTGACAAAACTATGGGTTTTAAGACTGAGCCCAACTCGTACGCATCCACCAAAGCCCTGTTTTTTTGTATCTTTCTTTGAGGGTGATTTGGGTTATATGATGGAAAGCTTGCCATTGCCAGTATTTCACCATCTATGTTATTTAAAATTATAGCTGTTCCAGATTTTGCTTTGTTGCTTTTTATGGCCTCAACTAAAAATTTGTATGCATAAAATTGTAAGGTACTATCAATAGTTAGATGTATGTCACTTCCTTGTATCGTTCTAGAAACTTCGATAGGTTTTGAAATGATTTCTTGTTTAGCATTCTTAAAGTATTTTTGCCTCCCCTTTTTACCTGATAAAACCTTGTCATAACTTTTTTCAAGTCCCTCTTGTGCTCCATCTTTACCGTAGAATCCGATTAAAGGTGCAATTTGATCGCCCAGCGGATAATGTCTACTGTGACGAACCTCCACCTCTATATTTTTAAATCTTGAATTTCTGATTTCTATTAACGCTTCATTTGAAATGTTTTTCTTTAAAAGCGTTTTCTTGTTGAAAACTTCAATTCCAGGATCAATATCCAAATCAACTTTTTCTGATATATTAAGTAGCTGAGATTTTGTAAATCCCCTTAAAGCATAAAGATCATAATTAATGACCGATACCGCTAATGGAAAATTGTTTCTGTCGTATATAGTTCCCCTTACTGGCACAACGTCTTTGTATTTAACATACCTCTTGTTACCTTCATTCTGCAGGAAATTACTCTCAAAAAATTGAATTGAGAACATCTTATAGATTATTGCTAACAAGCAAACAAAAATAGCAACAGCTATTAGTATAAATCTCCAATTTAAGTAATTGAGTTTATTATTCATAATTAATTTTTTTAGGTCTTTTTTTTGTCATTCCTAAATCTTCTTTAGCAATTTTTTCAATAAGTGCTGGAGAATTTTCTAAATGGTACTGTGTTGTTAATTTAAGATTCAGATCTTTGAGTTTTTCAAGCTCAACTTTTATATTTTCACTATTATTATAAAGAGTACTTATTTCCCATGATAATTTTATTTTTTCAATACTTAGAATAAAGATTAAAACTAATAAAAATAGATATTGAAATATTATTTTCTTTTTAATCATATTTTTTGAAAGACTCTCATTATTGCACTTCTTGATCTTGGGTTAATATTTATTTCATCTTTAGAGGCCCTGATTTTTTTTGCAATACATTTAAATTTCTTTTCTTCTTTGTTATTTATAGGAATATCTTTGGGGAAAGATACCAAGGATGGTTTAAAAAAATTTTTGACAATATTATCTTCTAATGAGTGAAAAGCTATTGTTACTATATAACCACCAAACTTTAAAAGTCTTTCTGCTGCTTTAAGAGATTCAGCAAATTCTTCAAGTTCGTTGTTTATAAAAATACGAAAAGCTTGAAAAGATTTCGTTGCTGGATGAATTTTTTTATTTTTTTCAGGATGTATATCTCTTATAATATTTGAAAGTTGAGTCGTTGTTGTAATCTTATTCTTAATCTTGCTTTTAACAATTGCATTACTAATTAATTTGGCATGTTTTTCATCACCGTATTTATAAAGAATATCTCTTATTTGTTCTTCTGAGGCGTTTTCTAACCATACAGAAAGTGGTGTACCTATTTTGTTATTAAAGCGCATGTCTAATGGGCCATCTTTATTAAAGCTAAACCCTCTTTCAGGTTGGTCAAGATGAGTGGAGCATGTGCCAAGATCATAGAGAATTCCGTTTATGCTTTCTTCTTTAAAATATTTCTCAATGTTATTAAATGAATCATTAATAATCTTGAAATTATCATTTTGAAATTCCATAGCATATTCACATGCATCAGGATCTTTATCTATGCCTGTTAAAAGTCCATCTTTTGATAATTTCTCTAAAATTAACTTCGAATGTCCGCCCCTACCAAAAGTACAGTCAATATAATGACCATTTACGTCATTTAGTAAAAAATCAACGGATTCTTCCAGTAAAACTGGAAAATGAAGCATTTTAATCTACTTGTTTTCTCATAAAAGTCGGCACATCAAGGAAATCAATTTCCTCTGCAGACGACGTGCCAACTTTTTGACTGGTTTTATCTTTATCCAAACCAACAGGATTTAATTTCATTGATGGTTCGTTATCAATCACTAAAGATGGTGCTCTTTGGTCCACTCCTGTTGCAACAATTGTTACTTTAATTTCATCTTTGTAACTTTTGTCAAAAACAAGACCATAAATAATATTTGCATCTTCACTGACAATCTCATCAATAATATCTGCTACCTCAGCTTGATCCCTAAGAGTAGGCTCTTTACCTGTGATATTCACTAAAACACCTCTGGCATTTTTAAGATTAATATCATCTAATAATTCACTTTTAACAGCCATTGTTGCTGCAGCTTCAGCTCTATTCTTGCCACTTGCAATACCTGTACCCATCATGGCAATGCCTTTTTCTGACATAACAGCTTTTACATCAGCAAAGTCAACATTTACATGACCTCTTTGCATAATAATATCTGAAATTCCTTGAACAGCCCCCTTTAAAACGTCATCAGATTTTGCAAAAGCATCTTGCATGGAAGTATCCAATCCTAATATTTCAAAAAGTTTCTCATTTGGGATAGTTACAAGGCTGTCAACCTCTTCAACTAATGACGCAAGACCTTTTTCAGCGGCTCCCATTCTCTTTTTTCCTTCAAATTTAAAGGGTTTTGTTACTACAGCAACAGTTAATGCTCCTAATTCTTTTGCGATTGATGCAATTACAGGTGCAGCTCCAGTACCTGTTCCTCCTCCCATTCCAGCAGTAATGAAAACCATATCTGCACCAGATAATAATTCTTCTATTGCCATTCTGTCACTTTCAGCAGCTCTTCTACCAATATCAGGATCCGCTCCAGCACCTAATCCTTTAGTTAAGCCATTACCAAGTTTTATTGTAGTTGCGCTTTTTACAGATTTTAAAGCTTGAGTGTCAGTATTTGCACAAATAAAATCTACTCCCTTGATATCATGATTAATCATATGAAGTATGGCATTTCCTCCACCACCGCCAACTCCAACAACTTTTATTTTTGCGTTTTCTTGTTTTGTTTCAACTACCTCAAAATTCATCATACTCCCCTTTAAAATGACATTTCTTTAATACTTTCAGGTAGCACAACATCCAAAATCTCTGTTGAAAGAGACCCTCCTGTTTGTCGCATTTCCCAATTTTCAATATTCCAAATTTCAAATTTGTTACCCATTCCAATTAATGCAACTTGTTTCTGTTCATTTATTTCAGCATAACTTTGCAAATCTATGGGAATTCTAACTAGCATTCTGCCCTCGATATCAATATCTGTTTGATAAGCGTTACCAAGTATTGTCCATTGTAAATTTCTAACGATAGGATCTAGGCCTTGAAGTGATTGAAGTTTTGTTGAAATCCTCTGCCATTCTGAATGGTGATAAAGTTTTAAAGATGGATATTGAGGATCTTTTGTTATTACAATTTCGTTATGATTTTGTGTTTTTAAGTCAATTCTATATCTAGCAGGAATAGCTATTCTGCCCTTACTATCAATAGATGGCGTATTAAATCCAAACATTCTCAAAATATAAAGACTTTTTACACACTTTGCAACACTTTTGCACACTTTTTCACACATTTATTTGAGGCAAAAGATCTACAAAAATAGAGTTGAGTTGGTTTATAAGCCGGATTCTGTTGAAGATGATCATCTATCTCGATATTATGTTGCCATAATACTCTAGCAACCTACCCAAATCCAAAGCGAGCAACTTTATTGGATTTCTATTTGGTTTTGCTTCAGGCTGGGGTTTGCAATGCCTTAAATGTTACCACTTAAGCGGTAAGCTCTTACCTTACCTTTTCACCCTTACCAATAAATGGCGGTATATTTTCTGTTGCACTTTCCGTAAGCTCACGCCTCCCAGGTGTTACCTGGCGCCCTGCTCCTTGAAGTCCGGACTTTCCTCTAAATAAATTTAGCGATCATCCAACCAACTCAGAAGCTATTATAAGCATTTTTTATTTTTCTATAAGCTTTTTATAGATATCTCTTTTATTTTTTCCAGTTAACATAGAGATTAACTTGGCCGAATCAGAGGCTGATAGCTTTGATAAAAATTCCTTTTTAATTTGCTTACTAATATTTAGATCTATTTTATTATCTGCTCCCTCAATTACTAAAACTAGCTCTCCCTTAAGATTAATTTGATCATTTTCAATATCTTTTATGATTTCAGAAATTTTTCCTCTAAAAACATCTTCATAAATTTTAGTCATTTCTTTGCACAAAGAAATTTTTCTATTTTTACCTACAAATTTTTGCAAGTTAATGAGAGTTTTTTTAATTCTCTTTGGTGATTCAAATACAATTGATGTTTTTATATCATCAGATAAAGTTTCAAAAAATCTATCTTGGTCACCTGCTTTTCTTGGAATAAATCCGTAAAAAGAGAATCTATCAGGTGAAAGACCAGACATTACTAAAGAGCTCAAAACTGAAGAAGGCCCAGGGATTAAAGTATATTTAATATTTTCTTTCAAACATATTTGTATTAGCTTATATCCAGGATCTGATATAACTGGAGTCCCAGCATCTGAAACTATTGAAACAATTTTTCCTTCTTTTAAATTTTCAATGATTTCTGATGAAGCTTTATGTTCATTGTGCTCATGAAAACTTTTTGATTTAACTTTTAAATTAATGAATTTTAGTAATTTTTTTGTATTTCTTGTGTCTTCTGCGTACAAATAATCAGAGGATCTTATAACATCTATGGCCCTAAGTGATATATCATTTAAATTACCAATTGGAGTAGAAATAAAATATAACATTTTAAGATAATAAATTTATGAAATTTAGCTTAACATTAATTTTAACTTGTTTAATTGTTTTTATTTCATCTTGCTCAATCACACCAAGACAAGATTTTGTTAAACCTGATATAAATTTAAAAATTGAAACGAGTAATAAAAATAAAGAAATTATTATTCAATCGTTGCTAAGGGATGAAAATATATTTTCAATAGACTTTAATGATCAAGATTCATATTTTCTTGGAGATAATTTACTCACTTCAAATTTAAAGTATTTTTGTAAAAGTCTTATCGAAGAGGAAAGAGAAGTCCTAGAAGAAAATATTTTTAAAAATAAAAAGGAGTTAAACAAAAAAGTTATTGTTATTTATTCTGAAAATTATATGGACGTTGCTTCAATGTTAAGAAATAAATATCCTGGAGAAGAATATCTTATGATTAAGTCTGGAGATTTTGATTCACAAATAAAAAAAATTCTTAATGTTGACTTAAGTACAAGAAATTACCAGGATCTAGCTAAATTTGATAAGGGTATAGACATATCACATACTCCAAGAATAAGGAATGATATTGCAAGTATTTACTATATAACTGATTATGATATTGGAAAAACAATAGTGCCGATATTTAGAAGCAATGCATTAAATATTGAAACATTTTCATCAAGTGAAATATTTCATGATGCAAATGGTATTAAAAAATTAGTAGATTTTGAAAATACATATATTCCAATAACAAAAAAAATGATTGAAAATATTTCAAAAAAACAAGATTCTTTAATCATAAATGAGATAGAGAAAACTCTAATAAGAGACTTTCTTCTTATTGAAAAGATTAATCAAAATAACTTATTTAGAGAAAATCTTTTGCCGGACTCAGGAAATAGAAAAATTAAAAGAAATGGTTGTACTAGTCGTGATTTAAGTCTATGGAAGGTCTCAACTGCAGCTTTTACTAATTAGATTTTAGATCTCTTTCGATAGATGAAAGGCTATCTAAGAACCCAGGTCTCTCAAATATAGAATTCTGATAATCTATTAGAGGTTTTAAATGTCTATTTACAGGTAACTTTATTCCAACTGATGGCAACCTCCAAAGTATTGGCGCAAAACAACAATCTACCAAGGTAAACTCATCACTCATAAAAAATTTGAACTCTTTAAATGTGGGTGCGATGGATGAAATTTCATGCAAAAGCTCTTCTCTAATCTTCAACATTTCTTTTTCAGATTTTTCACCATCAATGAGGGTATCTATTAGTGGGCACCATTCTCTATCAATTCTGAGCATTAATGTTCTGCAATTGGCTCTTGCGACAGGATATACGGGCAGAAGTGGAGGATGAGGAAATCTTTCATCTAAGTACTCCATCATTACAGATGGGTCATGAATGGCTAAATCTCTATCAACCAGAATTGGAAGTTTATGATAGGGACTGATTGAGAGAATTTCATCAGATGTTTCTTCTGGTTTGGCTTCATTAATTTCAGCTGAAATATCTTTCTCGGCAAGTACAATTCTAACTCTTTGGCTATAGTGGTCGTCTCTGTCAGAATATAAAATCATTTTCCCCTCGTATATAAATTACTTATTATAGTCTTTATGATACTCTCTATATAGCAATGAAGATAATGCTGTGAAAATTAAGAAATAAAATACAACATACCAGCCGATCCTTTCTCTAGTAGCTTTACTTGGCTCACCTACGTAAACTAAAAAGTTTGTTAGATCGTATATTAATGTATCAAATTCTTCTCTTGTTAGGATTCCTGTCCCATCCCGAACTTCAAGAAATCCACATTTTTCTTTAAAAATTGTATTTCCAAAATCATCCCTTTTTTCTCCTCCATTTCTTGCAAGCACAGGAACATCTTTACAAACTAATCTCTGATTTCCTTGAAGTGACATCAATACATTTGGCATTGCAGTTCCTGGATAAACTAAATTATTTACGCCATATTGTTTAGAGGAATCCTCATAATATGCTCTTAAGTATGAGTAAATCCAATCATCGCCTTTATACCTAGAAACTAAAGTAAGATCTGGAGGTTCCACCCCAAACCAATTTGCAGAGTCTTCAGGCATAGCGCCAACCATCAAATCACCAGGCTTAATAGATTTATCAAAAACAAGGTTCTCAAAAAAGATGTCTTCTGGTATTTGTAAGTCTTTAGCTACTCTTCCCCATCTTGAATATTTGAGGGAATGGCATCCATAGCAATAATTAATATATGTAGAAGCCCCTCTTTGAAGAGACTCTATATCATTAAGTGAATATTGAAATTTATCGCACTCTCCGTAGTCTTTACATGGACCGCCTTCAGCTGCATACATTTCATTAAAAAAGAATAATAAAATAAATAAAACTATGCCTTTTGAAATAATTTGAAAGCAGTTAGCCATGGAAATCATAATCTTTCAGGGACTTCCTTGGTGGTTTCATACTTTGTATAAATTGGCATTAGCAAGAAATATGCAAAATAAATTATTGTACAAATAACACTCATTGTTTTTCTTACTTCTGTTACTCCAACAGTTCCTAAATATCCAAGTGTTAAAAAGCTAACTCCGAACATAGTTATAGCAATCTTGCTATAAATTCCTTTATACCTAATTGAAGCAACCTTGCTTCTATCTAGCCATGGAACTATAAAGAAAATTGCCACTGCAGAAGCCATAACAATTAATCCACCAAGTGGGTCTGGAATTGCTCTAAGCATTGTATAAAAAGGAGCGTAATACCACACAGGCGCAATATGATCTGGAGTTACTAATGGATTTGCTTCTTGAAAATTTGCCATTTCAATGAAATAACCGCCTCCTTCAGGAAAAAAGAACATTATTATTGAAAATACTGTCATGAAAACACCGATTGCTACTAATGCATTCAATACCTTATATGGGAAAAATGGCACGCTATCAAGAGGTACACCATCATCATCAAGATGTTCTTCAATATCAACTCCTTCTGGATTACCGGCGCCAACCTCATGAAGAGCAACTAAATGAAGAAAAACTAGCGCAATCAAAACTAAAGGAAGTGCAACCACATGTAAAGCAAAAAATCTTGAAACTGTTATGCCAGATATGTAATAGTCTCCTCTTACCCATAATTCAAGTGATTCTCCAATATATGGAATTGCACCAAATAGTGAGATAATAACTTGGGCTCCCCAATATGACATCTGACCATATGGAAGAACATAACCAAGAAAGCCTTCCGCCATCATAGCAAGATAAATTGTGCATCCAAAAATCCAAACTAACTCTTTAGGTTTTTGATATGACCCATATAAAAGCCCTCTAAACATGTGAAGATATACTACTGCGAAAAATAATGATGCACCTGTTGTGTGCATGTATCTAATAACCCATCCATAGTCAACGTCTCTCATAATATATTCAATAGAAGAAAAGGCTTGTTCCTCAGTATTGGAGTAAGGCATTATCAACCATATTCCAGTAACAACCTGAATAATTAGAGTAACCGCAGCCAATGCGCCAAATAAATACCAAAAGTTTACCTTTGAAGGAACCGGATGTTTTGAAAGATGTCTCTCAAAAGTGTTAACTATTGGAAGTCTTGTATTTATCCATGTAAATAATTTTCCAGCTATTTCAGTCATTTATAACTCCTTATCCTCTCCAATTGTTAATATACTTCCATCGAACATATGGGGTGGTACTACAAGATTTGTTGGTGCAGGAACTCCTTTAAAAACTCTTCCAACAATATCAAACATTGAACCATGGCAAGGACAAAAAAATCCACCATTCCATGTAGCATCCCAAGGCTTAGGTTCAATTTCAGGAAAATATTTTGGTGCGCAACCCAAATGAGTACATACACCTGAAAATACTGAATACTCTGGACTTTTTGATCTAGATGGATTTAGACCTCTGTAAGGTTCTTCAATCTGATCGCTATTTGGATCTGCTAATTTAGGCAAAGCCAAATCTAAGCTGGCAATACTTTCTTTAGTATGTCTAACAATGAAAACAGGTTGTTTTCTCCATGAAACTTGTATTTGCTGTCCGTATTGCATCTTAGAAACATCCAATTTAACTGCCGCACCTGCAGCTTTTGCCTTTGCACTTGGATTCCATGCAGCAATAAATGGAGTTGCAGCAAATGGTAAACCTGACAAACCAACTGCACTTGTTAGGCCAATTAATACTTTCCTTCTAGTTTTATCTTTATCTTGCATTAAGGGTGTGTGCTAATCAAATAACGCAAAAAATTATACCATAAATATGTAATATAAAATCCGCTTATAATTAAAAATAAGTATGGCTTTTAAGCTATATTTATCTCTTAGAAAATTGCTTACTTTTTCTAGCTTTTACTAGTCCAGGCTTCTTCCTTTCAACTCTTCTTGGATCTCTTGTAAGCAAACCTGCTTTTTTAAGTTGTGGTCTTAATTCTTCATCAAAAGATGTAAGAGCTCTTGAGATTCCATGTCTAATTGCACCAGCTTGTCCAAAACTTCCTCCACCCTTAACTTTGATATTGATATCTAATTTTTCAGATAAATCAAGAAGTTCAAGTGGTTGCATAACCAACATCTGGGCAACTTTTCTACCGAAATACTCATCAAGCTTTCTATCATTAACAGATATATCACCTTTTCCTTTTTTTAAATAAACTCTTGCTGAGGAAGTTTTTCTTCTTCCCGTTGCATAGAAAATTTCATTACTCATTAGCTAGGATTCCATTCAGTTGGTTGTTGAGACTCATGATCATGATTTGGACCTTGAAAAACTTTTAGTTTTTTAATTATTGATTTTCCAAGTTTATTTTTAGGAAGCATTCCTTTCACAGCTTCTTCAATGACTCTTTCAGGGTTCTTTTCAATTAGTTCCTTGAAAGTTTGTGATTTCAAACCTCCAGGATATAAAGAGTGACGATAATATATTTTATTATTAAATTTAGAACCAGTAACTTTAATTTTCTCAGCATTAATAACAATCACATAGTCACCTCCGTCAGTATGAGGAGTAAATGACGGTTTATCTTTACCTCTAATTTTGTCAGCAATTTTAGTAGCAACACGACCTAATACCCTATCGGTTGCATCTACAACAAACCAATTTCTGTGGACTTCTTCTTTTTTTAAAGAGTATGTTTTCATAATCATTTAATTTGAGTAGCGAATATTAATGTTTAGAGCTAAATATAGCAATATTTATGTTAATTTTTATTAAACTAATTATTAGTTAAATATTCTTGTGTTCTCATTTCGGACAGTCTGCTTTTACATCTTACCCATAAGTTTTCAATTTTTGAGCCTGTATATATATTTTCAATATCAATATCATTAAAGAAAAATTTAATTTTTGTTCTATTTGTGTATGTTATATCTATAAATGATATAAATCTTCTTATAACATCAATCGAATCATCATTATTTTTTTTAAAATTGCTTATAAATACCCAATCGAATTTATTTGAAATGTAAGTGTAATCCTTGGATCCTGTAGCTTTTCTAAAAAAATCATTAAATTCAATCCAAAGAATATTATTAGAAACAAGTTTACAGGTAAATTTTCTATCATTAATTGATATTTGATCTGATTTTTGTTGATCTAAACCAAAGTTATCAATTATGAAGTTAAATATTTCCACATCTGAAATAATTTTATTATTATCATGCTCATCAAATTTGATTATATTTCTTGTTCTATAATCTATGTCTCCGTCAAGCTCATGAATATTTACTTTTTCTAAAAATATCTTTAATGAGGCTAAAAATTTTTGTCTTTGAAGTCCATCAAGATACAAATCATTAGGATGAGCATTTGAAGTCAATATTATTTTTGTTCCATGCCCTGAAATAAGTTTCAACAGATCTCCTATTATCATTGCATCGGCAACATCTTCAACCTGAAATTCATCTATAAATATAATGCTGGTGTCTGTGGTTAAAGTTTTAGATATTTTTGAGAGTGGATTTTTTACTCCAGAATTTTTATTTAGTTGATCATGAATATAGCTCATCAAATCTATGTAATGAAAGCTTTTTATGTCATCTCTTTTCAACTCTTTAAGATATGTTTTTGTTATGAGAGTCTTTCCTCTTCCAACATCACCCCAAATATATGTTCCCAGTAAGTTATCTTTAGTGAATACTTTATTAAATGAAAATTTCTTTGAAATATTCATCTTACATAGCTTTTCAATTAGATTTATTTGAGACAAATCTGGATTAGCTCCTTGGTTTTTAAGAGTATCGATGATATTTTTAACCTTAGACATTATGAAATCTTTTCAAATTAATTTTCTAAATTATCTTTTAGTAATTATTATTACATTTGCAGGCACATGGTACTTTATATCTAATGATAAAAACAAATTGGTTTTAGCATCAGAGAATTCAATATCCTCAGTTGTTACAGTTATATCGAATCAAAACAAGAATTTTTCTAACAATAGAAATGGTATTGGATCTGGGGTAATTTTTTCTGAAGATGGTTATATTGTTACAAACTTACATATTATTTCCGGAAATGAAATATATATTAAGCTAGATGATGGAAATAACTACCCTGCAAGCATAATTGGTGCAGATCAAAATACAGATATAGCAGTTCTTAAAATAATACCGGATGAAAAACTAAAACCCATAAATTTTGCAGATTCTGATGAATTAAAAATAGGTGACGATGTGCTTGCGATTGGTAATCCGTATGGAATTGGAATTTCAGTCTCAAAAGGAATTATTAGTGCTACCGGAAGAGATTATGGAAATCCTTATTTACAATTAATCCAAACAGATGCTGCAATAAATCCAGGAAATTCTGGCGGAGCATTAATTAATGCAAATGGTAATTTGGTTGGTATCAACTCTAAAATTTTTTCAAGAACTGGAGCATATCAAGGTATCGGGTTTGCAATACCATCAAACCTGGTTGTTCAAATTGCAACTCAGCTAATTAGATTTGGTGAGCTTCAAAGTCTTTGGATAGGTAATTTTAGAGTCACAAAAATTAGGATAAATAAAGGTGGTTATGTTAGTAGTGGATTGAGAATTATTGAGATGCAGAACAAAGGTCCTTTATTTGAAAAAGGTGTAAGAATAAATGACGTAATACTCAGCATAAATGATGAAACAGCAAGTTGGAGTAATTTAACGAGTTCTTTAAAATTTGCCACACTTGGTGAAAATTTAAGCATGGAAATCTTAAATGAAAACAATGAAATAATATCTATAGATTTTTGATTCCTTTAAAGCAAGATCTAAGTAGGAAGTCTAACTATATTTGCACCTAAATAATTTAATTTTTCCTCGATTCTCTCATATCCACGATCTATATGATAAATTCTATCTACGACTGTCTCGCCTTTAGCACATAGTCCAGCTAGAATTAAGCTTGCAGATGCTCTTAAGTCTGTTGCCATAACTTCAGCACCATATAAAGACTTCACCCCTTTAATTATTGCATGATTACCATTAACCGAAATATTACATCCCATTCTGTTTAGTTCAAGAATATGCATAAATCTATTTTCAAAAATAGTCTCATAAATATTGGCAGTACCACTTGAAATTGCATTTATAACAGAAAATTGAGCTTGCATATCTGTTGGAAATTCAGGAAATGGGGCTGTTGTGATATCTACTGGATCAGGAATATCATTCGACATGCTAAATGAAATGGAATCTTCATCACAGTCAACTTTTGCACCAGTATTTATTAATTTATCAATAACTTTCATAAGTCTGTTTGGATTGATACCTTCAATTTTTATGTCTCCTTTAGTAACTGCTGCAGCTGCTAGATAAGTTCCAGCTTCTATTCTGTCGGCAGGTATTTCAAATGAAGTTCCACTTAGTTTTTCAACGCCTTGGATAGTAATTTTATCTGATCCAGCTCCATCAATTTTTGCTCCCATCGAATTTAACATATCAGCTAAATCAGCAATCTCGGGTTCCTTTGCAACATTTAATAAAGTTGTTTTGCCCTCTGCAAGTGTTGCAGCCATCATTAAATTTTCAGTGCCTGTAACAGTCACTCCATCGAATCTAATATCTGCACCTTTTAAATTTTTTGCCGATGCTTCAATATAACCATTTTTTAATACTATCTCAGCCCCCATTTGTCTTAGAGAATCAAGATGATAATTTACAGGCCGTGATCCAATTGCACAGCCTCCAGGAAGTGCTATTCTTGCTTTGCCATATTTAGCAAGCAATGGACCTAAAACTAATATTGAAGCTCTCATTGTTTTAACTAATTCATACCTAGCCTCAATATCTTTGAGATTGTTTGATTGTATTGTGAAGTTCATATCTTCATCTAATAAGATATCAGCACCCATTGAACCTAAAAGCTCAAACATTGTGGTTATGTCTTGAAGATATGGAAGATTTTTTAAAGTAACTTTTTCATCAGACAAAATCGTTGATGCAATCATCGGTAAGGCTGCATTTTTTGCGCCTGAACATGTTATTTTTCCAGAGAGTTGATTCCCTCCTATGATTAACAACTTCTCCATATTAGAAAGTCTTTGTCTCTAAACTTAAAGCGTGTAATTCACCTGATTGAAATTTATCTTCCAAAAGCCTCATAACTGTTTTATGTTGATCTATAAGAGACATATCTGAAAATGTGCTAGATGTAACAACTAGTTTCAAATTACATGAATCGCCTTCAAAGCTACATTTCGCATCCTCAATACTAGCAGTAATAATTTTCTTGATTGTATCTTCCATATTATGAAATGCCTGCATCGCCTGCATCAGAAACCCAATTTTTTAATGTTAGTTCAATGTCTTCATTATGAGATATAGCAAGAGCTTGAAATTGATTACGAAAAGTTAGGCCAAGATTTACACCATTAATAATAATATTTACAATTTTCCAACCATTATCACTTTTCCTAAGCTTATATGATATTGGATATTCGCTTGTGCCTGTATTTAAAATTTGTTTAACCTCGATATTACTTTCAAAACTTTCAAATTTTTTTGATATAAAGTCGTCTTTTGGAAATTCAGTTGAAATAGTTGATTCTCCCCATTGAGCAAGTGTTTCTGCGTAGGTATTTAAAAGTGAGTCTTTGAATATGTCAATAAACTCACCTCTTTGCTCTTTCGTTGCCAGAAGATAATATTTTTTTCCCATAACACTAGCTGAAACCCTTCTAAAATCTATCATAGGTTCAAAAATTTCTTTTATTTTGTTTTCATAAGCTTCTCTGTCAGATTCAAATAGATTGGAGTTTGATGTAAGTACTTTAACCATATCCTGTGCGTTGGAATCTATAAAAATATATGGATTTTCTGCAGTGTAAATGTTGTTTATATTTAAAATGAGCAAAAAAAGAAATAAATATTTTTTGAGTGTATGCAACATTAGACTATTATAACATTAGGGATTAAATAAATTTTCAAGTTTAAGATGAAAAAATATAACTATATAGCTTCTGCAAAAAGAACCTTAAAAATTGAATCAGAATCAATTCAATCAATATCTAATCAATTGGATAGTTCATTTGTAGAACTTTGCGATAAGGTTTTAAATTGTGATGGAAAATTTGTAATCATGGGAGTTGGTAAGTCAGGTCATGTTGCTCAAAAAATTTCTGCAACTTTATCCAGCACCGGTACTCCATCAATATTTATTCATCCAACTGAAGCTGCCCATGGTGACATGGGATTAATAAATAAAAAAGATATTGTTATGCTAATTTCCAATTCTGGCGAGACTGATGAGATTATAAATATACTATCTTCATTAAAAAGACATGCAAAAGAAATAGTCTCATTAACTAGTAATAATAAATCAGCTATAGGACAGTTTGCTGATATTAAGATACAAATAAGGTCTAAAAAAGAAGCCTGCCCTCTTGATTTAGCGCCAACATCTTCCACCACAAATGCTTTAGCTTTTGGAGATGCTTTGGCAGTAGCTCTGCTTGAAGCAAAAGGATTTACAAAAAAAGATTTCGCATCGTCTCATCCTGCAGGGAAATTAGGAAAAAAACTTATTACACAAGTTCAAGATCTTATGCACAAAGGTAACAAAGTTCCAAAAGTCAATTTGAATACTTTATTAGACAAAGCATTAATTGAAATAACGAAAAAAAATCTAGGCGTAACTTTGGTTACAGATAAATCAAAAATAGTTGGAATTTTTACTGACGGTGACTTAAGAAGATGTATTAATAAAAAAATAGATATTCAAACAACAAAAATTAAAGATGTCATGACAAAAACTTTTAAGACGATTGATTCAAATGCGCTTGCTGTAGATGCTGCAAAAATAATGGAAGAAAATAAAATTTTTACTTTAGTTGTGCTTGAAAAAAATAAATATATTGGAGTTTTATCAATGCATAACTTGATTGAAGCAAGGATACTTTAATTGAAAAATAAATACTTAATTATAATTCCTTTTTTTTTATTCATACTTGATCTAAATTCAAAAAGTCTCGCTAGTGAAGTGAAAATTGAATCTGATAAAGTTGAGTTCTTAAATGATTCAAAAAATATAAACTTTCTTTCCAATGTAAATATAAACTCTGGTTATGTTGAAATTTCTGCTAGCTCAGCAATTTATGATGATAAAAAAGAAGTAATTTCAATTTCAGGTGATCCAAGTACAATCAAATCACACAAAGAAAATAACTTTTTTAATGGAGAGGCAGAAAAGATACTTTTTTTTAGTGATGAAAAAGTTCATTTAGTTGGAAATGCTTCAATTAAATTCGAAAAAATTTCTATCAGCTCAAATTTAATCATCTTTAATCCAAAAACTGGCAAGATAACTTCGGATAATTAAAAATGTTAGAAATAAGTAATGTGTTCAAATCGATTAAAGATAAAAAAATTATTTCAGATATATCTTTTAATGTAAATTACGGAGAAATTTTCGGTTTGTTGGGGCCTAATGGGGCTGGCAAGACCTCAACCTTTTACATTATTGCTGGTCTTATAAATGCTGATAATGGGAGAGTGATCCTTGAAAAAGAAGATATCACAAAAATGCCAATGCATCTGAGGTCCAATCTTGGTTTAAAGTATTTACCTCAAGAACCCTCTATATTTCTTAATCTGTCTGTTAAAGATAATCTTTATGGACTTGCAGAACTTTCTTTTAAAAGCAAGGTAGACATTAAAAAATTTATAGATACCTCAATTGAAGAATTTGATCTATCAGATATATTAGATTTGAAAGGT
This sequence comes from uncultured SAR86 cluster bacterium, assembly GCA_902612915.1. Lineage (GTDB taxonomy): Bacteria > Pseudomonadota > Gammaproteobacteria > Magnimaribacterales > D2472 > SAR86A. The sequence goes on along the minus strand of CACMFH010000002.1, from coordinate 97,754 downwards.
AGGCAGCTGTCAGGTGGTCAAAGAAGAAAAGTCGAAATTGCCAGAACTCTTGCATCCAAACCAAAAATTATTTTATTAGATGAGCCGTTTGCAGGCATTGATCCAATTGCGATAGAGGATATTAAAAATGTCCTTATAAAGTTATCAAAAAAGAATATTGGAATTTTAATTACAGATCATAATGTTAGAGAAACTCTAGAAATATGTAATCAAGCTGCAATTATCAATGATGGTAAATTAATTGCAGAAGGTAATAAAAAAAATCTGATTAACAATGATTTAGTTAAAAAGGTCTATCTTGGAAATATGTATTCATAAATGAGTATTATTCTTTCAAAAAACTTAAAACAAAAGCAAAGTGTAAAACTTACACCATCCTTAAAAAAATCAATAGATTTGCTGCAACTTTCAAGATTTGAATTAATTAAAAAAATTGAAAAAGAGATAATAGAAAATCCATTTTTAGAAAAAAATGATGCTAATAAAGATTATGAAGATTTTAATCATTCCGATTTCAGCTTTGATATAGAGTCAAGAGTTAGTTTAAGGGAATCTTTAATTGCTCAGTTGGATGATTTTCATTTAAATAAAAGAGAAGTAAAAATTGCTAAATTAATTATTGGATGTATTGATGAATCTGGTGAACTTTCAGAAAGCATAGATCAGATTGAGGAGATATCTAATTTTATTTACTCAGAACAGGAGATCGAAAACATTCTTTTAAATATAGTTCACAAATTAAATCCTAGTGGTATTGGTTATAGAAATCATAAAGAATGTATAAAAATTCAAGTTGATAATAAAAAAAATATTTCAAAAACTAATAGAGCTTTAATCGAAGATATTCTTCTAAATGATAAGCTTGATAATCTCAATGAAATTAGAAAGATGGCTCTTGAAAATGGTTATACAGATAAAGAATTTAAGTCAGCCTTAAATGAAATTAAGAACTGTGATTTGAGTCCTGGCTTAAACTTTGAAAAAACTGATTTTATTGAGGCAGACTTAAAAGTCTCATTTGTAGATAAAAATACCAAGATTGAATTTAACGATAATAATTTTCCTTTAATAAAATTAGATAATGAACTGATCAGTGAAGTAAAAAAAGAATTAAAGAAAAAGAAAAATGAAGAAATATTGCAAAAAATTAATGACGCAAAGTGGCTTCTATCATCAGTAAAAAAAAGAAATGATACGGTAAAAAATGTTGGAGAATATATTTGCACCAAACAAATAGCATTTTTTGAAGATAATCCACTTAAGCTAAATACTCTTAGCAACAAAGAAATTGCAGATGAGATAGGGGTTCATCCCTCAACAGTGTCAAGAATTTTAAGGAACAAGTATATTGATACTCCCAAAGGAGTTATGCCTCTAAAGTCTTTATTATTATCTTCAGTTTCTAAAACTAGGGGCATTTCTGCAACTCAACTTATGAAGCTAATAAAAGATATTGTTAATTCTGAAAACAAACCAAAAAGTGATAAAAAAATTGCAATTGAACTTAACAAGAGAGGGTTTGGTTTGGCTAGAAGAACAATTTCAAAATATAGAAAAAAAAATAATATTCCATCATCTAGATATAGATAATTCTTTTCAGGTTAGAATTAATGAATGAGTGATAGTGATATTAAGACAATATTAGATGATGCGTCTAATCTATCTTTGAATCAGATTAGAAGGCTTTTAAGCAAAATGACTGCGCCAGAAATTGCTCATGCTCTTGAATCTTCACCCCCCAAACAAAGAAACCTTTTATTTTCTTTATTAAAAACAGAAGAAGAAGGCGATGTTCTCTTTGAGTTAGGTGAAGAAATTCAACAAGATTTAGTTTCAAATATTTCTAATGAGGAATTGATTGAAGCGGTTAAAGAGCTTGAGTTAGATGAGATTGTAGACATCTTGCAAAATCTCCCAGAAGAAAGAATGAACAAGATCTTATCAAATATGTCTTTGGTAGATAGAAGAAGAATCGAAATTGGTCTTACATTTCCAGATAATACTGCTGGGGGGTTACTTAATACAGATGTGATTAGTGTTAGGCCAAACAACTCAATTAATGAAGTAATAACTTATTTAAGAGATCAAGTAGATCTTCCTGAGAATACTGACAAGATATTTGTAGTCAACAACGAAAATGAATATTTGGGTGAACTTTTAATAAGCAAAATAATTACCTCTAAGCCTACGATGCTTGTAAGAGAAATAATGGAAACTGAATTTCTTCCAATAGATGCAGATCTTGATGACAAAGAGGTTGCAACTTTATTTGAGAGAAATGATTTGATTTCTTCACCAGTGGTAGATAAGGATGGTCAGTTAATAGGAAGAATAACAATTGATGATGTTGTTGATGTGATAAGAGAGGATGCAGATCAAAATCTATTAGGAATGGCAGGTGTTGCTGAAGATACTTTTGCTCCTCCAGGAAGAGCAGCAAAAAGTAGAGTATTTTGGTTAAGCATGAACCTGGTTACAGCTTTCATTGCTGCAAGCACAATAAATTTATTTCAAGACGTAATTGATAAAATTGTCTATCTAGCAGTTCTAATGCCTATAGTTGCAAGTATGGGAGGTGTTGCAGCTACTCAAACACTAACAATTGTATTGAGAGGCTTAACGTTGGAGCAAATAAATACATCAAATATTCGTTGGCTTTTCAAAAGAGAGTTGGCGGTATCTATATTAAATGGAATAGTTTTATCAATTTTAGTTGGATTTGTTACATTTAGTTGGTTTAAAGATATTACTATAGCTATTTTAATATCTTGTGCATTGGTAATTAATCTCATTAGTTCAGTAATTGCTGGAATTTTAGTTCCTCTTATATTACGAAAATTTAATCAAGATCCTGCAATTGGGGGAAGCGTGGTAGTTACTACTGTAACTGACGTAGTCGGATTTTTGTCATTCTTAGGTTTGGCAACTATTTATTTAATTTAATCTGATAATTTTAGGATCATCGATCGACCCAGTAATATTAAATTCGAAGGTTGAGGCATCGTCAACTCTCTCATCAATTATATTTTCTAAAACAAAGCCTCCAGCAAGAGCGGGAATACCTCCAAAGACCGCTGCATACCATGGAATATTTTCCGATACTTTCAATCGCATTTCTAAACTTAAATCAAGCTGATCCATAAGGCCATTATTATTTTTTAAAATCTCACCAGTCCAAGACATTTTTGCTTCTGCTGTCTCTAATTTAATTGGTTTTGTTAATAATGCTCTATTCTGTCCAATATAAAAGTCACCCTCTGCCCTACTAATAATTAATTTTGAAGAATTAAAACTTGTCTCATCGCCAAGACTGGACACCAATGCATTTAAATTAAATACCTTAACAGCATTTAATAATGCAGAGTTTGGTAGAGATGTATTAGATTCAAGGTCTTTTATTTTAAATCTTATTCTACCTTCTAAATTTTTTAGTTGAGTAGAACTTATCCATTGAATATTTAAGTCGGAAAACAGGTAGTCAAAATCATAATTTATTAATTTTCCAAGTAAATCTTTTTGATTATCAAACTCAAATGAGCCTCTAATTTTATACAAGTCATTTTGATTGTTATAGCTTATGTATGCTTTTTCATTTTTGAAAGATGGTCCAATATTAAAGTTCTTACTTGAAATTTTAATATTATCAATAGTTGTTACAGTTTTATTTTTTAAAAAATAAAAATCAATATTTTGAAATATATCATCAAAAGTTTGAATATTTTTTCCAACAAATCTAAGATTTACATCATTCAGTTTGAAAGCATCAGTTGAGTCAAAAATATTTACTGCTTTAAATTCAAATTTGGTATCAAAAACATCAATTCTTGTAAATCCTGAGGAATCAATTCTTAAAGTACCATTAAGATTATTGCCATAAAAATAAGATTCAGTTTCATCATCACTAAAATTAATTTCAAAAATTTGATCAAAATAAATGTTATTAAAAAAATCCAGCTGTTTAATTTTTAGTTTTATCAATTTAAGATTTGATTCATCATTTAATTGATTTTCTACTACTAAATTTCCAATCTTAAGTTCATCTAATTCAAGAAATATATAAAATCCATCAATAAAATTTAGTTTCTTGATATCTTCATCAAATGATGATCCAAGTGAAAAATATCCATTATCATTATTAATAAAAGCACTAAACTTATCATTCTTGATCTCATATGTTGGTTGCGATAAATCAGATATTAAAATCTTTGTTTTTAAATTATCAGATGGTCTTTTATTTAATTCGTCAATGTAAGATGAAAAAGTTGTGTTACTTAAATTACTATTTAACTCAAGAGAAGCATTATTATCAATAGATAATTTTGCATTAAAAGTTTCAGTGCCACTTAAGCTTAAATAATCGCCAAAATTAACAAAATTATCCATTTTTATAGAAACATCTGACCTAAGTATTAATTTATTATCAAAAACTGAGATGGATCCATTTATCATTTGATCTGGAATTTTTGCAGAAAATATTCCACTTAACTTTTGATTAATGTTTGTATATAAAACAGCATCGATTTTCTTAACTTCGTATTTTGTTCCTGTAACAATATATGAATCTTTGAAAATATACTTGTTAAGTGCTACGATTTCATTCTTCTTAGAGTCGAGGTGACCTTTGCTATATACTTTAAGATTAATGTTTTTATCTGAGAATTCATTCAAATCTATCAAATCCTCATTCTCAATAATTTTTTCATCTAATTCAAGACAAGCGGAATATAAATACTGATTGGAATCATCTTTTTTATAAATTTTTAGATCATTAAATGGAATATTGTTTATCTCTCCAACTTTATTTGATATAGATAAATTGCCCTCTTTACTTAAAATTTGGGTTTCATTAGAAGAAAAGGTGAATTCTTTAGTTGATATGTAAACGTTGTTAATTTTTAATTTGTACGTTCCATTGTTTCCTTTAGAATTAGATTCATTTAGTAAATCTATATTAATCAAAGAAAGTATATTCAAGTGTAAATGTCCATCTAGTATAGATTTTATTATTTTTATTCCTATCTTAATTTCGTCAGCCTGAAAGATTTCGTTCTGATTAGTTTCTCTAATTGAAACATCACTTAAAACAACTATGGGTGATAAAAAATTTGTATTAGATTTAGCCTCTTTGAATTCCATTGAATAATCTTCGTTTAACAACTTATTAGTTACAAAAATAACGCTCTCTGGTTTGGTTATGATTAGAATATAAACTGTGCCCATTACTATGAAAATAAAGGCTATTAATATTGCGATCGATTTTATGAAACTATTAAGAGCTGACATTTCAAAGTTTAATGCTTATTCTTTTTGGAAAGTATGAAGCAATTAAAGCAATAAAAAAACAAAATATTATGTTTGCAAATGAGCTTACTAGGAGTGTTACATATGAGAAATTATATAAATTAATAATTAGTTGACTAAATCCAACATATGCCGAAGCAGATAATCCAAAAAATAAACATATTTGAAGATAACTAAATAATTTAAATGAATTAGCATTTTGATTTATGAAGTATGTTGTTAAACAATAAATAATTGTATTTAAGCCAAAGTAAGAATCTGAAATTAAATCAACAAAGAAACCAAATGAAAAAGCCTCTAAAGAGCTAATATTTTTATCTGATTTGTATACGTAATAGGAAAAAGCTAAAAAAGTCAATGGAATAATTATGAATATTTTCGAAAATAAGAGGGCAATATTTAGATCAATAAAATTAATAAAAATGATTAAGAATAATCTTTTTAATAAACTGATCATCAGTACCTTAATACTCCAAATATATTTCCATTTAGTGGGTTGGCTAGTATTTTAATTTCGATATTAGTTTGTGTAGAATCAACTACTTCAATCGAGCTAACATATCCAACTTCAATATCCTTTGGATAAATTCCACCTAAGCCAGATGTATAAAAAATTTGATTTTCCTTTATCTCTTTGGTCCATACAAGAGGATTGTAAGTACAAATAATATATTCAGATCTGCCACTTCCTTTTGCATTACAAAAGAATTCACTTGAATTCAATTTTATTGGCAAAGAGTGAGAAATATCTGTTAGAAGTAGCACTTCATAAAATTTGCTTTCACCAATAATTTGACCTACCAGCCCTTCGGTATTAAAAACAACACTTTCAACATACAAGTTATCAGAGTTTTGTTTAATATCTATAAACATTCTGTGTTTATCACAGCAGTTATACATATTGGGATCAATACTTTTTAGATATGCAATATCATATTCAAATTTATAGTTATTCTCATTATGTGCTTTTTTAATAATTTCTTTGTCTTTAAAAAAAATGTTTTCTTTGGAAATTAAATAATTGTTTAAATAGCTTAACTCTAGAGCCTCCCTTAAATCTTTATTTTCCTCAATTAATTGACTCTTTGACTTTGAAAGACTAATTATTGATTTAAGTGGTTCAATTGAAATTTCTTTGGCAATATATGAAGACGAAATCTTGAATGATTTAAATCCATTTTTAATACTCTTAAAATTATTTGAAGTTATATCAATATATAAAATTAATGAACTTAATATGACAAAAAAAATAAAACTTAATTTTTGACCAGGAGTTGGCGCTGCCCTAGCCATTCAACTTACTCAGATGATAAAAGGTCAATATTATATTTATCCATTATCTCTAATGCCTGACCGCCTCCTCTGGCAACACAAGTTAATGGATCTTCAGCAACAATTACAGGAATACCAGTAGAATTTGATATTAATTTATCAAGATCTCTCAATAGTGCTCCGCCACCAGTCAAAACTATTCCTCTTTCAGCGATGTCAGCTGCAAGTTCGGGTGGTGATAGCTCTAATGCATTTCTAATAGCTCTGACTATTCCATATAAAGGATCCTTCATTGCTTCAAACATTTGTTCACTATTAATAGTAAAAGTCTCAGGAATACCTTCAGCAAGATTTCTTCCTGTGATGGACATTTCTAATTTTTCTGAATCATCAGTGGCACAACCAATTGTATATTTTATTTTTTCTGCAGTTGAATCTCCTATAACGCAACCATAATTTCTTCTTATCCATGAAGCAATAGATTCATCCATTTTATCTCCACCAATTTTTACAGATTCAGAGTAGACAACACCATTCAGAGATAAGATTGCGATCTCTGAGGTGCCTCCTCCAATATCAACAACCATATTTCCTGAGGCTTCTTCAACAGGCAGTCCGGCTCCAATAGCTGCAGCCATGGGTTCCTCAATTAGTTTCACATCTCTAGCTCCAGCTCCAAGTACCGATTCTCTTATAGCTCTTCTTTCGACCTGGGTTGATCTGCACGGCACACATACAAGCACTCTTGGGCTTGGTTTTATGAATAATTTTTCATGAACTTTAGCAATAAAGTGTTGCAACATTTTTTCAGTTACTTGGAAATCAGCAATAACACCCTCTGATAAAGGTCTAATTGCTTTAATATTTCCAGGAGTCCTACCAAGCATCTTTTTTGCTTCAGTGCCTACTGCAACTACGGTTTTTTGCCCTCTACTTTCTCGAATAGCAACCACAGATGGCTCATTAAGAACTATTCCAACGTCTTTGGTATAAATTAATGTGTTTGCAGTGCCTAAATCTATAGATAAATCATTAGAGAAGTATCCTCCAACCATTTTGAATAAGTTAAATTTCACAAGCTATCCTCTAATAAAACAATTTAAATAATTTGCGAGTTAGGTTAATATCCCCCCACTAAACTATAATAATATCCTATATATGGACAAGAAAACAGTAACAACTATATCTTACCTATCAAGACTAAAAATCGATGATGAAAAAGAAGAAAAAATTATTAACGATTTAGGTAATATTATTGAATTTGTCGATCAGTTAAATGACGTTGATACCTCTGAGATAGATCCTTTAGCGAATCCTCTTGAAAAAACAGCTAAAACAAGAAAAGATATAGTTACAGCTAAAAATTTAAAGAAAAAGCTGTTAGAAGTTGCGCCTTCAGCAAATGAAGACTATTTTTTAGTACCCAGGGTTGTTGAGTGACAATTAAGTATAAGTCAATAAAAGAAATCAAAAATATGATTTCTCACAAAGAGATTTCTAATAAAGAAGTTATACAAGAGGTATTTTCTCTAATCAATCAGTTTCAAGACTTAAATGCATTCATCACTCTCAATGAAGAAAATTCAATAAAAAAAGCTGAAGAGCTTGATAATAATCCATCTGACTTACCTCTTGCAGGCATTCCAATTGCTCAAAAAGATCTTTTTTGTACAGAAGGTCTTAGAACAACTTGTGGTTCAAATATATTAAATAATTTCATACCTCCATATTCAGCGACTGTTATTGAAAATCTTGAAAATGCGGGATGTATTTCAGTGGGTAAAACTAATATGGACGAATTTGCTATGGGATCCTCAAATGAAACAAGTTTCTTTGGAAATGTTATAAATCCATGGGGTAAAGATTTAGTTCCAGGTGGTAGTTCAGGTGGAGCAGCATCTGCTGTAGCTGCTGGACTAGTTCCTGCTGCTACAGGAACAGATACAGGAGGCTCAATTAGACAGCCAGCTTCTCTTTGTGGAATAACTGGTATAAAGCCAACTTATGGAAGAGTTTCTAGATGGGGAATGATAGCTTTTGCATCAAGCCTTGATCAAGCTGGTCCAATGGCAAGAACTGCAGAGGACTGTGCTTTCATGTTAAATGAAATGTGCTCTCATGATGAAAAAGATACAACCTCTTTAGATAATGACATCCCTGACTTTGAAGAAAATTTAAATAGCTCTTTAAAAGGAAAAAAGATAGGTATTGTCAGTGATTTAGATCTATCAAGTCTAAATAATGATGTTGTTGAAATATATCAAAATTCATTAAAAGAATTTGAATCCATGGGAGCTGAACTGGTTGATATTTCTTTACCACATTTGTCATTATCAGTACCAACTTATTATGTTGTTGCACCAGCAGAGTGTTCTTCAAATTTGTCAAGATTTGATGGAGTTAAATTTGGTATGAGATCAGAAGATGTCAAAGATCTTGAGGAGTTGTATATAAAAACTCGTTCTGAGGGTTTTGGAAATGAAGTAAAAAGAAGGATATTGATTGGTTCATACGTTCTTTCTGCTGGTTATTACGATGCTTATTACAAAAAAGCTCAACAAGTAAGAAGATTAATAAAAAATGATTTTGACAATGCATTTAAAAAAATTGATGTAATAATGACGCCCACTACCAGGGGGCCAGCATTCAAAATAGGATCAAAAGGTGATGATCCTATACAAATGTATCTAGAGGACTTGTTCACAATATCTGCAAATCTCGCAGGATTACCAGCTATGTCTCTTCCAAATGGAAATATTGAAAATAAACCAATTGGACTCCAAATAATTGGAAACTTTTTAGATGAAAGCACCATTCTTAACTTCGCTCATATGTTTCAAAATGAAACGAATTGGCATATGTATACACCTGAAGGAATAAAACAATGAGCTGGGAGACAGTAATTGGACTTGAAATACACGTTCAACTATCAACTAAGTCAAAATTATTTTCTGGCGGCTCAACAGAATTCGGAGCAAAATCTAATACACATGTTGACTTGATAGATATGGGATTGCCGGGAGTTCTCCCAGTTGCAAACAGAGAAGCATTTTATAAAGCCATACGATTTGGTCTCGCTACAGGAGCAAATATTAACCAAACATCATCATTTGATCGAAAAAATTACTTTTACCCTGATTTACCAAAAGGTTATCAAATTACTCAAATGACTCAACCTATAGTAGAAAAAGGTTCGATTAAAATTACTGTCGATGACTATGAGAAGGAAATCAACATAACCAGAGCACATCTTGAGGAAGATGCTGGAAAATCAATTCATGACATGTTCGAAGGAGAAACTGGAGTAGATTTAAATAGAGCTGGTACTCCGCTTCTTGAAATCGTATCTGAGCCTGAAATTTCAAGCGCCAAAGAGGCTGTTGCATATTTTAAAGCTATCAGACAATTAGTAACTTTTTTAGATATCTGTGACGGAAATATGGCCCAAGGTTCAATGAGATGCGATGTTAATGTTTCAATAAAGAAAAGTGGAGACAAGGAACTTGGAACAAGAGCTGAACTTAAAAATATTAATTCTTTCAAATTTATTGAAAAAGCTATTAACTTTGAAATTGATAGGCAAATAAGATTAATTGAAAATGGTGAATGTGTTGTTCAAGAAACAAGACTTTATGACAGTGAAAAAAATGAGACAAGATCAATGCGATCTAAAGAAGAAGCAAATGATTATAGATATTTCCCATGTCCTGACCTCTTACCTGTAATAATCTCAGACAAAGAGTTAAAAGAAATTAAAGAAAATCTCCCTGAACTTCCTGAAGAGAAAGAAATTAAATACATTAATGAAATAGGCCTTGACGAATCAGAAGCAAAAATTATTTCTTCTTCCAAAACTATGGCAAATATGTTTGAAGCAGCATCTTCTAAAACAAATGATGCTAAATTAGTTGCAAAATGGTTAGTAGGTGACATCAGTGCCTTATTAAATAAAGACAATATTGATATTGATGAATCAAATCTATCCGCTGAGAATTTTGGAATACTCATTGAACGTATTTCTGATGGTACTATTTCTGGAAAGATTGCAAAGTCTGTTCTTGAGGAGGTCTGGGAAACAGCATCTAATGTTGATGAAATTATTCAATCAAAAGGCTTAGTCCAAATACAAGATGAAAGCATACTTAAGGATATTGCTAAAAAGGTTGTAGAGTCTAACCCTGATCAGGTATCAGCTTATAAAGCCGGTAAAGATAAGCTTTTTGGATTTTTTGTTGGTCAAATAATGAAAGAAACTCAGGGTAAAGCTAATCCTAAGGCCGTCAATGAAATTTTAAAAGATCTTTTAAAGTAGATCTAAACTACAAACATGCTCAATGTTTCTGCTACAAAAGCAGGCTTTTCAACACCTTTGATTTCCATTGTAACTTCAGTTTTAGCTAAATATTGTCCAGGATTCTTTTCAGTAATATCTAAGCATTTCATATGAATTCTAACTTCTGAATTTACAGGGACCGGACTTAGGAATCTCACCTTATCCAAACCATAATTAAGACCCATCTTTGTTCCTTCAAGAACCATTCCAATTTCTTGAGAAAATGGAATGCCAGCTACTAATGAAAGAGATAAAAATCCATGAGCAATTGTTGAACCAAATACAGGAGTAGCTTGACCAGGATCAACGTGAATAAATTGATGATCCATAGTTGCATCAGCAAATTTGTTTATTCTTTCTTGATCGATAGTTATCCACTCAGATGTTCCCACCTCAGTGCCTATTACCGAGTTAATTTCAGAAGGTTTTACAACTTTTAACATATTATTTCTCCATGTAATAATTGTTATATTCTTCTCTTAGTTCAAATTTTTGAAGTTTTCCAGTAGCACCGTGAGGCAACTCTTTTAAAAAAATTATTTCGTCAGGAAGCCACCATTTTGCAACTTTGTCACTTAAAAATTCAATAATGCTATCTTTTTCAATTGGCTCTCCAGAGTTTGTAACAATAAATAACATTGGCCTTTCATCCCATTTTGGATGAGGAATACCAACAACACATGCCTCAGCAACCTCTGGATGTCCAAATGCAGCATTTTCAAGATCAATAGAACTGATCCATTCACCACCAGATTTAATAACATCTTTTGCCCTATCTTTTATAGTCATATAACCATCTTCATCAAGAACGGATATGTCTCCAGTGTCAAACCAACCATCTGCGTCAACTGCGTCTTCATCTGATTTAAAGTATTTTTGAAGGATCCAGGGCCCTCTTACCATTAGATGTCCTTGTGACTCTCCATCTTTTGGTAATTCATTTCCTTCATCATCAACAACCTTTAATTCAACACCGTATATTGGCCTACCTTGTTTTAATTGAACAGAATATTTTTCATCTTTAGACATATTCTTCATTGCTGGAGTTGGTATATTTGTGGTGCCCATTGGACTCATTTCAGTCATCCCCCAGGCATGAATTACATTTACATCATGAACCTCGTCAAACTCTTGTAATGTTGATAAAGATAATGCTGACCCTCCAATAATTGTGTTTTTTACTGAATTTAAAATCTTATTATTATCTCTACAGTATGCTAAGAGACCCATCCATATGGTAGGAACTCCGAAAGCAAGCGTTACATCTTCTTTATCAATAAGTTCGTAAAGAGGCTCGCCTTCCATTTGCATACCTGGCATAACAAGTTTATTTCCATTCATAGGCCCAAAATATGGTATTCCCCATGCCAAAACATGAAACAATGGAACTACCATTAATATTGAATCATCTGCTTGAATTGTCATCGCAGTTAATGCGACTTGAGCATGTAAAATATTTGATTTGTGGCTATACAATACTCCCTTTGGATTACCCGTTGTTCCAGATGTATAACATAGTGCACAGGCTGCATCATCATCCATGTCAGGCCATGTATAATTTTCATCACCATTTTTAATATATTCTTCATAAGATAAAGCATTCTTTAATGAAGTTTCTGGCATTTCATCTTCATTGCACAAGACGACGTATTTTTCTACAGTGCTAAGATTATCTTGAAGTCCTTCAAGGATAGGTATAAAAGGCAATTCAACAAAAATCATTTTATCTTCAGCATGATTAATGATGTAGACTGCTTGCTCTGGATGTAATCTAAAATTTAAAGTATGAGTGATAGCTCCCATTCCTGAAATGCCATAGTACATTTCTAAATGCCTATAGGTATTTAATGCCAATGTCGCTATTACATCACCTTTTTTAATACCATCTTTTTCAAGTGCTGAAGCTAATTTTCTAGATCTAATACATACCTCTTCATAATTTGTTTTATGTATTTCACCAGATACAAGTCTGCTAACAACTTCAGTATTTGGATGCATTGACCTCGCATGCTCGATAATACCAGCTACATTAGGCCTCCAATTTTGCATATCTCCAATCATATAAATTGCTCCCTTAAGATGTTTGTTATAAATTATATAAGAACCGACAAAATTTGATAACAAAATAATGAATATAAAAGAAGGTATTGAAAAACGATTTTCTGTGAGAGCTTTTACAAAAGAAGTTCCTGATATTAAATTGATTAGTGAAATTCTAAAAACTGCGAATGCGGCACCCTCAGGAGGAAATATACAGCCTTGGAAAGTTTATGTTCTTAATGAACAAACAAAAAATAATTTAGCAAAAGAAACGCTTCAAAATTTTGATACTGGAGTTCAAGAAGAAATTGAATATGACATTTATCCAAAACCACTTGCAGATGAATACAAAAAAAGAAGATATGAATGTGGTGCGGATATGTACAATGCTTTATCAATTGAAAAGGATGATCTTGATTCTCGTTTTAAACAAATTAGAGAAAACTACAATTTTTTTGGGGCTCCTATTGGAATGATAATAACAATAGATAGATCATTTGGAAGTAATGGATGGGGGCATGTTGGGATGTTCCTAGAAAATCTATGGTTAAGTGCTATTCATTTTGGCTTAGGTCTTTGTCTTCAAGAATCTTGGTCAATTTATCCTAAAACTGTAAAAAAACATATTGACCACCCAGACAATGAAATTGTTTGGTGTGGTGTTGCTATTGGTTATGAAGATGAAGATCATCCAATCAATAAATACAGAACAAGAAGAGAAAATTTAGATTCTTTTGTGAAATTTATCGACTAAGATAAAGTGAAAAATATCAAAAATCTAAATATTATGAATTCTTATGCTGAAGAACTTCATGAAATTTCAGAAAAATGTCCTCCAGAAGGTTTTAAACAAGCTGAGATGATTTTAAAAAATTATTCTCTTGCAGAAGAACTAGGTTTTGACAGAGATTATGTAGACTCTAGTGACTGTCTAGATGTATTTGCTGGTAATAAACTACTGAAAGACTCAATACCAATTGCTCAAGGCTACTCTGGTCATCAATTTGGTCACTTTAATCCACAGCTTGGTGATGGAAGAGCAATTTTATTAGGTGAAATTAATAAGATGGATATTCAATTAAAAGGAATTGGTCAAACGCCATATTCTAGAAGAGGCGACGGCAGATCAGCTTTAAGTCCAGTGTTGAGAGAGTATGTAATAAGTGAATTTATGCATGCATTAAAAATACCAACAACAAGGTCTCTTTTTGCATTAAAAACAAATGAAGATGTGTTAAGAGAAACAGTACTTCCAGGTGGAATTTTAACTAGGGTCGCAAAAAGTCATATCAGAATTGGTACATTTGAATATGCAAGAACAAAAAATAATGAAGTACTTAAAACACTTGCCGATTACTCTATCGATAGGCACTATCCAGATTTAGAGCAGACCGATAACAAATATCTTAGTTTTTTTGCAACTGTTTGTGATAAGCAGGCTTCATTGATATCAAAATGGATGGGTCTTGGATTTGTTCATGGGGTTATGAATACTGACAACATGACGATTTCTGGTGAAACTATTGACTATGGTCCTTGTGCATTCATGAATAACTATGATCCAAAAACAGTATTTAGCTCGATTGATCATAACGGAAGATACTCATATCAAAACCAACCAGCAATAGTAATATGGAATCTGGCAAAATTTGCTGAAACACTCATACCATTAGTTGATAAGGATGAAAAGATTTCAGTAAAAAAACTCACAGAAGTTCTTCAACTTGCAATGCCGTCATATCAAGAATATTTCTACAAAGAATTCGGTGAAAAATTAGGCCTTGAAAATATTGATAATGATAATTCAAAAATAATTGATGACTATTTAAAAATATTACATTCTGAATCAATAGACTTTACGTTGTCATTTAGAAATCTTGCAAAAATTGTTGATCAATCGCTTGCTATAGAAGATTCAGTTTTTAATAAATCTAAAGATTTTTCAGTATGGTACAAATCCTGGAAAAAAGAGATTAATGTTGTAAATGTTTCTAACCAAATGAATTTAAAAAATCCTTGTTACATACCTAGAAATCATATTGTTGAAGGTGCGCTTATAAATGCTGTTAATGGAGACATGAAAGAAATTAATTTGATTAATGAGTTACTAAAAGAACCTTTTACTGAAAAAAATGGATTTGAAAAGTATACTTTAGCCCCATCCTCTAATGAACCATACATTACTTATTGCGGAACTTAACTTATTTTTTAAGAGTCCCAATAGTTATTCTTGGAAGTGATTGTAAATCTTTTAAATTTATTATCTTTGAGAACTTATTTCTTTTAAATATTGCTTCGACATCATTTTGCTGTTGATATCCATGTTCAATAATTAAAGTTCCGCCATTTTTTAGGATTTTATTGGATTGTTCAACAATTTTTTTAATACAAAGAAGTCCATTCTCTTTTGAGACTAAAGCAATTTTTGGCTCATGAATCAGTTTTTCTAAATGATAATCTCCCTCTGCAATATATGGAGGATTGCTTACGATCAAGTCAAAGCATTTTGTTTTAAAGCAGGATAGCCAATCTGCAAGAATTGGTGAAAAATTCTTTACATCAAGGTTATTTTTATTTGTAAATGCAATATCTATAGCACCCTCTGAGTAATCTGAACCATACACTTTAAAGCTTGGATTCTGAAGCGCAATTGAGATACCAATACATCCAGAGCCTGTGCCAACATCCAGAACGTTAATAGAAGATGGGAAATGATTATTTACATAATCAACTATGATTTCTGTCTCTGGTCTTGGAATTAAAACCCGTGAATCAACAAAGAATTCATATTCATAGAATTTAGAAGAATTTAAAATGTAGTCTAACGGAATACCCTCTTCTTTTTGTTTTAGGAACTTCTCAATTAAAATTTTATTTTTATTTTTAATAACTATGTTTGGATTTGTATAAATCTCGTTGTCAGTGAAGCCTAATTTTTCCTTAAGAAAAAAAATAAAATCTTTTTTAATAGCTTCGCTATCAAACATATCAATGTAATGACTTAAATGTTTTTTCAATTACTCTGATTCAAGTTGTGAAAGCATAGCTAGTTGATTTTCAGCCAAAAGTGCATCACAGATTTCTTTTATATCACCATCCATGATTTGATCAAGATTATGTTGAGTTAACTTTATTCTATGATCTGTCATTCTTCCTTGAGGAAAATTATATGTTCTTATTTTTTCACTTCTGTCTCCAGTACCTACTAGTATTTTCCTTTCACTTGCGATGCTTTCCTGTTGATTATCAATTTCTTGTTGTTTTAACTTTGCGGCAAGAAGTGATAGTGCTTTCTCTTTATTTTTGTGCTGGGATCTTCCATCTTGGCACTCAACAACTAGCCCTGTTGGAATATGTGTAAGCCTGACAGCTGAATCAGTTTTATTAACATGCTGTCCTCCAGCACCAGAAGCTCTGAATGTATCTACTCTTAAATCATTTTTATCAATATTTATATCCTGAACCTCCTCTACTTCTGGTAAAACCGCTACTGTGCAAGTAGATGTATGTACCCTACCTTGTGATTCGGTTTCAGGAACTCTTTGAACTCTGTGCACTCCGGATTCAAATTTAAGAACCTTGAAAACACTTTTTCCATTTAATTTAGCTACAACCTCTTTAAGTCCACCTTGTTCGGATGGTTTTATATCAATAACTTCCATATCCCATCCCTGTCTTTCTGACAACCTTGAATACATTCTGAATAAATCACCAGCAAAGATACTAGCTTCGTCACCACCAGCTCCAGATCTTATTTCTAGATATGCTGAGCCATCATCAGCAGAATCTTTAGGCAACAGCATAAATTTTAGTTCTTGCTCAAGTTTTTCAGGAATATCTTGATAGCTTTTTAAATCGTCTTCGGCTAAAACTTTCAAATCATCATCACCTGATTCAATTATTTCATTAGCATCTTTAATACTTTTTAATACGTTATTGTATTCGTCAAATTTTTCAACAATTGGTTTCAGCTCAGAAAACTCTTTATTTAGTAATGTATATTTTTCTATATCTTCAATTGTCTTAGAGTCTAATAGTAGATCTTGGATTTCATTAATTCTATTTTGAAGCTGATCAAGCTTCTTCAGCATCGAATCATGCATTACTAAAAAACCTTTTGATCATAGATTTAATTACATGATCATCTAAATTTTTTAAATCTTGGAAGTCATTAAAATTTTTATTAGTTATATTCATGCTTTTAATTGAATCAACTAGGTTTGAATAATTGCCATTTGACTTAAATTGTTCGATCTCATGGCTAGATAAACTACTTAAAAATTGGTCTAATTGAAGACTAGCTAGATCTTTAGAAGATTTCTCAGAAAAAGCTTCCAATTTTGATTTGGATTCTAGAGCAATTATGTTCATAGCTTTTTCAGCTTCAATAGAACGTTGCCCAAAATTTTCTTGAGTAATTTTTTCAATGTCATCGATTGAATATAAATAAGCCTGTTCAATTCCTCTGATCTCATCTTCAATGTTTCTTGGAACTCCCAAGTCTATCAATAAAATAGGTTTATTTTTTCTAACTTTCAAAGCATTTTCAATTGCCCCTTTACCGATAAGAGGAACCTCGGTTATTGATGAAGAAATAACAATATCAGCGAGTTCAAGCTGATCATGAAGTGAATCAAGTGAAGAAGACAAAATTTCAAAGTTTTTACCTAGATTAATTTTTTTAACAGTTCTATTAACTAATTTAATATTGCGAATTCCTCTATCGTACAGATTTTCAATTACACTCTTTGAAAGTGAGCCAGCTCCAATAACTAATATATTCTGATTTTCTGGTGCCTCAAATATATTTTTAATCAATTTCATAGCGAGTCCACTTACTGAAAGAGAATTAAGTCCAATTTCAGTATCAGTCCTCGCTTTTTTTGCAATCTCAATGACCTTATCAGCAAAATAAGATAACTTATTGCCAATTATTTTGTATTCTTTTGCATTTCTTAAAGCAGTTTTAAATTGACCAAAGATTTCTTGTTCGCCTAATACTTGTGAATCAATCCCAGAAGCTACTTTGGACATATGAGCAAGAGCATCATGATTGGATAGAAAATAAAAACTATCACTTGAGATATCTTTTACATTTAATAATTTAAGTACTTCTTTAAAAATATGTTTTGAGATACCAGGTCTTCCAACAAGGTATATTTCTGTCCTATTGCAGGTAGAAATTCCAAAAAATGATTCAAAATCATTACCGAATAGTTTTTTTAAATGACTATCGAGTAAAATTTGGTTAGACTCATTTATAATGAACTTTTCCCTCTCAGCAACATTTGAGGTCTTGTGATTAATGCCAAATAACTGTAGTTCCATGGTAAAAAAGGTCTCTATTACATTGTGTTTTATTTTATTAGCATCCTGTGCTGGTATTAACAATTATAACAATTCAGCTGTATATAAAGGAAAAGTAGTTGTAAATTCACTTAATTATGACCAATTGTCATTTAATATTTTGTTAACTAGCAATGAAATCGACACTATTATACAGATTCATAGGCCATTTTATGGAAATTTATTACAAATTAAATATGATAACTCTTCAAATTTGATGAAATATATTTCTAAGGATGGCAGTTATGAGATTAATGCTGATATACCAAGAAATATTGGAGACATTGTTAATAATTGTCTATTAAGGGAAAGTTATGCAGATGAGGTATTTGAAGATGGTCAAAGTCTCAATATTGAATGTTATAAAAATATGGATAAAACAAATTTTTATATGCAATATAAGGGTTCATCTTTTAAGGGCTTTTTAATTAAAAATGAATGAAATAGTCACAAAATGTCCTGCAAAAATTAATCTTAATCTAAGAATACTAGATAAAAGAGAAGACGGTTACCATAACATACAAACACATTTCCAACTTATTGATATTTATGATCATTTAAAATTTAAATCAAATAAAGATCGAAATATCATCATTGAATCCCAGGAAGCTTATCTTAATGATGAGCTTAATACTATTTATCAATCTGCAGAGAAATTGCAAAAACTAATGAATGAAAATGCTGGAGTGGTCATTGAAGTAAAAAAAAATATACCTACTGGGTCTGGTCTTGGAGGGGCTAGCTCAAATGCAGCTTCAACTTTGGTTGCTTTAAATAAACTTTGGAGATTAAATTTAAATAAACATGCTTTAATAAAAATTGCCTCATCCATTGGAGCAGATGTGCCATTTTTTGTATATGGTAAAAATGCATCTGGTCAAGGTATTGGAGATGAATTAGAAGAGATTAAAGCTACTTCAAAAAAAATATTGGTTATTAAGCCAAACATCCATTCTTCTACAAAAAAAATGTTCAATCTTTATGATAAATCAGAGAATTTTGTAAAAAATATTGCTTTGAATGAACAAAATAGTTTTTGGGGTGTTTTTTTAAATCAAAATCCCAATATTGAAGAGTTTATTTTTAGTAACAACTTAGAAAACAAAATCAATCTAAGCGGAAGTGGTTCCTCTTTGTTTATTTACTATGAAGAAGAGAGTGATATTGATAAAATTATAAAAAAAATACCACGTAATTGGAGACTCTTTTTCTGTAAACCATTACAATATTCGCCGATATGCAATATCAACTAACATTGGGGTGTCGCCAAGCGGTAAGGCAACGGGTTTTGATCCCGTCATGCGTAGGTTCGAATCCTACCACCCCAGCCATGTTTTATAATATATTTAAGGGGATATATGAATAAAATAAACAAAGGCCTAGATATTTTTACAGGTACCGCTAATCCTGAATTTGCAACAGAGGTATCAGAAATACTGGGAATCAAAATCTCAAAAGCAGATGTTGGTTATTTTTCTGATGGTGAGCTAAAAGTAGAAATTGAAGAAAATGTTAGAGGTCATGATACTTTCATAATTCAATCTACTTGTTCTCCAACTAATAAAAATGTGATGGAAATAATGTTAATTGCTGATGCATTAAAGAGATCATCGGCTTCAAGAATTACTGCAGTTGTTCCATATTATGGATATGCGAGACAAGATAGAAGAGTTAGATCTGCAAGAGTTCCCATTAGTGCAAAGGTTGTTGCTGATATGTTTGCATCTGTTGGTATTGATAGAGTTTTAACTATTGACCTTCACTCAGAGACAATTCAAGGCTTTTTTGACATGCCTGCTGACAATGTTTATGCAACAAAATTTATGGTCGACGATATTAAAGATAACAATGATAGAAATGAAGTTGTTGTTGTGTCTCCAGACGTTGGTGGTGTTGTAAGATCAAGAGCGCTTGCAAAATTATTAGATGATACAGATTTAGCTATTATTGATAAAAGAAGAGCCTTAGCAAATGAATCAGAGGTTATGAACATCATTGGCGAAGTCGAAGGAAAGGTTTGTATTGTTCCAGATGACATTATTGATACTGCTGGAACACTTTGTAATGCAGCAAAAGCATTAAAAGATAAAGGTGCAAAAGCTGTAAAAGCATATATTACTCATCCAGTTCTATCTGGACCAGCAATAGAAAGATTGAATAAATCTGAAATTGACGAATTAATTGTTACAAATTCAATTCCTTTGAACAAAGACGCTAAAAAATGCAGTAAAATACGCGTCATTTCAATTGCTAACATAATTGCTGAGTGTATAACACGTCTAAGTAATGAAGAGTCATTGAGTGAAATGTTTTTATAGAGGAAATTATGACAGATCAAATTACATTAAATGCTGACCTTAGAGAAAGAACAGGTACAAATAAAGCTCGTGAAATTAGAAATGTCGATGGAATGGTTCCAGCTATAGTTTATGGTGATGAAAAAGAAACACTAAATATTAAATTAAAATTAAATGAATTAACCAAAGCATCTGAAAATGAACTTTTCTATACCCAAGTACTATTAATTAAAACTGAAGGTAAAGAGGAGAAAGTTGTTTTAAAAGAGCTCCAAAGAGACCCTGCAAAGGGTAAATTTCTTCATGCAGACTTTCAAAGGGTTTCTAGTAAAACTAAACTAAAGGTTATTATCCCAGTCAACTTTGTTAATGAAGAAGAATGTGCAGGTGTCAAAGTAGATGGCGGAGTTGTTGCTAAGGCGATTAGAGAAATTGAAATCATGTGTCTTGCTGGCAATATTCCTGAATCTATAGATGTTGATATTGAAAATCTAAATTTAGGAGATTCAATTCGCCTCACAGAAATATCTTTACCAGAAGGATCAGAAATTCCTGGACTGACTGACGAAACTGATCAGATGGTCGTTTCTGTTAATGCTCCTAAAGCAGTGGAAGAAGATCCAATTGTTGAAGAAGACCTTGAAGATGGCGAAGTCGCAGAAGGTGAAGAAGCTTCTGATAGTGGTAGCGAAGAGACTACTTCATCGGATGAATCAAGTTCAGAAGAAAATTCAGAAGAGTCATAATCAAATGTACAGTCTCTGTATTATTGGATTAGGTAATCCTAGTCCAAAATATGATAACTCTCGACATAATATTGGAAAAGACTGGGTAATTAATGTATCCAAAAAATTCTTTAAAGAATTTAAAGAAAAGTCAAAACTTGAAGCACTGATTGGAGAATCACATGATAATAAAGTTTTATGGGTTGTCCCTACAAATTACATGAATGATTCTGGAAAGACAATTTCAAAGGTATTAAGGTCAACTAATATAGAAATTCAAAATTGTATTGTTGTTCATGATGACTTAGACCTAAGTCTAGGCTCAATTAGGCTTAAAGAAGGTGGAGGACACGGTGGTCATAACGGCCTTAAGGATATTATAGAAAAAACTGGAAAAAATAATTTCAATAGAATTAGGATAGGTATAAGCCATCCAGGTATAAAAGAAGAAGTAACAAATTGGGTTTTAAATAAATTCTCGCCAAAAGAAAAAATCGCAATCAATAACGCCTATGTTTCTTTTGAGCAAGTATTTGAACTGCTTATTGAAAAAAAATATCAAGATGTCCAAAAAATCCTTCATACCAAATAAAAGTGGGTTTTAAATGCGGGATCATAGGACTTCCAAATGTTGGAAAATCAACTCTATTTAATGCTCTCACAAAATCTCAAATTCCTGCAGAAAATTTTCCTTTTTGTACCATAGATCCTAACATTGGCAAGGTACCTCTTCCTGATAAAAGACTCTATGAGATTAATAAAATAGTAAATTCAAATAAGGTTATTCATGCTGCTTTAGATTTAGTAGATATAGCAGGTTTAGTTAAAGGAGCATCCAGCGGAGAGGGACTTGGAAATTCTTTTTTATCAAATATTAGAGAAATGACTGCTTTGGCACATGTCGTTCGTTGTTTTGATGATGAAAATATTATGCATGTAGATGGTTCAATAAATCCAGCAAGAGACGTTGAAGTAATTAACTTAGAATTAATAATGGCTGATCTTGAATCTGTTGAAAAAAGAATATCAAGATGTGAAAAACTACTTAAAACTAATGATAAAGATAATAAACATAATTATGAAATTTTAAAATTCATAAAAAGCAAATTATCAGAGGGTGAATTAATCAATCTAAAAGAATTTAGTAATGATGAACAAAAAATTGTTAGGAACTTTCAACTTTTATCATCTAAGCCAACTTTTTATATTGCTAATATAAATGAATCAAAAGCATCTCTTGATAATCTGAATAATTTAAAAGATATTGCATCAAAATTAGGTTCTTTTGTGATACCAACATCAGTAAAAATTGAACAGGAAATATCACTACTCAATGATGATGAAAAAAAGGAATACCTTGAATTAATGGATATGGAAGAACCGGTTCTAAATAAAATTATTTTTGAAGGTTACAAAATGCTTGGTCTTGAGACCTTTTTCACTGCTGGTCCAAACGAAATAAAGGCATGGACCATCAAAAGTGGCTCATTGGCACCTAATGCTGCAGGAGTAATTCATACAGATTTTGAAAGAGGATTCATTAAAGCTGAAGTTATTGATTACAATGATTTTATTGAGTGTTCTGGTGAACAAGGAGCTAAAGAAAAAGGTAAGTTGAGGCTTGAAGGAAAAGAATATATTGTAAAAGATGGAGACATCATCCACTTTAAATTTAATGTATAAAAATAATTGACTCTTTATTTTTAAAGATTATCATTCAACGATTGGCTATGTAGCTCAGATGGTTAGAGCACAGCACTCATAACGCTGGGGTCGGTGGTTCAATTCCACCCATAGCCACCATATCTACTTTTTAAGATATGCCAGAATAATAATAATAGCTACAAGCCCAAGAAGACCATCAGACCCAATAAGATTTAATAAGTCAGATATATTTTTGTATACATCTCCAACAAATGGCGCTTCAGGTCCAAATATTATTCCAAGTAATAATGCTACAGAAACTACCGGAACAAGAACATCCGTTAGCCTTACTAAGAAATCCTTTATAGAATTTAAAATTGTTTTATATTTCATTGCTAAAGTAAGAAGGGCCTAAAGGCCCTTCTTATTTTAAGTAAGCCTACTTATTAAGTAAACCGATCAGAATAGCAGCTACTAAAAGCCCTACTAATCCGTTTTCGCCAAGCACTGTTACTACTCCAAGAAGTCCATCAAGAACATCATTGAAGAATGCAACATTGCCGCCAAATACAATACCAGCAACAACACCTAATCCAACAACACCAATTAATAGTGAAGTTAAGTCAGATACTATGCCTTTAAGTGTATCAATTGCTTTCATAATTACTCCCCCCTATTAGGTTTATTTATGTACGCAGGTGTAATGGAACCACAAATTAATACATGAATCAAATTATGTGAAAAAAATTAGGACACAATATTTGACTTTTTAAAATTAATAGAATACAGGTGAAAATGTTAAGATTCTTCAGTCTTTTTTGATAAAGCTTTCATTGAGAGCTTCATTTTACCTCTGTCAAAACCAATTAGCTTTACATCTACTTCTTGTCCCTCTTCAAGAACGTCTTCAACGTTTTCAGTCCTTTCCTCAGAAATTTCAGATATGTGCAGTAATCCATCTTTGCCTGGCAAAATATTTACAAAAGCACCAAATTCAACAATCTTTACAACTTTTCCTTTATAAACCTTATTTAATTCAGGTTCCTCAAGAATTTCTTCAATAATTGCTAGACATGCTTTCATTGATGATTGATTTTGTCCAAATACAGAAACAACTCCATCATCATTTACGTCTACAGTCGCACCAGTTTGTTCTTGCATAGATTTAATAGTAGCACCACCTTTACCAATAATTTCTTTGATCTTGTCTTTATCTACCATGAATGATTTCATAGCAGGCGCATTTTCAGATAATTCTTTGGGCTTTGATATAGCTTCGTTCATAATTCCAAGAATATGATCTCTCGCAGCTTTGGCTTTTGTGAGAGCGGTATCCATAATAGATTCATTAATACCTGATATCTTTATGTCCATTTGAAGAGCTGTTATACCTGATTCTGTACCAGCAACTTTAAAGTCCATGTCCCCAAGATGATCTTCATCACCTAATATATCTGTCAAAACAGCAAAATCATCACCTTCTTTTATTAATCCCATTGCAATACCGGCAACTGGACTTGAAAGTGGAACTCCAGCATCCATAAGTGATAAAGAAGTTCCACAAACTGATGCCATTGAACTTGATCCGTTAGATTCTGTAATTTCAGAAACTACTCTCATCGTATATCCAAACTCATCTACATCTGGTAAAACTGCTTTTATAGCTCTTTTAGCTAAGTTGCCATGACCAATTTCTCGTCTCTTTGGCCCCATTGGCATTCCTATTTCTCCAACACTATAAGCGGGAAAATTATAATGCAGCATGAAATTGTCATTACCCTCGCCCTCAATTGACTCAATTCTTTGAGCATCTCTTGAGGATCCGAGAGTAGCCACAACTATTGCTTGGGTTTCGCCTCTTGTAAAAAGAGCTGATCCATGAGCTCCAGGCAATACATCAGTTTCAACAAAAATTGGTCTTACAGTATCAAGATCTCTTCCATCAATTCGTGGCTGATTATTTAAGATATTTCCTCTAACAATATCTTTTTCTAATTTCTTGAAATCACCCATTAATTTACCCATTTCCATTTCATCTAAATCTTCATGCTGTTCTTGAATTTGATTTCTTATTTCTCTTAAAGCGTCATTTCGATCTGATTTTATGGAAATTTTAAAAGCTTCACTAATTTGTGATTTATAGTTTGTCTCTAACCCTTGATAATAATTATTTTGATCTTCAGGAACTTCAATATTCCAGATTTCATTACCAGCTTTTTCTTTCAATTCAGCACATGCTCCAATAACTGCTTTCATTTCTTGATGTCCAAATAAAACAGCTCCTAGCATTAAATCTTCATTTAATTCTTTAGCTTCTGATTCAACCATAAGAACAGCTTCATCAGTGCCAGCAACTACCATGTCTAAATATGAATCTTCTAATTCTTCAAAGCTAGGATTTAGAACATATTCACCATTTATAAATCCAACTCGAGCTGCTCCCATTGGTCCATCAAATGGAACACCCGAAATGGTTAAAGCAGCTGATGCTCCAATCATTGCTGCAATATCAGGATTCTGTTTTTTATCTGAGGACATTACTGTACAGAAAACTTGTATTTCATTTGTAAAATGATCAGGAAACATTGGTCTAATTGGACGATCAATAAGTCTTGATGTGAGAGTCTCTCTTTCTGTTGGCCTAGCCTCTCTTTTAAAAAACCCTCCAGGAATTCTGCCTGTTGCATAAAACTTTTCTTGATAAAAGACTGCTAACGGAAAGAAATCCTTACTTGGATCTGCTTCTTTTTTTGCAACAACAGTAGTAAGAACTACTAAGTCACCGATCGTAACCATTACTGCAGCAGTTGCCTGTCTTGCAACTTTATTTGTTTCTAATTTTACTTCCTGATTTCCATACTGAAATACTACGCTTGTAGATTCTAATTTATTATTTTCCACGATTTTCCTTCTTTTTGTTATATATGATATTAACCTCTTAAGTTAAGCTTTTTTACTATCTCAGCATAACTATTGGCATCTTTTCTTTTTAGATATGCCAACAATTTCCTTCTTAGGTTAACCATCCTGATTAGACCAGATCTGGAGTGATGGTCTTTGTTATGATTTTTAAAATGATTTTGAAGTTTATTAATATTTTCTGTTAAAAGTGCAATCTGCACTTCAGGTGACCCAGTATCACCATCATTTCTTTTATATTTCTCGACTATACTAGCTTTTTCTTCTGTTAATAATGCCATATTTATATCCTCGTAATGTTATTAAAGAAATTGCAAACCTCACATTACTAAAGTAAGCGTGCGAATATTATAACTTATTCGAATATTAAACAAGTTGTTTATGTTTGAGATAACTATTCTCTAGACGTCCTAATCCAATAAAGTCATTATCTTCACTATATATTCTTAGATCTTTAGAAATATCTTTGTTTAAAAAAACTCTTCCTCCATTTAAAAAAATTTTTAAACTTTCTTCGTTCAAAGATAGTTTTTCATAATCTTTAAAAAAATCATCAATCTTTATAGTTCTTTCCAATGAGAGTTCTTCAATTGTATGCGCATCAAGAAGATTAAATTTATGCTGAGATAGGCGTTTTAGATAAAACATGTGTCCACCACATCCTAAATTTTTACCAAGATCTCTAGCTATGGATCTTATATATGTTCCTTTTGAACAAAGTATCTGGAATGAACAAATTTTATCCTTATAAGATATATTTTTGATTTCTTTAATTTCAATTTCTCTAGGTTCTTTATTTATAAATTCACCTTTTCTTGCATATTTATATAAAGGCTTACCTTTGTATTTAAGAGCAGAGAAAAAAGGTGGTTTTTGGAAAGATTTTCCTAAAAAATTATTTATTTCTCTTTTTACTTCATCTTCTGAGCATTTAACCTCAAATTCTTCAATGATTTCTCCTGATACATCATCTGTAGTAGTAGATTTTCCAAGCTTTATTTCAACATAATATGATTTATCAGAATTTAAGAAATAATTTGAAAATTTAGTAGCTCTATTTATTGCAATTATTAATAGTCCTTCAGCATCAGGATCTAAAGTCCCCAAGTGGCCAACCTTATTTAAAGAAAACTTTTTTTTAATCTTTTGAACGATTTCATTGGATGAATAACCTTTTTCTTTATTAACCAACAAAAAACCATTCATACTACTTTAGATTGTTTAATAATTTTTCAATATTTTCACTATATTCAATACTTTCATCAAACTTAAATATGATTTTAGGGACTCTCCTAATTTCAATTATCTTTGAGAGCTTAGATCTTATCATTCCAGAAAGTTTTGAAAGAATTGTATTGTCTATTTTGCTCTCAACCTTTTTTATAGACTTGCCAATAATTGTATAGAAGATGTAAGCGATCCCAATATCATCAGTAACCTTTACAGCAGTAATATTAATATTCTGAAGCCTTGGATCTTTGACTTCTTGATTAAGTATTTTTGAAACTTCCCTTTTGAGTAAATCTGCAATTTTCTCGGGTCTATTTGATGACATAAATTATTATATTTCCTGAGCTTCTTCCTTTCTATCAAAGACTTCTATTTTGTCACCAGGCTTAATATCTTTATAATTTTTGATGCCCATTCCGCATTCATTTCCATTTTTTACTTCATTAACATCTTCTTTGAACCTTCTTAAAGAATTTAGTTCGCCTTCAAAAATCACGATTTCGTCTCTAAGAACTCTAACAGGTTTGTTTCTAAGCACATTACCTTCAACAACATTACAACCAGCAACCTGACCAAATTTTGGTGAGTTAAAGACTTCTAACACTTCAGCAGTACCAACAATTTCTTCTCTGACAATTGGATCTAATAGACCACTCATTCTCGCTTTAACATCATCCAAAAGTTCATAAATTATACTGTGATAACTTAACTTAATTGATTCTGATTCTATGATCTTTTTAGCAGTGCTATCAGCCCTCACATTAAAGCCTAGAATAATTGAATCTACCGCTACCGCTAAGTTTGCGTCAGATTCGCTAATACCTCCAACACCACTAGAGACAATCTTAACTTTAGCTTTATCAGTACCTAAATCATTTAATGCAGCAGTAATTGCTTCACATGTACCACCAACATCTGTCTTAATGATTACATTGAGAACTTTTTTTGCTTCTTGGCCAAGCGTTTCAAAAAGATCTCCAGCAGATTCATCTTTTTGTTTAAGTAGCTTCTTCTCTTTCTCTTTATTTAACCTATACTCAGCAATTTCTCTAGCTTGCTTTTCATTTTTAACAACCATGAATTGATCACCTGCATTTGGGACTAAATTTAAACCAAGAATCTCAACAGCTGCAGATGGAAGCGCTGATTTAATCTTATTACCATCGCTATTTATAATACTTTTTACTTTACCGATTGCATTACCGGAAACTACCAAATCTCCAACATTCAATGTCCCATTTTGCACCAAAAATGTTGCCACTGAACCTCTAAATTTATCAAGTTCAGATTCGATAACTACTCCTTGAGCCGCTCCGTCATGATGAGCTTTAAGTTCCAGTATCTCTGCTTCAAGTGCAATTCTCTCTAACAGCTCATCTACTCCATCGCCTTTTAGAGCTGATATTGGAACCATTTGTATATTGCCACCCCAATCTTCAGGAGTTAAATCTTTAGCAGCGAGATCTCCTTTTACCTTATCTATATCCGCTCCATCTAAGTCTACCTTATTAATTGCAACTACTATTGAAACATCAGCAGCTTTAGCATGATTAATGGCTTCTTCTGTTTGAGGTTTAATTCCGTCGTTAGCCGCAACCACTAGAACTACAATATCTGTAGTGTTTGCTCCTCGCGCTCTCATTGATGAAAAGGCAGCATGACCTGGAGTATCAATAAAAGTAAGTCTTCCTTTTGAAGTATCTACTTCATATGCACCGATATGTTGAGTAATACCACCAGCCTCACCGTCAACAACTTTTGTTTTTCTAATAAAATCTAGAAGAGTAGTTTTTCCATGATCAACATGACCCATGACAGTAATTACAGCAGGTCTTGTTTTTGGTTCATCCTTATATTTAATTAAATTTGCAAGATCTTCCTCTAAATCTTCATGCTCAATTGCGATTCCGTTATGACCGATTTCTTCAACCACCAAAATTGCAGTTTCTTGATCAATTACATCATTTATTGTTGCAACCACTCCCAGTGACATAAGATTCTTAACAACTTCACCACCTTTAACTGCCATTAACTTTGCTAGTTCACCAACATTTATGGTTTCTGGAATTTCTATGTCTTTTTTTATGAATTCAGTTGGAGCCTCAAACTGATGTTGGTCATCAAAAAGATTTTCTTCTTTTTTCTTAAATGCATTGACTGCACTTGATAACTGATCTTTTACATCTACCTTTTCCTGTTGAGGTTCTTTTTTAGTCCTTACTGTTTTCTTTTTCTTTTGGGCTTGCTTTTCTTTTACGGCTTCTTTTAACTGCTCTTGTCTTTTAATCTGTTGTTCTTTTAATTGTTCTGAGGCAGCAGCTCTCTTTGCCTCAATATTATCTGAATAACTTTTATTTGATGATTGAATGGAGGAAGCCTTACCTCTCGAAGTAACTTTTACACCAGATTCTGAAGTTACAGATTTAGAAGAAGATGTTTTAGTACCTTTAAGAAATTTTAAGAGCGCTTGTTTATCACTTGGAGTTATCTCATCAGAACTCTTTGAGTGACTTAAGCCTGCTTTTTGCATTCTTTCAATCAGAGCTTTATCTGGAATCTTTAAAGTTTTAGCAAAATCTTTTACTGTTACAGCCAAAATATCAACCTATTCGTTAAACCAATATTCTCTTGCTTTCATAATCATTTTTGAAGCATCATCTGAAGAAATTTCAATTATTTCTTGCAGTTCATCAATTGAAAGCTCTGCTAAATCATCTTTATTTTTAATACCTTTATTAGATAATTTAGCTATGTTGTCTTCATCAAGATTCAAATCTGATAATGATTCAACATTATCTTCTTCTTCAGTCACTGCGCCCATGGCTTCAAGAAGTGCCGCGTCCTCTGAAGCTGATTTAATTCTTAAAACTTCCTCATCTGATTCAATAAACTCTTTTAATTTTGAATCTTCTGCATAAGCAATTTCATCAAATGATAAAAAGCCGGAAGATATTATTTTTTCTGCAACTTCTTCCTTAACTTCAAGAGTATCAATGATCTTAGCTAAAAATTCTGTTTCATCAACTTTAACTTTTGCTTCAGCTTCTTCGTTACTAATAATATTGAGATCCCATCCAACTAATCTTGATGCAAGTCTTATATTTTGGCCTCTAGACCCAATTGCTAAGGCTAAATTATCCTCATTAACAGCAATATCCATTGATCTAGAGTCCTCATCCATTACAATAGATTCAACTTTTGCTGGAGAAAGTGCATTTATAACAAGTTGAGCAGGATTATCGTCATAAATGATTATGTCAATCCTTTCATTGCCTAGCTCTGATGATACAGCTTGAACCCTAGACCCTCTCATACCAACACAAGCACCTACAGGATCAATTCGACCATCATTTGTTTTTACTGCAATTTTTGATCTTGACCCAGCATCTCTTGCTATTCCTCTTATTTCAATAACATCTTCATTTATTTCTGGAACCTCAATGTTAAAAAGTTCAGTTACCATTTCAGGGCAAGATCTATTCAACATAAGTTGAGGGCCACGACCTTCAACCTCGATAATTTGAAGAACTGCTCTGATTCTGTCATTAATTTTGTAAATTTCACCAGGCATTAATTTATCTCGTGGTAAGAGTGCCTCAGCCTCATGAGTGATATCCACGATTATATTATCTCTAGTGACTCTTTTAACTGAACCAGATACAAGCTTATTGTTTTGAGATCTAAATTGTTCGACAATCTTCTCTCTTTCAGCTTCTCTTACTTTTTGAAGCATAACTTGTCTAGCAGCTTGAGTCTCAATCCTGCCAAACTCAATATTATCCTGTTGTTTAGAGTAAACTTCTCCTACTGATAAATTTGATTCCTCCTCAGTTATATGTGTCTCATGATGATATTCCTCATTAGACTCATCAAAGACTATCCAATTTCTATGTGTTGTATATTCTCCAGTATCTCTATTTATTGAGACATACAAATCTGCATCTTCATGAAAATGTCTTTGCGAAGCTGATGCAATTGCAACTTCAATTGCTTTAAAAATTACATCTTTTTCAAGGCCCTTTTCTGTTGAGACTGAATCAACAACTGCCAAAATTTCATTACTCTCCATAAGAATATTCCTTTAATAAGTTATTATAATCTGGTTTTAACCTACATAAGTCGATATCAGAAAACTTAAATATTATTTCCTCAGAATTATCAGACTTTACAATAGTCAGTTTTGAATCGTCACTCTCAATTAATTTACCAATAAACTTTCTCCTGCCTTCATAAATGCTTTTTGTTTTAATATCTAGATCTTGGCCAACATAATCTTTTAATTGCTTAATATCAAAAAATTTTCTGTCTATACCGGGTGTTGAAACCTCAAGAATATAATCTTCACCTAAATTCAAATCGATTTGAGGTTCATAATTAAGGTCTCTTGAGATACTCTCGCAATCATTAATATCAACATTATTATTATTTGAGTCAATAAAAACTCTTAGAGTATTTTTTTTCTTGCCTCTTAAAATTTCAATTCCCCACAATAAGCAGTTATTTCTATTTATTACCGGTTCAATAATATTTTTAAAATCGTCTATATTCATATTTTTTATACAAAAAAAGGGCATATGCCCCACAAAAAATTATTTAACTGTGGTAGCGGGGGCTGGATTTGAACCAACGACCTTCGGGTTATGAGCCCGACGAGCTACCAGACTGCTCCACCCCGCAACGCAGCGAACATGAAGTTTATGAAAGTAACTCTAATTGGTCAAGTTAATTTTGTATTAGATGAGAGATAATATTGCTATAATTTCGCTCTTTTAAGCCGAAGTGGTGGAATTGGTAGACACGCTAGCTTGAGGGGCTAGTGAGTGAAAACTCGTGCGGGTTCAAGTCCCGCCTTCGGCACCATAATATTATTCTATAGGTATTTCGTCAGATAAACCTTCGTTTATTGCCTCTTCGATGAGAGGAGTATCGAAGATAACCTCTGTATTCTCATTTTTTAATAAGTAAGCTAACAAGAATGATAAGATTAGCCATATTGCAACGATTATGTATGTTAGCCTTCCTAAAAAACCTGAAGGACCTAACGCACCAAACATTGAGTTTGAAGAACCTCCTCCAAATGCTGAGCCAAGATCAGAACCCTTACCCTGCTGAAGAAGAACTATTGCAACAATTACTATTGCTAGAAGAACACTTAGTACTGTTAAAAAAGTAATCATTTTAAGTTTATTCCATTAAAAATATTAATAATATTAGCAAATTGTCTGCCATCTAAAGAAGCCCCCCCAATTAAAGCACCATCAACAGATTCTTCTTTAAAAAAGTTTTCAGCATTCTCCTCATTTACACTTCCGCCATATAAAACCATAGGAATTGCAGAATTATCTGAATAGGATTGTACAACATCTTTAATGAATTTATGAATTTCATTAATTTTATCTGGGGTTGGTGTATTTCCAGTTCCAATCGCCCAAACTGGCTCATAAGCTATTACTAATGAATCATTAAATTCAATGTCCTTAATTACTTCTAATTGTCTTTTTAAAACATCTTTAGTTTGATCATTCTTGTTTTCTTCTTCGGTTTCACCAACACATAAAATAGTTAATGTTTTATTCGCAATTTTTAAAATCTTTTGTTTTATTTCATGATTGTTTTCATTAAAAAATTGTCTTCTTTCAGAATGACCAATGATTGAAAACTTACAATCAAAATCTAAAATCATTTCATAAGAAATTGCTCCTGTTCTTGCGCCAGATGAAATATCTATGTCTTGAGATCCTATATTTATTTCTTCTAGCTTACTAAGCTTAGTGTCGAGAATACTTTCTATATAAATTGAAGGAGGTGCTATGCCAATAAATAATTTCTTCATTTCAACATAATTTGTTAAAAAATTATTGGTCCATTCATTTATCATGGCTTTGCTTCCATTACATTTCCAATTAGCAACAATCATCTAACTTTTTGACTCAATAATTTTTTTAATGTCATTTGCAAACTTTTTAGCAACCTTTTCCTCAGAAGCCTCTATCATAATTCTTATCTTCGGCTCTGTACCTGATGGCCTTACAAGAACTCTACCAACAGTCAAATCAGACTCAATTTCTGATATTAATGATTTGAGTTCTTTATCATTAATAATATCTTTATTTTTAACTTTTACAGCCGTGTTAATTTGAGGTATTTTTGTGTAATTTAGCAAAACCTCACTTGGTTTCTTTTCAAGAAGCAACAATGAAGAAATCACCTTTAAAGCGGCAATAGTACCATCTCCAGTACTAACAAGATCTTTACATATAATATGTCCTGATGCTTCACCTCCGAGTAACCAACCCTTGTTTGATAACATTTCGCTGACATATTTGTCACCAACATCAGCTCTTACAAACTTATAACCAAGTTTTTTTATACCTTCTTCAAAGCCAAGGTTGCTCATATGAGTACCAACAACACCTGACCAGGGTCCAGTCCTATTTGGATTAGCAAAAGCTATTATGTAGAGAAGATCATCACCATCAAGAATATTACCTTTTTCATCTACAAGAATGACTCTGTCTCCATCACCATCTAAAGATATTCCATAATCAGCTCTATGTTCAATTACAGCTTCTTTAATTAATTCTGGATGAGTAGAACCACAGTTTTGATTAATGTTATAACCATCTGGTTCATTGCCAATTGCAATTACTTCAGCTCCTAATTCTTCGAATATTTCTGGGCTTACTTTATAACAAGCCCCATTCGCACAATCAACAACTATCCTAAGCGAAGAAAAAGAAATTTCGGAAGGGACAGTTGATTTACAAAATTCAATATACCTTGGTCCGGACTCATCGAATCTATATGCTTTTCCTATTTGAGAAGTTTCAACAGGAGATAAGTTTGAAGATAAATATTTTTCAATTTTTTTTTCGATGTCTCTTGAAATCTTTTCGCCATCTTCATTAAAAATTTTAATTCCATTATCTAAAAAATCATTGTGTGAAGCGCTTATGACAACTCCAAACTTATTTCTTAATGTTTTAGTTAAATAAGCTACTCCAGGTGTAGGAATTGGACCAAGAAGATTTACATTAACACCAGCAGCTATAAAACCTGCCTGTAGTGCAGACTCTAACATGTAACCTGAGACTCTCGTGTCCTTGCCAATAACAACAGTGTCCCAACCAAGGTCTTTCATGACTAGACCTGTTGCATGGCCTATTTTCAAACAAGCTTCGGGTGTTATTATGCTCTCAACGGGTCCCCTTATACCGTCAGTGCCAAATTTTAGGTTCATCAGAAAGAATTATAACTCTTCAGCAGCACCTTTGATTGAAGTTTTTTTAGATGACTTACCCTTAGGTTGATCATCATCTGACCATCCCTTTGGTTCTCTTGGAGTGGCACCAGCCATAATGTCATCGATCTGATCAGCATCTATTGTTTCATATTTTAAGAGTGCATCAGCCATCACATTGAGCTTATCTAAATTTTGTTTTAACAATTTTTCAGCTCTTTTGTAGCATGAATCGATTATAGCTTTGACTTCTGAGTCTATTAATTTTGAAGTTTGATCGCTTCTTATAGGCGGAGGATTTGAAACAGACCTTCCCAAGAAAGGACTGCCCTCATCTTCCCCATATTTAATGGTACCTAGTGCATCAGAAAAACCCCATTTGGTTACCATATTCGTTGCAATACCTGTTGCTACTTCAATATCATTTGATGCTCCAGTTGTGATACCCTGATTACCGTTAATGATACTTTCAGCAATTCTGCCACCAAATAAAGTAGCTATTCTTCCAAGCAGATATTCTTTACTTTGCATATAGGTATCTTCTTCAGGTAAAAACATTGTTACTCCCAATGCTCTTCCTCTTGGAATAATTGTGACTTTATAGACAGGATCATGAGTCGGGCACAACCTACCAACGATTGCGTGTCCAGCTTCGTGATATGCGGTAATTCTCTTTTGCTCCTCACTTAATATCATTGATTTTCTTTCAGCTCCCATCATTATTTTGTCTTTAGCTAAATCAAGATGCGACTGATCAATTTTTTTATCAGAATATCTAGCGGCAAAAAGAGCTGCTTCATTAATTAAATTTGCAAGGTCTGCTCCCGAAAATCCAGGGGTACCTCTAGCAATTACTAGTGGGTCAACATCTGAAGCAAGAGGAACCTTTCTCATGTGAACTTTTAAGATTGCTTCTCTGCCACGAATGTCTGGTAAATCAACAACTACTTGCCTATCAAATCTTCCAGGCCTTAGAAGTGCTGGATCTAGAACATCTGGTCTATTTGTAGCAGCTATTACAATAACGCCATCATTACCTTCAAAACCATCCATTTCAACAAGTAATTGGTTAAGTGTTTGTTCTCTTTCGTCATGACCGCCACCTAGACCTGCCCCTCTATGTCTACCTACAGCATCAATTTCATCAATAAAAACAATACAAGGAGATTGTTTTTTTGCCTGATCAAACATATCTCTTACTCTTGATGCACCAACACCAACAAACATTTCAACAAAATCTGAACCAGAAATAGTAAAGAATGGGACTTTAGCCTCTCCAGCAACTGCCCTAGCAATTAAAGTTTTTCCAGTACCTGGAGGGCCAACCATTAAAACACCCCTTGGAATCTTACCACCAAGTTTCTGAAATTTAGTTGGATCTTTAAGAAAGTCTACAAGTTCTTGAACATCTTGTTTAGCTTCTTCACAACCTGCAACGTCCTTAAATGTAGTTTTGACTTTTCCGCCTTCCATTAATTTAGCTTTACTTCGACCAAAAGACATAGGTCCACCCTTTCCAGAAATGCCACCTTGCATTTGACGCATAAAAAAGAAAAATATCGCTAACAAAAGAATTATTGGAAATGCTCCAACAAGTAATTGAGAAAATAATGAGGGTTGTTCTATTTTTTCATAAACAGCAATAATGCCATTTTCTTCAATTGCATTTTCGACTGCTTCATCTCTCTTAAAAATAGGATGAGTAGTTTCAAATTTTGAACCATCTAAACGATCTCCAATAATAGTCATTTGATCGCCTTTATAGACTACCTTAGCAACCCTGTCTGATAGAACTTCTTGTTTAAACTGGCTATAACTAATCTGTTCTCTAGCTGATGAATTCTCAATGTTATTAAAAACATAAACCATGAGAGATCCTAGAACCACCCATACAACTAAATTTCTCATAAAACTATTCATATCTTATTTTACTCCATACAGGTAAATTTCACCTGATTGTTTTTTTGAAGCAGCAGGCTTATAAGTTTGAACTAACTTAAAAGATAATTCCATATTTTTTCGTAAAGTTTTTAAGTTACTATTTTGAAAAGTTTTCATTATCATTGAACCACTTGAATCTAAAAAATCATTAGCAATCTTTACAGTGAGCATATTCAAATTAAGAATATTTTCACTATCAACTGCACTTATGCCACTTAAGTTTGGGGCTATATCTGAAATTACAAGTTTAAAACAACCTTTTAATTTTAATATTTCTTCTAAATTATATAAATTTTCAATACTATCTTTGAAAAAGGTAACTCCGTCTATTGGTTCCATGTCTATGATATCAATTGCATAAACTTTTGAAGTTGGATATTTTTTGATTATGTATTCTGACCATCCTCCTGGAGAGGACCCAAGATCAAGAACATTTGAGTAATTTATTATTTTTGTTTTTTTTAAAATTTCTTCTAATTTAAAGACAGCTCTTGAACGATAGCCCTTTTTTTTTGCTTTTTGAGCCCAATTGTCTGCATGCATAAAGTTAGATGTGTTTAACTTCTATGATTTCGTAGTGGAGGTCACCTGAAGGAGTATTAATCTTAATTTCGTCATCAACAAACTTACCAACCAATCCTTTTGCAATTGGGGTATCAATTGATATGTGTCCTTTTTCAGGATCAGACTCAAGATTCCCAACAATTTTATAAACGACTTCATTGTCTTGCTCGATATCATAAACTTTAATTGTTGAACCAAAAATAACTCTGCCAGTTTCAGGAATTTCTTTTACATCAATTACCTGGGCATTAGCTAATGCGCTTTCCATCTCACTTATCTTGGCCTCTACTAAACCTTGTAATTCTTTTGCAGCATGATACTCAGCATTTTCTTTAAGATCTCCATGTGCTCTTGCTTCAGCAATAGCTTGCGATATCTGAGGTCTTTCAACAAACTTAAGATTTGAAAGCTTTTCTTTTATAGAAATCTCACCATCTTTGGTAATAGGTACTCTGCTCATGCAAGCATTATATCAATTTTAATGAATCAATTATTTATTTCTTGTAACGTGCTGTAAGTCCAATTCTCTTCTTTGCTTTTGAATGCATCGATAATTGCAAATGCGCCAAACATTGTTGTTGTACAGAAAATTTTGTTTCTTAAAGCACTTTGTCTAATTGATGCTGAGTCTTCAATTGATTGTGAGCCTTCTGTCGTGTTGATCACCAAGTCAATATCATTATTAAGCAAGCTATCTACTATGTGAGGCCTTCCCTCAGTTACCTTATTGATGGTTTTTACATTAAAACCAAGTTTTTTAATATATTCGGAAGTTCCGGATGTTGCTACAATTTCAAATCCAGCATTTATTATTTCAGGTACAAATTTATCAAGATATTTTTTATCTGATGCTTTCACACTTATAAATACCACACCAGATCGTCTAAGAATCTTGTTAGCTCCTTTTTGAGCTTTTGCATATGCCTCACCAAAATTTGGACCAATGCCCATAACTTCACCTGTTGATTTCATTTCAGGACCAAGAATAGGATCGACATGAGGAAATTTATCAAACGGCATAACAGCTTCTTTTACAAAAGAAAGATCTTTTGGAAGTTTTGAAGAAAATTTTTGTTGTATTAAACTTTTGCCTATCATTGCTTTGGAGGCTACTTTTGCAAGAGAGTGACCTATTGCTTTAGAAATAAAGGGAACAGTCCTTGATGCCCGAGGATTAACTTCAATAATAAAAACATTTTCATCCTTGACAGCGTATTGAATATTCATTAAACCTATAACTTCTAATTCTTTTGCTATATCAATGGCTTGCTCTTTCATGATGTCCTGTACTGTGCTTGATAAGCTATATGGCGGTAGAGAACATGCAGAGTCACCAGAGTGAATTCCAGCTTGTTCAATATGTTGTAATATCCCACCAATTTCAATATTTTTTCCATCTGATACAACATCTACGTCAACTTCAATTGCATCTGTAAGATAACTATCTAAAAGAATAGGTTTGCTATTAGAAACTTCTACTGCTTCATTTAAGTACTGATTAAGCTCTTTTAAATTATTAACCAGTTGCATTGCTCTTCCACCTAATACATAAGATGGCCTTACAACAATTGGAAATCCAATTTCATCAGCTTTTACAAGTGCTTCCTCAACATTTTTTGCAGTAGCATTTGAGGGCTGTTTTAAATTTAATTTATTTACTAATTCTTGAAATCTTTCTCTATCTTCAGACCTATCAATTGCGTCAACATTTGTGCCTAAGATATTAACTCCATTTTCAGATAAAACATCTGCAAGTTTCAAAGGTGTTTGGCCTCCAAACTGAATAACAACTCCTTCTGGTTTTTCAATATCAATGATATCCAAGATCTTTTCTGCAGTGATTGGCTCAAAATACAGCCTATTAGAAACATCATAGTCAGTTGATACGGTTTCAGGGTTACAATTCACCATTATTGATTCATATCCCTCCTCCTGCATCGCCATAGATGCATGAACGCAACAATAATCAAACTCAATTCCTTGACCAATTCTATTGGGGCCACTTCCAAGGACAAGAATTTTCTTATTTTTGGTAGGGTTACTCTCACAACTACCTCCATAAGAAGAATACATGTAGCATGTTGATGTAGCGAATTCTGCTGCACAAGTATCAACTCTTCTAAAAATAGGCATTACATTATTTTTTTTCCTGATTTGCCTAATTTTTGATTCATTTGTATCAAGTAACTCTGCTATTCTATTGTCAGAAAATCCTTTTTCTTTAACGTTTTGTAAATACTCTTTAGATAGATTTGAAATATTAGTTTCTTTTAGCTCATCTTCAATATCAATTAATTCCTTAATTTGATCTAAGAACCAATAATCGATTTTTGTCAGTGAATATATTTTGTTTAGATCCCAACCTTTTCGCATTGCATCAGCCACATAAAAAATTCTTTTTGGGCCTGGAATTGTTAACTCACTTTTTATTTCGTCATCTGATGGAAAAGATCCATTATTGCGTAATGAGTTTAATCCGTTTAATCCTTCCTCCATACTACATAGAGCTTTTTGAAATGATTCTTGAAAGTTTGATCCAATAGACATCACCTCTCCAACTGACTTCATTTGTGTTGTAAGTTTTGGACTTGCTTGAGGAAACTTTTCGAAAGCAAATTTAGGTATTTTTGTAACGATGTAGTCAATACTTGGTTCAAAAGATGCTGGAGTTAATCCTCCTGTAATATCATTCTTTAGTTCATCAAGGGTATAACCTACAGATAAAAGCGCTGCAACTTTTGCGATAGGAAATCCAGTTGCTTTTGATGCAAGAGCAGAAGACCTACTCACTCTAGGATTCATTTCGATTACAACCATTTTTCCATTATCTGGATTAATAGCAAATTGAACATTTGACCCACCAGTATCTACACCGATTTCTCTTAAAATTTTAAAAGATGCGTTCCTCATGATCTGATATTCTTTATCAGTAAGAGTCTGAGCAGGAGCTATGGTTGTTGAGTCTCCAGTATGGATTCCCATAGGATCTAAGTTTTCGATTGAGCAAACGATTATGCAATTATCCTCACAATCTCTGACAACTTCCATTTCGTACTCTTTCCACCCAATTAAAGACTCATCAATTAAAAGTTCATTTGTTGGAGATAATTCGAGCCCTTTCTCACATATAGATTTAAACTCTGAGATGTTATAAGCAATCCCCCCGCCAGTTCCACCCATAGTGAATGAAGGTCTTATGATGCATGGAAATCCTATTTTTTCTTGAACTTCCAATGCGTCACTCATTGAATGAGCAATACCAGATGCGGGTGTTTCCAAATTAATTGACTGCATAGTTTCATCAAAAAGCTGTCTATCTTCAGCTTTATCAATTGCAGTTCTATTTGCCCCAATTAAGATAACATTATGTTTCTTGAGCACGCCTTTTTTATCTAAAGTTAAGGCAGTGTTTAAAGCAGTTTGTCCTCCCATAGTTGGTAAGATTGCATCTGGCTTTTCCTTCTCAATTATTTTTTCAACAGATTCCCAATGAATTGGTTCAATGTATGTTGCATCAGCTAAGAGTGGATCAGTCATTATAGTTGCGGGATTAGAATTTACTAAAATTACTCTGAATCCTTCTTCTTTAAGAGCTTTGCATGCTTGTGCACCAGAATAATCAAATTCACATGCTTGCCCAATAATGATTGGACCCGCACCTATTATTAAAATTGAAGAAATATCTTTACGTTTTGGCATACTCTTTTACCATAGAACTAAATTTTTCAAAAAGTATCTGTATCTCTTGAGGACCAGGACTCGCCTCAGGATGCCCTTGGAAACTAAATGCCGGCCTATCCATAAATTCAATGCCTTG
Source organism: uncultured SAR86 cluster bacterium (assembly GCA_902612915.1). Classification (GTDB taxonomy): domain Bacteria; phylum Pseudomonadota; class Gammaproteobacteria; order Magnimaribacterales; family D2472; genus SAR86A. The sequence continues at coordinate 57,085 of CACMFH010000002.1, read as the reverse complement.
AAGTGATTTGTCAAATAAAGATACATGAGTAACTTTAATATTTTTAGGTAAAGTGTTTTCATCTACTGCGAAGCCATGATTTTGGCTAGTAATAAAAACATCTTTGGAGGCCATGTCTTGAACAGGGTGATTTGCTCCATGATGACCAAATTTCATTTTGTAAGTATTAGCCCCACCAGCAAGAGCTAATAATTGATGACCAAGACAGATACCAAAAATTGGAATCTTATTTTCTAGAAATTTTTTAATGTTTTCTATAGCATAATCACAAGGCTCTGGATCTCCCGGACCATTAGATAAAAATATACCTTTTGGATTATATTTAATAATTTCTTCGAATGGAGTTTTGGCATTTACAACTTTTACAGATCCAACGTGCTCACTTAAAAGTCTTAATATATTCTCTTTAATGCCATAGTCGTAAGCTATTACAGGATATTCATCATTAAATTTATTATTCTCAGGCCAAACTCCCTCATTCCATTTATATTCTTTATCTGTGGAGACAACTTTTGCTAAATCCATTCCTTTTAGACCTTCAAATGCCTTTGCTTTTGCAACAGCTTCTTTATCAGAAATTACTGAAAGCGATGCAATACAACAATTCATTGCTCCTTTTTTTCTTAAAATTGTTGTTATTTCCCTTGTATCAACTTCTGATATCCCTATAACTTCATTTTTTTTTAAAAATTCGCCCAAAGTGGCTTTTGACCTCCAATTACTTGGTTTGTCACAAAAGTTTTTAACTACCATTCCTGAGGCATGAATAGTTTTTGATTCATTATCTTCCTTGTTTACACCGGTATTTCCAATATGTGGATGTGTGAAAGTAATTATTTGTTTTTTGTATGAGGGATCTGTAACAATTTCTTGGTAGCCCGTCATAGATGTATTAAATACAAGCTCACCAACATCATATTTTTCTTTCCCAAACCCCTTTCCATAGAATACACTACCGTCTTCAAATGCTAATATGGCTTTAAATGACATTAGAATTGCACCTTAGAAAGATTAAATTTAGAGAAAATTTTAGGGAGACTATTAAAAGAATTTTTTTGTTTTAATGAGCTAAAATTATAGGCTGACATTAAAATTGTACTTTATAGATTAAGTTATCTAATGTCTATACAAAAATGAAAAAAAATGAATATTTCGATAAAAAATTTTGAGGACATTGAAAAAATGAGAATAGCTGGCAAATTAGCAGCTGAAGTTCTTGAAATGATTACCCCCTTCGTCAAACCTGGAGTTTCTACTGGTGAGCTTGATAAGCTTTGTTATGATCACATTGTTAATGTTCAAAACGCCATACCAGCAAATGTTGGATACAAAGGATATGAGAAAACTATTTGTTCGAGCATAAATCAGGTTATTTGTCATGGTATACCTAACAGTGAAAAATTCCTTAAAGATGGAGATATTCTTAATATTGATGTGACAGTCATAAAAGATGGGTGGCATGGAGATACATCAAAGATGTTTCTTGTAGGTAAATGTGCTCCACATAACCAAAGATTAGTTCAAATCACTCAAGAATGTCTTTACAAAGGTATCGAGGCTGTAAAACCAGGCGCATATCTTGGAGACATTGGAAATGCCATCCAAAAACATGCTGAAAAAAATTACTATAGTGTTGTTGAGGACTACTGCGGTCACGGTATCGGAAAAATTTATCATGAAGAACCTCAGATCCTTCACTATGGAAAGCCTGGAACAGGTATACAGCTAAAAGAAGGCATGTGTTTCACTATAGAACCAATGATTAATCAAGGTACAAAATACTGCAAAACTCTTAATGATGGATGGACGGTGGAAACTAAAGATGGAAGAAATTCTGCTCAATGGGAGCATACTATTGCAGTGACTAAAACTGGTTCAGAAATTTTAACAAAAAGAAATGACGAATTTTAATGAAAGATAAGGTTTCAAGAATTAATAATGAATTCTATAAAAACTTCCCAGAAATTTATTTAAAACCATCAAAGGTTAATAAATTTCTTAAGAAATATACCAACGAAGTTGAAAAAGAAATTAAAAATAAATTTCTAAAACTAAAACTTGATAGAAATTTCGTCATATATGCCAACGGGGGTTTTGGTAGAAAAGAAATTTTTCCAATCTCTGACATTGACATATCAATTGTGGAAAAAAATAAACCAAAAGATTTTAAAAATCTTGAAGAATTTATTTCTTTTTTATGGGATCAAGGATATAAGGTTGGTCATTCCGTTAGGACAATTTCAGATATTAAAAAAATATCAAAATCAGATTTAAAAGAATATACGTCGTATTTAACAAGGCGCCCTATCATTTCAACAAATGAAATGGATAAAAAAATAAATTATGCTCTATCAACACTTTGGACTAAAAATAATTTCTATAATGCAAAATATGTTGAGCAACAACAGCGTCATAGTCAATTTTTTTCTACAGCTTATAATTTAGAGCCTGATTTAAAAGAATCTCCTGGAACACTAAGAGATTTTCAATCTGCATTATGGATTCTTCAGCATTGTTTTGATTTGAAATCAGTTAATGAAATTTCAAAGTCGAGAATATTCAATGGAGAACTAAATAATGCAATTGATGCATATAACTTCATTAAATCTTTAAGATTTGCTACTAACATATCCACAAATAAAAATAGATTAGATTTTGAAGCTCAGATTGAAATTTCTAAAAAAGCAAAACTTGGCAAAAGAACTACAAAGAAGTCTGTAGAAATGATGATGAAAAAATTTTATGAAATGGCTTCTTCACTCTCATATTTCAATGAAATTGTTTACGAAAAATATAATGAAAAATATCCCAGAAAGAGCTTTTTTAAAAAAATTGAAGGTATTCACAAATATAAAAATAAAATTGGTATTCAAAATATTAACCTAAAAAATAATAAAAGCTTGATATTTGAAATATTTATTGAAATTGGCAAGAGCAAAATTATAAATTCGATTGATACTGAAACTAAGTCTCTAATTAGAAAAAATATAAGTTTAATTGATAAGGAGTTCAGAAGAAACGAGCACTATGCCAATCAATTTTTAGAAATACTCAAATCTAAATACAATCTATCCTCAATACTCAGAACAATGAAATCGATAGGAGTATTGCAAAAGTATATTCCTGAGTTTGATAGTGTTATAGGTCAAATGCAATTTGATTTATTTCATGTTTACACAGTGGATGAACATACATTTAAAGTTGTTAGAAACATGAGGCAAATGAAATTAAACAAGCAGCCTGGGTTTGAGTTAGAGCATGAATTAATAAATAAATTACCAAAAATTGAAATTCTGTATATTGCAGGTTTATTTCATGATCTTGGCAAAGGCAAAGGAGGAAATCACTCAGAAATTGGTGCAAAATCAAGTTTCAGATTTGCAAAAGGACTAGGAATGTCTGTTACAGATGCAAGTTTAATATCTTGGCTTGTTAAAAAACATCTAATAATGTCATCCATATCTCAAAAAAAAGATATTGCCGATCCAAATACAGTTAGTGAATTTTTAGCAGAGGTTAAGCAAGATGAAAAACTTAACTATTTATATCTGCTTACAATCAATGATATTAGAGCAACAAATCCTGCATTATGGAATGGTTGGAAACATCAACTATTACGAGATCTTTATTTACTTACAAGATCAAAGATTAATAAGGAGCCCGTAAAGGCATCTTCTCAAATGTCTCTTGATAGACAAAAAAATGTTATTAATAATTTTAAAAATAAAGATCAAAAGCTGTTAATAAAGAAATATTTTAAAAATTTTGAAGATAGTTACTTCAATAAACATTCATCAAAGTCTCTTATATGGCAGTCAGAGTTAATTATAAAGAATAAAAATAATAAACTTATTGTTGGGAGTAAAAGAAAATTTGATGATCTTATTGAAATATTTATTAAGGTTGAAGATTCGCCAGGACTTTTCTATAAATCAGTAAAGATACTTGAGCATAGCGGTCTTGAAATAATAGATGCAAATATTTTTTCATCTGAAAATAATAAACTTGCAGCAAATACTTTTATTACAAAATATTCTCGACATGATAGAACCCTAAATAAATCTGAGTTAACTGAGCTTTGTACAAAGATTGAAAAAAATTTCAATAAAGAAGATTGGGCCTCTAAGATGCAATCACTAAAGAAAAAAAATACAAGATTTGAAAAAAATATAAAAATTAATGAATCTATTAATTTTGATAAAAATAGAAATTTAATTACTATTGAAACAGTTGACAGTTCCGGCTTGCTAGCTAATATTGCTAAGGTATTTCTTGAAAATAAGGTTTCAATTTACTCTGCAAGAATTAATACTCTAGGTGAGAGAGTTGAAGATACTTTTGAAATTGAAAATTTCAACAATAAATTGGTACCAAGTTATAAGATTAAGAAAATTATTTCAGAATTAAAAAAAGTGGTTTAAAAAATGAAGATCTATGGAGAAGGTATTGCTACTATTTCGGAATCAGGTCAAATGCTTGACGTATATTTTCCAAACATAGAATTTGGTGAACAAAAAACTGAGTATAAAACACTTCAAGTTAATTCAGGTACTCAAGAAATATTAAAATTTGAATGGACAAAGAGCGATCTTGATAAACCAATAAATAAAATTTCTGACGCGTATTTTAAACTGCATTTAATATCAAATAAGTTTGTTTTGCCAAATACCATTAATTTAGATGGATTATTTGAATGCTTACCAAATGTGGTATGGACAAACAAAGGGCCAATTTCAATTAATGAAATAGAAATGAAATTAAATGAGTCAAAATGTGGAAATAATGATTTATTTATCAGGTCACTAGATAAATTTCCATGTCTAACGGATTATATTATTCCTAAGAAAGTTAGAATCGCTGATGCAAGTAGAGTAAGGCTTGGAGCATACCTAGGTGAGGGAACAACAATAATGCATGAAGGTTTTGTAAACTTTAATGCAGGAACTCTAGGTAAAGCTATGATCGAAGGGAGGATATCTGCAGGAGTAGTTATTGGCGATAATTCTGATCTTGGTGGAGGCTCAAGCACAATGGGAACTTTATCAGGAGGAAATGATACTAAAATTTCTGTCGGTAAAAATTGTCTTTTAGGTGCAAATTCTGGAATTGGGATTTCCTTAGGTGATAACTGCATAGTTGAGGCTGGATTATATGTTACTGCGGGAACTAAGATAAATGTAATTGATAAGGATGATAATAAAGAGATCATTCTTAAGGCTAGAGAACTATCTGGTAAATCAAACCTTCTATACATGCGCGATTCTTTATCTGGAAAAGTAGTTGCAAAAACAAACAAATCTAAATCTTCTTTAAATAAAATACTTCATAAAAATGATTGAACTTCTTCAAAAACTAATACGAATCAAATCTATATCTCCATCTGATATGGGTTGCTTTGATCTTATTGAGAATGAATTAAAGAAACTTAATTTCAAATGCGAAAGAATTAATTATCAAAATGTTGAAAATCTCTATGCAACTATAGGAAATTCTGGAAAACTTTTTTGTTATTTAGGCCATACCGATGTTGTGCCTAGTGGGCCTGAGGAAAAATGGAGCTATCCCCCCTTCTCAGCGACAATTGAAGGAGATGTGCTATATGGTAGGGGCGCTGCAGATATGAAATCCTCAGTAGCTGCTTTCATTGAGGCAGCAAAAGATTTTATTAATACAAATGAAAAACTAAATTTTAAATTAGCTATCTTGCTCACCTCAAATGAAGAAGGTACATCAAAAGATGGGTTTATTGACAAAATTATTGAAAAAATGATTGAAGATAATGAAATTATTGATTTTTGTTTAGTTGGTGAGCCTACTTCAAGTGAAAAAGTCGCAGATTGTGCAAGAATTGGCAGACGAGGCTCCCTGGGTGGTTGCCTAAAAATTTTCGGCAAACAAGGACATGTTGCTTATCCTGAAAAAGTTATTAATCCAATATTATTATCGGGCGATTTAATTTCAAAATTAAAAAACAAGGTTTGGGATGATGGAAATGAAGCTTTTGATCCCACAAGTTTTCAAATATCTAATATAAGTTCAGGAACTGGAGCGCATAACGTAGTGCCGGGTGAACTCGAGTTAACATTTAATTTTAGATTTTCAACTGAGTCAACTGAAGATAGTCTCAAATTTGAATTTGAATCAATATTAAAAGATCTTGAATTAGATTATGAATTAAGCTGGGACTTAAATGGCAATCCTTATTATACGAAAGATAATTTTTTCAAAGATATTGTATGTGCTTCATCAGAAGAAATAACTGGATATAAGCCTGAATTAAATGCTAAAGGCGGAACATCTGATGGTCGTTTTGTTGCAGCAATGAATACCGAAATTGTTGAACTTGGGCCTGTAAATAAATCTATTCATCAAATTGATGAGCATGTAAGCGTTAATGATCTTTGGAAATTAAAAGATATTTACGAAAAGATATTAATTAATTTGAATCAAAGTCTTTAGATTTTTTCTTTCTATCATATTTTGTTTTATCTTTATGGGTTTTTGGTTTGTGGAACTTATCCATATTCTTTTTAACAGGATCTTTTTTTCTTTTAGTTGGCGCCATGCATTAATTTTTTGAGAATAGGAGTTAATATAGCTAGAAATATCCCACAGCCAATTGCCATCAACCCAACATCAGTATAAACATCCATAAATGATTGTTTTTGAGTAAGATCAAATACATCATTTGATACTCCAGACGAGTCTGACGCTGTTGCTCTAGCAATTAATCCAGCAACATAATTTCCAGCTGCTGATGCAAAAAACCACATTCCCATCATAAATCCAACAATTCTTTGAGGTGATAATTTAGTCACTGATGACAATCCAACAGGAGATAAACATAACTCACCTAGGGTATGCAGAAGATAAATCAATATTATCCAAAAGACTCCTGTTTGAAGACCCTCAGATGATCTCATACCATAAACCAAAGCTAAAAAACCTAGTCCAACAAGAATGATACCAATTGAAAATTTAATTGGTGTAGATGGTTCCATATTTCTTTTTGCAAGTGCTATCCAAAGCATTGCGAATAATGGCGCTATAGTAAAAATAAAGCCAGCATTCAAAGATTGAAACATCGATGCGGGAACTTCCCAACCAAATATTACTCTGTTTACACCTCTATCAGTAAGAATATTTAAAGATGAGCCTGCTTGTTCAAAAAGCGCCCAAAAAATTAAAGAAAATAATATTAATATCCCAACAACAATTAATCGATCTCTCTCATCAGGAGCACATCTAAATAGTGCATACAATAACCATGCTCCGATAAAAATAGCTCCAAAACCACCCAAAAGTTGACCAACTAGTTGCGAGTTTTGAACTAAAAACCAAGTAACCAAAACCATAAAAATACCTGAAATATAGGCCCAAGACTCATAGCTTATTCCATTCATCTTTTGTAGATATTTATTTGATGGTGGCTCAGCAAGACCTTCCAGATATTTTTGGCCCCACAAGAAAATAATTAGCCCAAACAGCATTCCAATTCCTGCTGCACCAAATCCATACGCCCATCCCACTTGCTCTCCTAAATAACCGCATAAAAGAGTTGCAGTAAAAGCTCCTATATTTATACCCATATAAAAAATAGTAAAGCCTGAATCTCTTCTTGGATCACCCTCTTCATACAATGCCCCAACCATGGTAGATATATTTGGTTTTAAAAATCCTACGCCAGATACTATTAAAGCAAGTGATAAGTAAAATATTTGCTCATTACTCTCAACTGTCATTCCTAAATGACCAAACACCAATAGTATCGCACCATAAGTGACTGCTTTTTTTGAACCTAAAATTTGATCAGCAAGCATGCCACCAAAGACTGGCATGATATATACCAAAGAAGTATACGCTCCATAAATTAGATAACTTGTAGCGTCTGTAAACTCCCAATGCTTTGTTAAATACAATATCAGGAGAGCTCTCATACCATAGTAAGAGAATCTCTCCCACATCTCTGTCGCAAAACATACAAACAAACCCTTTGGATGTCCTAAAAAATCAGTTGTTGTATTCATATCAATTTATTTTTTTTAATAATTTAGTACTATACCAAAATGAATGATAAATCATACATCGTATATCCAATCAAAAGAATCGCAGCATCTGTATACGATTTATTTTTATTATTAGGAGTTTGGTTTGCTGTTGGATCATTTGCTGTATGGATCAATGGAGGCATTATTCAGACAAAATGGGTTGGACCATTACTTGTTATTTTGAGTACATGGATTTTTTATGGTTATTTTTGGATGAATGGTGGTAAGACATTAGGTATGGCTGTTTGGAATTTTGAGATATATAGTACAGATGGTGGCGAAATAACATTGAAAAAAGTTAGTATTAGGTTTTTTTCTAATATTTTTACAATTTTATTGGCAGGACTGCCTTTAGCATTAATATATTTCTCAAAAAATAATTTATCTTTGAGTGATTATTTATCTAAAACTTCTTATAAAAAAATTTAAATCTTTTTGAAAGAAATCATACTTGCTACTATTAGTAAAACTGAGGGAAGAATAATTCCTAAGATTGTAGTTAATCCATATGAAATAAATATACCTGATGATAAGTCTTGAATTAATTGATATATAAAAGCTCCTACTACAGATACAACCACCCTATTTCCAATTGTAGAGTCTCTCAGTGAAGTGAATATAAATGACCCAAAAAATAATATTAAGATTAAAGATGAAATTGGTAAGAAAATTTTACTATAAAAGGACTTATCTATATGAGACTTAAATAAAATATCTTTCTTAATTGTGCTGCCATCAAATATCTTTCTATAAAAATTTAGTTCAAATAATCCAAGATGTTTAATATTGCTAAAAGTAATTTTTGATTGAATTGGAATCTCAAAAAATTCAATATCCTTTTTATCAACATTATCTATAAAACTTTTATATGTAGACTCCTTGTCAAAAATAATTTTATTGTTACTGATAGTTGCAACATCAGATTTTACAGAATAAATAACTTCTTTATCTTGAAGCTTAAAAAAGTTAACGTTAAAAATTTTTTCATCTACGATGTTTTCAAAACCCAAAAATGAGTTTCCTGATTTAATCCAATTAATTTCATCTGCATAATTTATTTCTTTATTTAATAGAATATTTCTTTCAGCTTCTTCGTTTACATATAATTTCCTAAACGCTATTTCGTCTAGTGATAGCATTGATAAAACAAGAATTAGGGCTCCTATTGAACTTGTAAAAACTATTTCAAGTGGAGACTTGCCTGCAGACCTCAATACATTAAGATTTCCCTCCTCATGAGACATTCCAAGCGAAAGCATAACTCCTAATAAACAAGCACCTTGAACAAAATCAAGTAAATTATGAGGCATTGAAAAAATTACATACTTTAATATGTGAAGGAAAGTGTAATCTGATGAGTTTTTTTCTAGTTCAGAAATAAGAATAAATATTGAGTCCAATAATCCAAAAATCAATAAAATACTCAGTGAAAAATAAAATGATCTTTTTATTAAATATTTATTAAATATCTTTATCATCCTATCACCCATAAAAAAATTAAAAATATTAATAAAGATATAAAAACTCTTACATAATTATTATTAAAGAATGTATAAATAGTTCGAATATTGGTATTTAAATTTTTTCTAATTACTAAAAATATAGCAAATAACAAAAAGGTCAGGTGCACATACCAGATGTTGTTTTGAGAAGAGGTTAAGCTTCCATCAAAAGAGTCTCTAGCCAAAATCAATAAGCTTAAATATAGTATGTATATAAAAATAGATGGTACTAATACAGAAAGCCTTCCTTGCCGCGGTTCTACTTTTGAAAAATTTACAGCAAAAATTAATAGAATAAAAATTGTTAATGGTATGGATAAATTCCACTGGTTTTGAGATTTTGAAGACTTGATTGAAAAATCAAATAATTTACTAAATGATAACCCTGAAATAGAGTTTTTAGAATTATCAACTGGAATAGATAACTCTCCAAAATATGAAACTAAAGATGAACTTTGATTAAAAATATCTTGATATAAAACTCCATCTTTAAAATCTAAGTCCATCTTTGAAGACAAATCTTCGTATTCAAGTTTTTCTGAGATAATTAAAGACGAGTAATTATCATTTGGCATAAAAATAACTACGTCCTCTAAAATATTACTTTTTTTGTCTTCGATATAAATAAATCCTTCATTTTCATTAAAAGAAAATAATTCATTTGGTCTGACTGATTCAAACTGCTCTTGAATTGTGTCTTGAGTAAGAATCTCTTTGGATAATTCTTTCGTATAAGGCGCTATATATACACTAAGGGATAATGTTATAAAAAAGAAAACAATTGATTGTGGAAGTAAATATCTTATTAGGTCATTATTAGAAAGACCTCCTGCAAAGTAGCCATAAATTTCTCTATCTGAATATAATCTACTAATTGTAATTACAACTCCTAGAAAAAAAGATAATGGTAATAATAATGTTACAAAGTCTGGGAACCTTAGTATTACTACTTTGAAGATAAGGCTAGGGTCGATAAGGCCCTCGGATGCTTGCTCAAAATAACCAACAAACCTTGAGCTAACAACCAAAAAAAAGAAAATTAAAAAGACTCCAGTTGAAGACAGCAGAACTTCAAGATTTAAGCTTTTTAAAAGAATGTTCTTTTTATATATGCCTTGCGAACTCTGATGCATTACAATAAACATCTTACCAGTATTGAATTAAAAAGGAGATATTAAAATGACATATAAAGTTCTGAACAATATAACTCTAAAAAATGTTAGCGATGGAGTTTTATCTAATGTATTAGCCGAGTTGCTTGTTATACCAGTAAATAAAAAGATATTGGCTTCTCCTGAGTTTAAAGAATTAGATAAAAAATCTAATGGTTATATCTCTAGATCAATTAAAGATTCAATTAGTCCCTCTAACCAAAATCATATTATCTCTTCATTAGGAGGCGTTAAAGCAAAAAAAATTCTTCTTATAAATGACCTCAATGAAAAAGATGACATATACCTATGGTTGAACAAGTATAAATACATTGCAAAAATTGCAAATTCAATTGGTTGTAAAAATCTTGCTGTACTTGATGGTCAAAATTACCCGAAAGGTAAAGATAAGTTTTGGTTTCTAGAAACAATCTCAAGATCTATTGAATCAGGAGCTTATATTTTTTCTACTACAAAAAATAAAACAGCTAAAACTGAAAAAATTGGTAAAGACATAATTTCAAGCCAAGTTTCGTTAAGAAATGTCACCATAATTACTGCAAAGCTATCTTCATCTGATACCAAAAAAGCAAAAATTGCTGTTGCACGAGGATTTTCAGTTGGTGAAGGAGTAAATACTGCTAAACATCTTGGTGATTTGCCTGCAAATCATGCAACACCAAAACTTATAGAAAAAATAGTAAAAAATACTGTTAAAAATTACTCAGGTTTAAAAGTTAAATCACTTAATGAGAAAGATCTTGCTAGATTAAAAATGGGCTCTTATCTAAGTGTATCGAAGGGAAGTGATGAACCTCCTCGAATGATAATCATTGAATATAACGGCGGCAAAAAAAATGAAAAGCCAGTAGCCTTAGTTGGAAAAGGTATTACTTTTGATACAGGTGGTATTTCGTTAAAGCCAAGTTCTGGTATGGATGAAATGAAATGGGATATGTGTGGAGCAGGAACGGTTTTTGGTGTTATGTGTTCGCTGGCAAGAATTAAAGCTGACGTAAATGTGGTTGGTATTATGGCATGTGCTGAAAATATGCCTTCTGCTAGAGCAACAAAACCAGGAGATGTAGTAACTTCTATGTCAGGTCAAACAATTGAAATTCTTAATACTGATGCAGAAGGAAGATTGGTTTTGGCAGATGCGTTGACATATGTTGGAAGATATAAGCCTTCCTATGTAATTGATATGGCAACACTTACTGGTGCTGTTGTGATTGCTTTAGGAAGTCATGCTAGCGGCGTTATGGCAAATAACCAGTTTCTTGCTGATAAGATAATTGAGTCGGGAGAGGAAACTGGTGACAGAGCGTGGCAATTACCATTATGGAATGAGTATAAGTCGTGTACAAAGACTAATTTTGCTGATTTAGCAAATATTGGCGGTGGTAGAGAAGCAGGTACAATTCATGCTGCTGCGTTTTTATCAAAGTTCGCAGAAGACTATAAATGGGCGCACATGGACATTGCAGCCTCTGCATGGTCAAGTTCTCCAAAAGGTGGAACTGGAAGACCTGTTCCTTTGATATGTGACTTAATATTAAATAAAAAACTTAAATAATAAATAAGTAATGGACAAAAGGTACAACCCTACTGAAGTTGAGGAAAAGTGGGTTGAAATTTGGTCGAATGAGGTAGTATCAAATAAAAGTTCAAAGGAATCTTTTTCACAGGTAATACCTCCGCCAAATGTTACGGGAACTCTCCATATGGGCCACAGTTTCCAATATGCGATTATGGACTTTTATACCAGATATAATCACATGTCAGGTAAGAAAGCTCATTGGCAAGTTGGTACTGATCATGCTGGAATTGCAACTCAGATGGTTGTGGAAAATAATCTCTCCAAAAAAAATATTGATAGAAAAGATCTTGGCAGGGAAAAATTTCTTCAAGAAGTATGGAAATGGAAAGATTTTTCAGAAGATAAAATAAAATCTCAAATCAAAAGATTAGGCTCAACTGTAGATTGGAACAAATATAGATTTACTCTTGATGATAAATTTTCTAAGGCTGTTAACAAAGCATTTGTTGATCTTTATAGAAATAAAAAGATTTACAGAGGATATAGATTAGTAAATTGGGATCCATCTCTTAAAACTGCTGTTTCAGACCTTGAAGTAGTGAGACAAGAAAAAAAAGGAACCATATGGTACATAAAATATCCCATAGATAGTTCTGATAAATTTATTACAGTAGCAACAACAAGACCTGAAACTCTTTTTGGTGATATGGCCATTGCAGTAAATCCAAATGATGAAAGATATAAAGATCTTATTGGCAAATATGCTCTATTACCTTTTGTTGAAAGAAAATTACCAATTATTGGTGATGATTATGTTGATATGGAATTTGGTACTGGTTGTTTAAAAATAACACCAGCTCATGACTTTAATGATTATGAAATAGGCAAAAAATATTGTTTACATGAGAAGGATAACAAAGTTTACATTTCTAAAAATATTAATGACTTTGAGCCAATTAATATTTTTAATCAAGATGCGTGGACAAATAACAATGTACCGAAATTATTTGAAAATTTAGATAGATTTAAAGTAAGAAAATTAGTCATAAAAGAATTAACTGAGTTAAAACTCCTTGAAAAAGAAGAGGAATATGACGTGAGCATACCAAGAGGTGAGCGTTCAAATATTGTAATTGAGCCCAGATTGAGTCATCAATGGTATGTAAAGACTTCTGAAATGGCAGAGAAAGCTAATATGGAAGTTAAAAAAGGAAACATTAAATTTCATCCAAATAACTGGATAAAGACCTATTTTAATTGGATGGATAATATTGAGGATTGGTGTATTAGTAGACAAATTTGGTGGGGTCACAGAATTCCAGCTTGGTACGATGATAATGGAAATATTTACGTTGGTGAAAATGAACAGGATGTTAGAAATTATTACAAACTTGATGCAATAGATCTTAAGCAAGATGAGGATGTTTTAGATACATGGTTCTCATCAAGTCTCTGGCCATTCGGATCTCTTGGTTGGCCAGAGAAAACAGACGATTTTAAAAGTTTCTTTCCAACTTCTATTCTAGTGACAGGTTTTGACATTATATTTTTCTGGGTAGCTAGAATGATAATGATGAGTATTGAATTTACTGGAAAAATACCTTTCAAGGATGTGTATGTTACTGGTCTTATCAGAGATGAAAATGGTCAAAAAATGTCAAAATCTAAGGGAAATATTATTGATCCAATTGACTTAATATATGGTATTTCAATTGAAGATCTTGTTGAAAAAAGAACATCAAATTTGATGCAGGAAGGTATTGCTGAAAAAATTGAAAGGAAGACAAGAAAGCAATTTCCTAACGGAATAGAATCATATGGCACAGATGCACTAAGAATGACATTTTATTCTTTGGCTACTCATACAAAAGATATTAGTTTTGAATTTGGAAGACTAAAAGGATTTAGAAATTTTTGTACCAAAATGTGGAATGCTGCAAGATTTATTGATGGATATCCAAATGAAAAAGATAAATTTAAAGCAGAAAACGATCATGATAAATGGATATATGACGAGTTTAATAAAGCCAAAAAACAAATAAATAAAAATATTTCCGATTACAGACTGGATTTTGCTGTTAATGAAATATATGAATTCTTTTGGAATAAGTTTTGTGATGTTTATATCGAACAATGTAAGAAAAGTGGAGAAACATCAAATTTAAGACCGCTCCTAAAAGAAATTCTTCAGTTAGTGCATCCATTTGCCCCATTTATTACTGAGGAAATTAATACTATATTATTTGATGAAAGGATAATTACTTAGAGAACATATACATTTGTATATGATCAATGTCATCTTCCAAGTAGACCTCGCCTCTTGCAATAAAGCCAAATCCTTCATAAAACTTTTGAAGCCTATGTTGTGCAGAAATAATAATTTCATGATTTGGATATTTTTCAGTTAAAAACCTAATTCCAATATTTGTTATTTCTTTTCCAATAGATTTATTTCTCATACCCTCCTCAACAACAATTCTTCCCATTGAGGCTCCTTTATATTTGATGTTCGGCGAAAAGGCTCTTAAGTAAGCTTTTAGAATATTTTTTTCATCATATCCAAGAAGATGAAATGCTTCTTGATCTGAATAATCTGCATCAATATATGGGCAATCTTGCTCCATTACAAAAACTTTTTGCCTTAAATTAAGAATTGCATACAAATCATCGGTAGATAATTCTTTAAATGTCTTCCATAAATATTTAATCTTCATTTCTACTAGTTAAAAAACTTATATATTGCATATATAATACCCAAACATTTTCGCACACATATAAAGCAATTATGGAAACAATATACAATTTTTCAGTTAAAGATGCTGATTTAAACGATGTCCGATTATCAGACTTTAAGAATCAAATTGTTTTGATAGTAAATGTTGCAAGTTATTGCGGCCTTACATATCAATATAAAGGCCTAGAGAAACTTTATAGAAAATATCAAAACAAAGGATTTGAGATTCTAGGTTTCCCTTGTAATCAATTTGCATTTCAAGAGCCAGGAACAAATGAAGAGATTCAAGAGTTTTGTAACACAAATTATGGAATAAGTTTCAAAATAATGAATAAAATTAATGTCAATGGTAGAAAAACAGATCCTTTTTATAATTTTTTAAAAAAACAAAAACCAGGTATAGCTGGCACATCTCAAATCAAATGGAATTTTACAAAATTTCTTGTTAATAGAAGTGGTCAAGTAATAGAACGCTTTGGTCCTCAAGTTGAGGCAAGTGAAATAGAAAAAAGTATAGAAAAAAATCTTTAGATTAAATATCTAAACTCATCATCACCGCATCATCTGGATTATTTCCAGCATAATAATTTATTCTCAAGGCGTCTTGAACAAATTTATACTTTTTATAAAAAGATATCGCATTAAAATTTTTTGATCTGACTTCTAAAAAAACTTTCTTTGCTCCTAGTACTTTAGATTGTTTTATTAAGGTATTCATCAAAAGACTTCCAGCACCCTTTCTATGCCAACTTTTTGTGACTGCTATGTTTAAGAGATGACATTCTTCTTTAACTAATGAAAAGATTGCAAACCCAATAAGATTATTTTCATGTTTACATACAATAGAATTGTGGCCTACCTCAAATGACGAAAAAAAATTTTTTTTTGACCACGGGGTTGGGTTAACTTCTTTCTCAATTTCATATGCGAGCTCTAAATCAGACTGATCCATTAAAGAAATTTTGAGCATAATTAACTATATATTTAATTTTTGTTTGATTTGAAGCCAAAGCTCCTTTTTTGAATCTTTGTTAGCAAGTAATAAACTTAATTTGGGAGCTATTATGTGTTCATCTTTGAAATCAAAATCACAAGAGATGTTTCCAAAAATAATTATCATTTTTAGATCGCTCATTTCTTCAAATTCACTACTTAAATCATTGTTTGAAGAGTACCTAATTGTTTTAAAAACTTCCTCGCCATTATCAATTTTTGTTGAGCTGAATATTGCAATCAATAAGTCTTGTTGTTCTCTAACAAAATTTTCGTAAGGTTTATCAAGTAATGCTAGAATGTGCCCCTTTTTATAGAAATGTAAGCTTTTTTTTTGAGATTGATCATTGCTTGATCTTAATGAATATCTTTTGATACCGATCTCTTTTAAGATAAGATTAGTTTTTATTTCTGGAGTGAGCATAAATAACATAATAACATTAACTTTATAAAGAATGGATAACCCAACAGATAAATACTCAGCTTATAAGCCAGTTGATTTGGTTAATCGCGAATGGCCAAGCAACACGATAAAAAAAGCCCCTATTTGGTGCTCTGTAGATCTTAGAGACGGCAATCAAGCTCTCATTGAGCCAATGGGTTCTGAGAGAAAGAATAGAATGTTTAGCTTATTGTGTAAGCTTGGCTTCAAAGAGATCGAGGTAGGTTTTCCATCAGCCTCAAAAACTGACTATGATTTTGTAAGAGATCTTATTGAAAATAAAAAAATTCCTTCAGATGTAAATATTCAGGTCCTTACTCAAGCTAGAGAAGAATTAATAATTAAAACATTTCAATCACTTAAAGGAGCATCTAAAGGAATTATTCATTTTTATAATTCAACTTCTACACTCCAAAGAAAAGTTGTTTTTAATCAAGACAAGGATGGTGTTAAAAAAATTGCAACTGATGCCGCTGAGTTAATTAAAAAATTGGCGCTTGAAAATTCTGAGACTGAATGGACATTTGAATATTCTCCAGAAAGTTTTACAGGAACAGAACTAGAATATGCAAGAGAAGTTTGTGATAACGTTGTAGAAATTCTAAAGCCTGTCTCAAAAAACAAAATTATTATAAATCTTCCTGCTACTGTAGAAATGTCAACTCCAAATATTTATGGCGATCAAATTGAATGGATGAGCAAAAATTTAAAAAATAGGAATGACATATGCCTGAGCCTGCATCCTCATAATGATAGAGGCACAGCTGTTGCAGCTTCTGAGTTTGGAATCATGGCTGGTGCTGATAGAGTTGAAGGAACACTGTTTGGAAATGGTGAGAGAACTGGTAATGTAGATATAGTGACGATTGCTTTAAATATGCTCACTCAAGGCGTTGAACCAAATTTAGATTTTTCTAATATCAATTCTGTTATGAGAGAGGTGGAGTACTGCAATCAACTGCCAGTTCATCCAAGACATCCTTATGCAGGAGATCTTGTTTTTACAGCATTTTCAGGCTCTCACCAAGATGCAATTAAAAAAGGTTTTCAAGCTATTAAAAAATCTAATGATCCAAAGTGGGAAGTGCCCTATCTTCCAATCGATCCAGCTGATCTAGGTAGAAATTACGAAGCAGTAGTAAGAATTAATTCTCAGTCTGGTAAAGGTGGGGTTGCATTTTTATTAGAAAAAGATCATGGGGTATCTTTGCCAAGAAGACTTCAGATTAGCCTAAGTCAAAGAATTCAAAAGTTAGCAGATGATACTGGTAAAGAAATTAGTAGCTCACAAATATGGGATATTTTTGAAAAAAAATACCTTCAACCTGTTAATAATTACTCGTACATAAAACACTCGTCATCATCTAAAGATGATCTTCATAAATTAGAACTGACAATGAATATGAATAATGAGGAAACAACAATAAAGGGCCTAGGAAATGGTCCAATTGACTCGTTTGTGAACGGTCTTTCAGAAAAAATTGGAGTTGAAATAAAAGTTGCTGATTATCATCAAACAGCTATCTCCTCTGGATCTGATGCAAAAGCAGCAGCATACATAGAACTTGAGAAGGATGGAAAAACATTTTGGGGAGTTGGCATACATCCAAACACTACTAGAGCATCATTTGATGCAATTATTGTTGGACTTAGTAAGTTATTAGAAAGCTAATCGAAATTAGGTTCTCTCTTTTCAAGAAATGCTTTTACGGCTTCTCTATTTTGGTCGCTAACCGTTAATTCATTTTGAATTTCTGCTTCATTTTGGAAGGTGTTCCAATAACCTACTTCTAGTGACTCTCTCATCAATCTTTTTGTATGATTCAAAGATTGTGATGATCTCTTAGAAAGTTTATGCGCCCATTCTAAAGTAATTGTTTCAAGCTCGTCTCTTGATACTACCTTATTTGCAATCCCATACTTTAAACAATCTTGGGCTGATATTTTTTTTGCTTCAATTGCATGCTCATATGCTTTTGCAAAACCCATAAATTTCGGAAGATACCATGAGAGCCCGCCATCTGGCACCAAAGCAATATTACTAAATACTGAGAGAATATAGCTATCATCAGACATAACTCTAAGATCGCAAGACATAGCTATTGCAGCACCAATGCCCGCTGCGGGTCCTGCTATAGCTCCAATAACAGGCTTAGGCATGCTTGTTATATTTTCAAAAAAGGGTTTATACCCCCTCATAAGAGCATCTTTAGAACCCTTCCAACTTGCCTTTCTTTCGCTAAGATCAGCACCTGCTGAAAATCCTCTCCCCGATCCAGTAATAATTACAACTCTTATAGATTCATCATTTTTGACACTCTCTGTAGCTTTTTGAAAATCCCAAACAAGCTGCTCATTGACCGCATTTAATAGTTCAGGCCTATTTAATTTAATAATTGCAACTTTTTCAATTTTTTCTACATTTATTGTTTCTAGATCCATTTAAATCTCCTTTTATCTCTTAGAAATGATTAAGTTGCCTTCTTTATATTTGATCATGCCAGAGAAATCTTCTTTATCGGCTCTAGACCAAGTTACGCACGACTTTGGACCAGGTCTTGAGGCAACAAAAGTTTTATATATTTCTTCCATTATTTTACTGTTAGGTATAGCTAAATTACATTCCTTTATAGAATATCTTATAACATCGATAGCCAAAGATTTAGGAATTTTTTTTAGATCTTTAAGAATAATTTTACTCCCAATTAATTTTTCAAACTTTTCATAAACTAAAATTTTATAATTTTCGTTTCTATTTTTTGAAATTGAAGACAATGAATTTATTCTCTTAGGAAAATCTTTCCATCTATCTTCGAGCAATGGAAATATTTTATACCTAAGAAAATTTCTATCAAATCTTATATCCTCATTTGTATCATCTTCAATAAAATTTAATTTGTTATCTCTTAAATAGTTCATTATCTCTGACTTAGGAACTCTTATTAAAGGTCTTATAAGTTTTCCTTGTCCAATATTTCTTTTATGAGCAGGCCCCTCAATTCCATCTAAGCCAGTACCCCTTAAAATTCTCATAAAAATGGTTTCGGCAACATCATCACTGTGATGCCCAAGAACAATTTGTTCATTTTCTTTTAGAATTTTTTCAAAAATCTTATATCTGGCTTGTCTTGCTGCAGACTCTAGCCCCGCGCCATCAGAATTTATTTGGACTGATTCAATAATTAAATTTACATTTAATTTTTTGCACTCATTAATACAATGATTTTCCCAATCAATACTTTTTTTAGATAAATTATGGTTTATGTGAATTGCAGAAAAGTTTATATTGCTTTCATCTCTTAATTTTACACAAAGATCAAGTAATACAGATGAATCCGGCCCGCCGCTATAAGCTACGTAGAGATGATTTTGAAGATTCAGATTTTCTTTAATTAAGTCTAATGTTAACAATTCTTATATCTCTAAAATATTTTTACCAAAAATATCTTCAAGGTAAAATAAATTTTCAAGCGTAGGATTGAATTTAAAATTATCTCCAATGTCTACCACTGCCTCAGATTGATTTGAACTAACTTTTACATTCAATCTACAATTTCCATTCTCCCAAAAACTCTTATCTATGGCGTCTAGAAGTCTTGAAAATTCTTGAAGTGAAATTGCATGTGAATCTACTATATTAATTAATACTTCACTAACTTTTTTATCTAATTCAGTATCTAGCAAACTGATCTCTTTAACACGCATTCTGAACATAAGAGACCCTAGATCATTAGTTCTATAATCATCAACTTCAACAGTACCTTTTAAATTTAATATTTCACCCTCTTTAAGGAAATTATGACAATTTTCAAGCACATCACTTGCAACTATTCCATCCATGGTGCCAGTTCCATCATCAAAATTAATAAAAGTAAGTGGTTTGCCGCTTCTATCTTTTATCTGTCTAACACTATTAATTAGACATACTAGAGAAGCTTTTTTTGTATCATTATTTAATTTATTTATTGTATTGGATCTTATTTTCTTTATTTTATTTTCAATTGCTAACACCGGATGCCCTGAAAGATAGTATCCAAGTGATTTTTTCTCCAATTCAAGCTTTTCACTCAATGTAAGCTCATTAATATTTTCATATTTCTCGTAAGGATCAAAACTCTCTTCCATTTCAGAAAAAAGATCACCACTTTTTAAGTTGGAGTTTCCATTTAACTGCCTCCCATCATTTAACATATCTTTAGTGCATTCAATTGCAACACTTCTAGTTGGGGCTAAAGAATCAAAAGCACCTGATTGAGATAAGGCTTCTAATGATTTTTTTCCACCCAATCTTATATCAATTTTTTTGGAAAAATCCCACAAGTCTTTAAAATGAGTTTTTTCTCTCTTCGAACAAAGATGATCAATAAATGCATCAGCAACTCCTTTGATAGCACCCAATCCATATTCAATTTTAGATTCAATATTTACTTCAAATTTTTTATTGCTTGTTTGAACATTTGGTTTTAATACTTCTATGCCCATTCTTGAACATTCTTGAGTTAATGCGTAAATTTTGTCAGTATTTCCAAGCTCAGAAGAAAGAACAGCTGCCATAAAATGGTCAGGATAATATGTTTTTAAATATGCTGTTTGATATGAAATTAATGCATATGCAGCTGAGTGAGATTTATTGAATCCATATTCTGCAAACTGATTAATTAAATCAAATATCTGTTCTGCATTTTTTTCTTTTATATCATTTTTAAGGCATCCTTTAACGAATATTTCGCGTTGCTCTTCCATTTCCTCTTTTTTCTTTTTACCCATGGCCCTTCTCAAGATATCAGCTTGGCCAAGTGAGAAACCTGCTAAAACTCGGGCAGCTTCCATAACTTGCTCTTGATAGACAATAACGCCATATGTTTCTTCCAAAACCTTCTCAAGCAACTGGTGAGGGTATGTGACTGGACTCTTACCATGCTTTCTGTCAACAAATTCATCATGCATTCCTGAGTTTAATGGTCCAGGCCTATATAGCGCTAGCAAAGCAGTTATTTCTTCAAATTTCGTTGGTTTGAGTCTTTTTATTAAATCTCTCATTCCAGAAGATTCAAGCTGAAAAATGGCCATTGTTTTTCCAGAAGAAAGCAACTTAAACACATTTTCGTCATTGAGCGGGATATTATTTAAATCAACTTTTTTTGATTCATCTAAATTCTTGTTAATAGATTTAACTGCTCTGTCAATAACTGTTAATGTTCTTAATCCAAGAAAATCAAATTTAACAAGACCAATTTTTTCAACATCATCTTTATCATACTGAGTCATAACTGAGTCGGATTGACGATCAACATATACAGGACAAAAATCTGATATGCTCCCAGGAGCAATTACTACACCACCAGCATGTTTTCCAACATTTCTAGCAATACCTTCAAGCCTATAGGATAAATCAACTATTTCTCTAACCTCTGTGTCACTTTTGATGCTTTGAGCAAAAATTGGTTGTTCTTCTTGAGCTTTATCTAAAGTCATCCCAGGTGCAAAAGGGATCATTTTGGATATTCTGTCTCCTAACGCATATGGTTTTCCCAGTGCTCTTGCAACGTCACGAACAACTGCTCTAGCTGCCATCGTTCCAAAGGTTGCAATTTGTGATACTGATTCAGAACCATATTTTTTACTAACATAATCTATAACCATATCTCTTTTTTCCATGCAAAAATCTACATCAAAGTCGGGCATAGAAAGTCTCTCAGGATTAAGAAATCTTTCAAATAAAAGACCATGTAAAATTGGATCTAAAGTAGTAATTCCTAAAGCAAAAGCAACTAACGAACCGGCTCCTGAACCACGACCTGGACCAACAGGTACATCATTATTTTTAGACCACTCTATAAAATCATAAACAATAAGAAAGTAACTTGAGAATCCCATGGTTTTAATTTGTTCTAATTCATAATTTAGTCTATCTAAATATTCACTATGTTTTTCACCATCAAAATCTTTGATATATGATTCAATCCTTTGAGTTGAAATTTCCTCTAAAAATGAATCAAAATTATGTTTTTTTGGAACAGGATATTCAGGCAGAAAATAACCTTTCGTCTCAAGAGAGACATTACATTTTTTTGATATCTCATTTGTATTATCAATAAGTGAATCATAATCCTTAAAAAGTTCAGTCATCTCCTGTGGTGATTTAAAGTACTGATGTTCAGAAAATACTCTCTCTCTATTTGGATCATTGAGGGTTTTTCCAGTATTTATACATACCTTTGTTTCGTGAATTTCATAATCATCTTGTTCTGCAAATAAAACATCGTTAGTTGCTATTAATGGAATGCCTTTATCTTTTGCAATAGGTAAAACATTTTTTAAATACTCTATTTCATCAATTCTGTTTGTAAGTTGAACGTCAAGAACGAAATTATCACCAAAATTATTTCTAAAATCGTCAATTCTTTTAGTTGCATCTGAGATATTATTCGATTTGAGATATTCAAATATATGACTGTCCTTGCCACCTGAAATCACAATAATGTCGTCTTTTAACTCTATTAAGTCATTAAATCTTATGATTGGGGAATTGAATGAACTATTATTGTGTGCATTAGAAATTATCTTCATTAAATTTTTATGGCCATTATTAGTTTTTGCCAAACACAGTAATTCATATGAAGTTTCATCATCATCAAAAATTAGTCTTATTGAGGACCCAGATATCGGTTTAATACCAGCTGACTCACATTTATTAAAAAACTTTACGAGTCCAAACATATTTGATTTATCTGTTAAAGCAACGGAGGGTACAGAATTACGAATTGCATTATCTACTATTTGATCAACTGTAAGGAGTCCTTGAGAGATACTGTACTCAGATGACACCCTTAGATGTGAGAATAACTGAGTCATTTATTCAAAACACCCTTGAAAGATTTTCTATGAATTGTGCAAATCCCCTTTTGTTGAATTGCAAAAAAATGCTCCTTAGTTCCATATCCTTTATTTTTTTTAAAGTTATAATCAGGATATTTTTTATTGTATTCAATCATAAGGTTATCTCTGTATACTTTAGCAATTATTGAAGCTGCGCTAATTGCATCCTCAATAGAATCGCCTCCAATAATAGTCTTCATTGGAATATTTAAATCAGGTTTATATATGCCATCGACTAAAACCAAAGCAGGTTTTATTGGTAAGTTTAGTATAGCTCTTTTCATTGCCAATAAAGAAGCATTCAGAATATTAATTTTATCAATTTCATTATTGGAAACTATCCCAAATCCATAGTAAGAATTCTCAAGAACTTTTTTTGATAATAAATCTCTTTTTTTCGTAGATAATTTTTTTGAATCATCTAGATTATCTAATTTATTTTTCAAGATGACTGCTGCAGCAACAACAGGTCCTGCTAGACAACCTCTACCAACTTCATCAGTGCCTGCAATAAGGTTTTTTTTCAAAGGGCTTCAATGGCTTTTATTGCTTCTGAATAACCATTTCCTTTTAATAATTCTCTTATGGTTGAAGCATGTTCTGAACTGTGAGGAATTAAATCTTCAGTTGCTTTTACTGCATCAATTAAATTCTTAACATTACATTCGTTTTGGATAAGTTCTATATAATGTCTTTTCCCAAGCAATAAATTAGGAAGTCCAACGTTATCTATCCTTAGCATTCTTGAAATGATTGAATAATTGAAAGTGTTTGTTTTATAACAAATAATTGGAGGAGACTCTAATATGGAGGCTTCAAGTGTTGCTGTTCCTGATGTAACAATTGAGAGACTTGATATGGATAAAAAATCTTTCATGGATTGTTCAGCTATTTTTATTGGGAGATCCTCTCCATCAAAATGTTTGTTTATAATTGGTAACAATTCTTTATCAGCAACGGGTATTAAATAAAAATAATCTCTAAACTTTCCATGATGTTTTTTAATAAAGTCTGCATATACAGGCATCATATTGATAACTTCAGATTTCCTACTACCTGGAAGAACAGATAAGAATTTTTTTGAGCTATTTAAGTTATACTTTTTTAAAATCTTTTCCTTATTTTCTTTATTTAAATTAAAAAAAGGGTGTCCAAGATGAAAGCTATTATGTCCAACTTTTTTGTAATAATTATGCTCAAAATTAAATAAACACAATGTCAAATCAATATATGCTTGGATTGATTTAACTCTTCCTTGTCGCCAACCCCAAACAGAAGGACTTACAACTTGAATGTTTTTATTTAAACATTTCTTTTTCAATGCTTTGTGGATTCCCATATTAAAGTCTGGCGAATCAATACCAATAAATAAATTAATATTATTTTTAATAAAAAGGTTAATTAAATTTTTTCTCAGTCTTGTAAGCTTAAAGATGCTCAACAATGGATCTAAAAGGCCCATAATATTTATCTCTGAATAATGAAAAGAAGATTTGAGCCCTAATTTTTCTAACTTTGGCCCACCTACTCCATATAAATTAACATCGTAATGTTTTTTTAGCTCCTCTATTAGGCCTGCTCCAAGTCTGTCACCGGAATGCTCACCACAAACTATTCCAATGTTTAGAACATCCTTCTTAGACACTTATCTTAAAATTCCTCTTTCAGATATCTCTAAAGATTTTATAAATATATCTAAAAAAGAATCATTTTGATCTTTATTGAGTTCCTTTGATTTTTTAATTGCTTCATCAATTTTTAAACCCTTTCTGTAAACAAGCTTATAAGCTTTTTTAATTAAGGATATAGATTCAGAGCTGATGTCATTTCTAATCATACCAACTGAATTAAGCCCAATTATTCTAGCGGGGTCGGCAGCAACTTTAACAAATGCAGGAATGTCCATGTTAATTGATGTATTCATTCCAATAAATGAATAATCACCTATGTTACAAAATTGATGAATAGTCGTAAGAGCTCCTATTGTAATATTATTACCAACATTAACATGTCCTGCTATGCCAGCATTGTTTGCAAAAACATTTCCATTCCCAACAACACAATCGTGAGCAACATGAGAATATGCCATAAAAAGATTATCAGATCCAATGGAAGTTATGCTTTTATCTTGGACAGTGCCTCTATGAACGGTAACACCCTCTCTGAAGATATTTCTATCTCCTATTTCAAGTTTAGTCTTCTCGCCTTTAAATTTTTTATCAGGGGTATCCTCTCCTATAGTAGAAAATTGATAAAAAATATTGTCTTCACCAATTATTGTCGGACCCCTAAGAACAACATGGCTTAATAATTTTGTTCCTTTTTTAATTTCAACATCTTCATCAATAATGCAAAAAGGGCCGATTTCTACAGAGTCATCTATAATAGATTTATCATGAATAATTGCTGTCGAATGTATTTTCATGTTGCTTTCCTATCTGCACACAAAATAATCGCAGAACACACTAACTCATTTTTTAATTCTGCCCTGCAATCAAATTTCCAAATTCCTTTTTTTTCTCCGAGAACTTTACTATAAATATCTATGGTATCACCTGGTCTAACTCTTTTTCTAAATCTTACTTTATCAACTCCGGCAAGCACATATATTGAGCCCTCTTCAGGAGTTTTGTCCATAGTAACAAATCCAAGAATGCCTGATGCCTGACCGAGTGCTTCAATGATTATTACGCCGGGAAAGATAGGATTTCCTGGAAAATGGCCATCAAGAAAATACTCATTACTGGTAATCACCTTCCTTGCGTGTATCTCATTATTTTTATCAATATTTACAACTTCGTCGATAAAAAGAAAGGGCTTTCTGTGTGGAAGATATTTTTTAATATCATCTTTTGATATTTGCATTTTACTTGCTAAGTTTTTTAATGAAAACTGATGATTTAGCCCAATCATTGTGCTCCTGAGCTGGCATAATACCAATATAGTTTCCAGGTTTAGTTATATTTTTTGTAATTAAAGTATGCGCCCCAACAGTTACATTGTCACATACATCTAAGTGACCAAGAACTCCTGAAAGACCGCCCATTTGAAAATTTTTGCCAATTTTTGTTGATCCTGCAATTGCACACGAAGCAGCTATTGCTGAATTTTGACCCAAAATCACATTGTGAGCTATATGAACTAAATTATCTAAAATTACTCCATCTTGGATTTCTGTATAATCTATTGCGCCTCTGTCAATTGTGCAATTTGCACCAATTTCAACATTTTTACCTATTTTAAGTTTACCTAACTGCTTAATTTTAACGTAACCGTCTTTTGTTGGCGCAAATCCAAATCCGTCAGACCCTAAAACAGCCCCATTTTGAATTACAGTACCTGAATCAATGCTTACATCTTTTACAAGAGAGCAATTCGAATGAATTATGACATTTTGTTCTACTAAGCAGTTTGGTCCTATATAAACATTTGGTCCTATATAAACATCTTTATGAATTGTTGCCTTATCAGAAATCACAGCAGACTCATGGATGAAAGGAATTTTTATATCATCATCCACCTCAAATAAGTTTGAAATTTTTGCATATGTTAAATATGGGTCGTCTGTTTTGAGATAATTAAAGCTATTATCACACTTAAAATCTTTATGAACTATTACTGCAGACGCTTTAGAAAGTTTTAAGGAAGAGGCATATTTTTTATTTGCTAAAAAAGTAATTGAAGATTTAGATGAATTTTCAATAGTAGACAAATTATCTACAATGCAATTCTCATCTCCAACTAAAATTGAATCAGTAGCCTTTGCTAATTCTTTAAGAGTAAAGCTTTTATGCTTTGACACTACTAATCAGACTGCGATGCGGCCTCAGAAGCTGCGACATCAAGCATTGATGTTACATCGTCAGTAAGATCTAGTGCGGGGTCGCTAAAAAGTAAACTTTCATTTTTTGAAAGAAGTACTTTAATTTGCTTAGCAGCTATCAATTCACCAATAATTTTTTGCATAGCTGGACCTGTTTCATTAAAAATTTTTGCAGCGGTCTCCTCCTGTGCTTGTTGGATTTTTCCTGCTAAGAACTCGAGATCTTGCCCTTTTTCTTGAATATCTCTTTGCATTTCAGCAACCTGTTCTTGAGATAAAGTTTCAAAATCTTTTTGTAACTTTTCAGCCATTGCCTGCCTATCTGCTTGAATAGACTTTGCCTCCTCTAGATTTGATGAATAATCTGGATCTTCCTCTAAGGCTTTAAATGCGTCTGCAGCTGCTTGAGTTGATAATACTGCTGTTCTCATATCAATAACAGCAACACCTTCCATTGCAATCAATGGCGTTGCAATTAAAGCTAAGGATAACAAGTATAGATTTATTATATATTTCATAAGTACCCCTTCTTGGATTTGACCATTTTATATTAACTAGAAAACATTTCCTACTGTAAATTGGAATTCTTCAGTTCTCTCTTGAGGTCCAGCATTAGTTGGTTTTGATATTGCAAGACTCAAAGGACCGAATCCGGTTATCCATGTTACTCCCACACCATAAGAATATCTTAGGTCTTCAAGTGCAGGCTTATAACAGTTAATTTGATAATCTTTACAGTTATCTGAAAAAACATTTCCAAAATCAAAGAAAAAAGCAGATCTTAAAGATCTTTGATCTTCAATGAACGGAAGTTTAAAAATTAACTGCATACTTCCTTCAACCTTTATGTTTCCTCCAATTGGCCTATCTCTGTATCTTGAAGTTGAATTAGCATATGGGTTTATATATGGAGAATCTAATTCACCATCTCCGTCAGTATCAATAAGGTTTGGACATGTTTTTTCTTCGTAATTAAATTCATAACAAGGTGCGTCTGTACTTCTAGGTCCAAGAGTATTTGATTCAAATCCTCTTAAAGATCTTGGTCCACCTGCATAAAAGTTTTGGAAAAAAGGTGTTTCTTCAGTTTCACCATAAGCATCTAAATATCCTAATTCACCACTAAACCCAAAGACAAAATTAGAAGAAAGTGGCCTGTAATATCTTTGTCTGATACTTGATCTGTAATAACTTAAATCACTTCCTGGGACAGTAGTACTCAAACTTATAACTGTAGATGATCCAGCTGTTGGAAATAATCCTCTGTTTAAAGTAACTCTTTGCCATGAAAATTGTACAGAAAGTGTTTCAAAAATATTTCCTTCGGCTGAAACAAAATCATAAATTTCTAGCGCAGGTAAAGTTCCAACATCTATATCAGTTTTGTCATATGTAACATTAAATCCTAGTCTTGTTATATCTGAAGTCGGGTAACCAAACTGTGCCCCAAATCCATTAGAGTTTGTTAAATAATTAGCTACATTAAACTCACCATAATCCGTTTCTCTGAAATATACGTTATAGCCAAGACTAACACCATCTTTAGTAGCATATGGATTCATAAAGGATAAGTTATACATCTCGCTATAAATATTCTTATTAATTCCAATACCAACAGTATTACCAGTACCAAGAAAATTTTGTTCCTGTAAGTTGAAACCAAGCATTAAACCAAAATCACTATAGCCTATATTGCCTCCCACACTTCCAGTAGTTTCTTCATCAACACTGTAAACAATATCAATTTGATCTTCAGTTCCAACAACTGGAATAGTTTCAACATTTACTTCTTTAAAATATCCAAGCCTTTCAAGTCTTACTTTGCCAGCCTCGATACTATTATCTGAGGTCCATGCACCTTCAAATTGTCTCATTTCTCTTCTTAAAACATGGTCTTGGGTAACATCATTACCTGTAAAGAGAATTTTCCTTGTGTATGTTTTGTTTCCTGGTATTACAGTAAATATAAGCTTAACCTCATTTGAATCATCAGTAATTTCAGTATCTCCTTTTACCTCTGCAAATGCATAACCTCTGTTTCCAAGAACATTAACAAAAAATTCTTCTATTGATGTTATTTGTGCTTGAGAATAAGTTTGATCCTTAAGACTATTTACAATTTCAATATATACCTCTTCCTCAAAAGGAATTTCTCCAATCACATCAACATCATTAATAGTATATTTTTCACCTTCATTAACGTTATAGGTTATAAAAATTGACTTCTTATCTCTGGATAAACTTATCTGTGAGGATTCAATGGAAAACTTTAAGTATCCTCTATCTCTATAATATGATTCCAAAGTTTCTAAATCACCAACAAGTTTTTCTCTTGAATATTGATTATTACTAGATAAAAAAGAAAAGAATGAGCCTTCAGATAATTCAAAACTATCTAGCAACTCATCATCAGTAAATGTTTCATTGCCAATTATAGAAATTTTTTTAATTTTTGCGCTATTGCCTTCATCAACTTCAATATTAATTTCAAGTCTATTTCTTGGCTTCAGAATTTCATTAATTTCTACATCAGCTCCATATCTTCCATTGGAAGCATATGATCTAACAAGTTCCGACTTAACCTTTTCAAGTGTTGATCTTTTGTAAACCTCTCCTTCTTTGATGCCAACACTATCTAGACTCTCCAATAGCTGTTCAGTCTTAAGAGCTTTGTTACCAGAAATTTCAATTAATGATATTGAAGGCCTTTCAACTACAGTAATGATAAGAGTATTTCCATCTTTACCGATTTGAATATCATCAAATTGTTCAGTTGAAAAAAGAGATCTAACAATATCATTAGACTTCCTTATATCAATTCTATCTCCAACACTAATGGGTATAACATTGAAGATGCTACCTGTAGAAACTCTTTGTAGTCCGATTATTCTAATATCGCTTACTAAAAATTCATCAAAAGCATTAAGATTTAGGCTAAGTAAAAATGATAAAAAAATAATTTTTAAATTCTTCATTAATAAAGCCTAAAGAAATCTTGATATATCATTAAAAATTGCAAAAACCATAAGCATGACAACAATTGCTGCGCCACCAGTGTAAATTATGTTTTCTGCCTTTTCAGGTAATGGTTTTCCTCTTATTGCCTCAATTCCAAGCAAAGTAAGCTGTCCTCCGTCCAACACTGGAATTGGTAATAAATTGAGCACTGCTAGACTGATACTTAAGAGTGCCATCAAATACATGAATGGTATAAATCCTGCTTGAGCCGTATCACCAGCCATTTGAGCAATGCCAATTGGACCACTTAAATTTTCGGTGCCCATGTTTCCACTGATCATTTTTCCTATAAACTGAAGAGTCTTTACACTTAAGTTATATGTTTCATAAACACCTTTTAATAGTGACTGATATAAGCCTCTTGATGTTCCAAAAGATACTCCGAGCATCCCAACAATCTTATCTTCCCTGCTCTGAGACCCAATATCTACCGGTAAATAAATAATTTTGCCATCTCTTTCAATCTTGAACTCAACGTTATTATTTGGATTTTCTGAAACCTGCTTTTGAATATCTGAGGCAAAATTAATATTGGTATCTCCTATCTTCAATATCCTATCATTGGATTTTATTCCAGCATTATCTGCAGACCCACCTGGAATTACTTTACCAATTATTGGCTGCATTAAATATGAAATATCAACTCCGAGATATTCAGTTGGATTACTTTGAGATTCAGAGGTTGGTAAAAAATTACTTACTTTAACTAAAACATTTGTAGGATTCTGAAGTCCGTCTCGAATCACTTCAAAACTTAAATCACCTGTATATCCCGCATAAGTTAGTAATTCCAAATTAACATCTTTTGCTTCTTTAACAGACGTATTATTTATTGATAATATTTGGTCATTAATCTTAAACGATTCATTGGAAGAGTATGTTATTTGCTGACTAGCTGAATTTACTACAGGTACAATTTTAGGATCTGCAGTGTTTAAAAAAATAGCCGTAAATATAAAAATTGATAGGAGAAAGTTCGCTAATGGTCCTGCAAACATAATTGAAGCTCTTTGCCATTTTGGCTTTGAATCAAATGTATTTTTTAATTGTTCCTCAGTTAGTTGGTTCGATATCTCAGGCTCAAGTTCAATTAATTTATTTGTAATCATTGAAACATATCCACCAAGAGGTATTGCTGATAGGGCAAATTCAGTTCCATGTTTATCTAGTTTTTTATAAAAAACTGGGCCCATGCCTATGGAAAATCTTTGAACATGAACTTTGCACATCCTTGCAACAATAAAATGTCCAAATTCATGGATAGTAACAAGAACTCCCAAAAGAACTGCGAAAGCTAGTATGTATATTAAATACGTCATATTTGATTTATTTTAAGCAAACGATTTTACCACCTTCTGAGCATGAATGCGTGTTTGAGCATCAACCTCATTTATTGATTCTATAGTTACCTCATTAGACACAATATTTTTATCAAAAGTTCGATATATAACTTCATAAATCTCATTAAATTTTATTTTTTTATTTAAAAAACTTTCCACAGCAATTTCATTAGCAGCATTAAATACAGTTCCTAGAAACCCACCTTTATTACATACTTCTCTTGCAATATCTTGAATCTTCGATCTGTCGGATGGAAACTCTTGAAAAGATAAATTTAAGTTACTAAAGTCTAAGTCTTTAAACTCTATTGGTATTCTGTTCACTTCAGAAAGAGCATGAGCAATCGGAACCCTCATATCAGGAGAGCTCATCTGACATATACTTGAGCCATCTATATACGTGACTATTGAGTGAATTATGCTTTGTGGATGAATGACTAAATCAAAATATTTTTCATCTAAATCAAATAAATATCTCGCTTCAATAAGCTCTAAGCATTTATTAACTAAAGTAGCAGAATCGATTGTAACTTTGCTTCCCATTTTCCAATTAGGATGATTAAGGGCATCTTCTACAGTAACATGCTGTAACTCTTTTATAGAGGCATTAATAAAAGGTCCACCAGATGCAGTAATAGTAATACTTTTTACGTCTTCAGTACCCTTCTCACCGGATAAACATTGAAAAATTGCATTGTGCTCGCTATCAATTGGGATAATTTTAGTATTATTCTCTTTTGCTAAAGGTAAAATTAGATCTCCGCCTGCAACAATACTTTCTTTATTTGCTAATAAAATCTTTTTTCCTGTCTTAGATGCAATATATGCAGTTTTTAAGCCCGCAAATCCAGATGTAGCACATACAATAATATCAACATCATCTCTTATAATAAGTTTTTCAAGCTCCTCATCGCCATTTAAATATCTTTCCTTGTTTTTACTGCAAAGACTTTTAAATAGATCATGATCTTCAACATAAACGTAGTCAGGTGAATGTTTTTCTAATATTTCTTGATATCGTGAGACATTTTTGTTGAAAGATATGCCAATTAAATTTAATGATTCTTTATTTTGAGAAATGACACCAAGAACACTTTTTCCAATGCTACCTGTAGCTCCTAGTAAAAGAACATTCTTCATAATAATAAAATTAAAATTGGAGTTGCTATAAGATGAGAATCTATTCTATCTAAAATTCCTCCATGACCTGGAAGAATTGAACCTGTATCTTTAACTCCTGACTGTCTTTTGAAATAACTTATTAGTAAATCTCCGATGAATGCTAAAAATCCTCCCAACATAAAAATAAGTGGTAGAAAATTGATTTCAAATATATGACCACATATTAATCCAAAAATTATGGATCCAATCATACCTCCAACCAAACCCTCAAGACTCTTATTAGGGCTAATCTTTCTTACAATAAAATTAGCTCCAAACTTAGTTCCGACGACGTAAGCAAATGTATCAAAAATTGCTGTATTCATAATAATTAATACATACAAAAGATAAAAATTTTCATTTAATAACACATAAAGGATTGAACATAAACCGAAGCCGAAAATAAGAAATAATCCTAAAAAAAGATTTTCAAATTTATTTGTTACCCACTCAAATATTCCTAAAATACATACAAAGGATATTGCTAAGGAAAATATCCAAATATTTTCTAAATAA
The DNA here is from genome assembly GCA_902612915.1 of uncultured SAR86 cluster bacterium. Lineage (GTDB taxonomy): Bacteria > Pseudomonadota > Gammaproteobacteria > Magnimaribacterales > D2472 > SAR86A. The sequence continues at coordinate 23,938 of CACMFH010000002.1, read as the reverse complement.
ATAATTAAAAAGATAATCAGAACTAATAATAGGGATGTAGCGAGTCTTGTAAGCATAGTATTCATTTTCTTTTGCCAAATCTTCTATTAATTTTTTTAAAATTATCAATACATTTTAAAAAGTCTTTTCTATTAAAATCAGGCCAATATTTATCAACAAACATTATCTCAGCATATGCGATTTGATAAAGAAGAAAATTGCTTATTCTCTTATCACCGCCAGTTCTTATTAATAGGTCTATGTCTTCAACTGGAACGGATGATGCATTATGTATAACTTTTTCATTGATATCTTCTATTTTGATTTGTTTAGCCGAAACACTTGATGCTATTTTTTTTGTTATGTCCACAATATCTTGCTTGCCACCGTATCCAAGGGCAACATTCAAGTCTAGCTTACTCTTTTTTATGTGCGTTTCTTGTTCCGCATAATCTATCTTATCAATAACTTTTCTTCCAAAGTCGTATGTGTGTCCAAAAAACTTTAGCCTTACTCTCTGCTCTTTTAGTTCGGGAACTTGATCGTTGATTGCATCAATAACTAATTTTTTAATAGCGGTAACCTCAGCTTTAGGTCTTTTCCAGTTCTCAGTACTAAAAGCGTAGATTGTTAAAGATGATAGATCTTGCTTGACTGATTCCTCAACTATATCTTTTACAATGCTCACTCCTTTCTTGTGACCTTCACTAATTTTTAAAGAGTTTTTAATGGCCCATCTACCGTTGCCATCCATAATTATACCGACGTGTTTTGGTGTATTAATTTTGCTAGAATTAGCCATATAAGGCCACTAAATTTCGAGTAAGTCTGATTCTTTATTTTTTAAATCTGAATCAACAATTGAAATGAATTTGTCAGTTTCTTTTTGAATTAAATCTTCTATTCTTCTCAACTCGTCTTCTGAGATTTCAGATGATTGTTGTTTTTCTTTTGCTGCCTGGTTGGCATCTCTTCTAATATTTCTGATAGAAACTCTTGAGTTTTCAGCTTCTGCTCTTGCTTGTTTTATGTAATGCTGTCTTGTTTCTTCTGTTAAAGCAGGCATAGTGACTCTAATTAAGTCACCGCTTGTACTAGGATTAAGACCAAGGTCAGAGTTTAAAATTGCTTTTTCTATTTCAGGGATTAAATTTTTATCCCACGGTGATATAACTATAGACCTACCCTCTTCAATACTTATATTAGATGTTTGATTAATAGGAGTCATATTCCCATAATAATCTACGTTCACATCATCAAGTATTGCTGGATTCGCTCTTCCAGTTCTTATTTTGTTAAAGGCGCCTCTGAGAGCGGATAATGATTTATCCATTCTTTGCGTTACATCATTTAATAAATTTTCCATATTAAGATATAAGTGTACCTACTTTCTTGCCACAAATTATGTCTTTTAATGCACTATGGTTATTTACATTAAAAACATTTATAGGTAATCCGTGATCTCTTGCGAGTGTTAGAGCTGTAGCATCCATAACTTTTAGATTTTTTGATATTGCATCATCAAATGATAAAGCATCAAAAAATTTTGCATCTTCATTTATTTCTGGATCAGAGTCATACACTCCATCAACTCTTGTTGCTTTCAACATAAGATCAGCCTGAGTTTCTATTGCTCTCAAACACCCGGCTGTATCTGTTGTAAAAAAAGGATTTCCTGTTCCAGCTGTAAATATTACAACATACCCATCACTTAATAATTGAATGGCTAATCTTCTATCATAATGTTCAACAATACCTGACATAGATATCGCAGACATAACTCTTGTTTTAATTCCAGCTCTTTCGAGAGAATCTCTTAAAGCAATTCCATTCATAACAGTTGCTAACATTCCCATATGATCACCAGCAACCCTGTCCATCCCAGCTTTATTTAATTTTTCTCCCCTAAAAAGATTTCCACCACCAATAACAATGCCAATTTCTGCATCTAATTCTTTGCAAGACTTAACTGAGCTTGCCATTCCATCTAATATTTTTGGATCAATGCCTTGTTTTTCATTTCCAGCAACAGACTCTCCACTAAATTTAAGAAGAATTCTTTTATGCTCTAACTTTGACATATTTTACTTTAACTGTTCTGCAACCTCTTCAGCGAAATCTTTTGTCTCAACCTCGATTCCCTCTCCAACTTTTAATCTAGCAAACTCAACAATTGTTGCACCACCCTTCTCTAAATACTCTTGAACTGTAATGTCAGGATCTTTAACAAAATTTTGAGAAATTAATGAAACTTCTGATAAGAATCTTTTAACCTTTCCATCAACCATTTTATCCATAATATCCTGTGGTTTACCAGAATCTTGAGCTTGATTTTGGTATATTGCTTTTTCCCTCTCAAGTACTTCTTTATCTATATCATCTTGAGATAAGCATAAAGGGTTAAAAGCCGACACATGCATTGCAATATCTTTTGCTATTTCATCGTTACCATCCTTTGTAACAACCAATGAACCAAGTTTTGAATCAGAATGAATATAGATGCCAATGTTCATACTTGAATCAAATTCAAGAGTAACAACTCTTCTAATTTGAATATTTTCGCCAATGGTTTGAACTAATGCTTTTCTGTCATCTTCCAATGAGGACTCTTTAAGAGCCGAAGCTTCAAAGATTTTATTTTTTGAAATATATTCTTTTACCTTTTCACCAAAAGATAAAAAGTTTGCATCCTTTGCAGCAAAATCTGTTTCTGAATTTAACTCTACCAAGGTTGCATAATCTTCATTTACAGATACGACCAAGATTCCATCTGCTGCAACTCTTGAGGATTTTTTTTCTGCTTTAAGCGCACTATTTGATCGTAAAAGATCTAGAGCTTTTTCTATATCGCCCTCACATTCAACAAGTGCTTTTTTGCAGTCCATCATTGCTACACCAGTCATATCTCTTAACTCTTTTACTTGTGATGCTTTAATTTCCACTTTTACTTATCCTCTTCATTGGTATCTTCAGGTGGAGTATCATCCGAAGTTTCTTCAACAGCCTCGGTTGATTTCTTATCAGCTTTAACTTCTTTTTTAGCCTCATCATCAGCACTTGATGCATTTGAAACTTCTTCTTGATTATCTTCGACTGTTACTTCAGGATCATCTTTTTTAACTTTTTGAATAACTGGTGCATCAGATTTAGGAGCATATCCCTTTGCAGACTCAATACCTCTAGCGCAAGCATCAGCAATAACTTTTGTAATTAGCCTAATTGATCTTATTGCATCATCATTAGCGGGGATAATAGTATCGATACCATCTGGATCAGAATTTGTATCAACTATTCCAATAACTGGAATACCCATTTTTTTTGCCTCAAGTACTGCAATCTTTTCATACTTAACATCAACAACAAAAATTGCATCAGGCAAACCTTTCATATCTTTTATGCCGCCAACGCTAGCCTTTAATTTTGAATATTCTTTTTGAATCTCTACTGCTTCTTTTTTAATTAGCTTTTCAATTCTTCCTGAAGAAATCATTTCTTCAATATCTATAAGTCTTCTAATAGAACCTCTTATTGTCTTCCAGTTTGTGAGGGTTCCGCCTAACCATCTCTTATCAACATAAGGCAACCCTATTTGAGATGCCTCTTCCTTAATTGTCTTGCTTGCAGACCTTTTTGTACCAACAAATAAAATTTTATTACCCTTTGAACATATATCCTCAACTTTAGATGCAGCTGCACTTAAATGTTCTTGAGTAATCTCAAGGTTAATAATACTAATTTGCTTTCTGGTGTCAAAAATATACTCATCCATTTTTGGATTCCAGAATCTTTGTTGATGACCGAAATGAACTCCCGCTTGAAGCAGGTCTTTAATTGATACTATACTCAATTTTTATCTCCTTTGGGGTTATTCTCCAATTCATAGTAAAGCAAACTTTAAAAGCACCCCACTTTACAAAAAACAGAATCTTCGTGGTTAAAGTTTGTGTATTCTATAGAAAAATTATTAATATTTAAAGCTTTGATCTAATTAATAATCCTTTCAAAAGTATATAAATCCGGTTGAAGCTTAATTACTTTTTTAGCACAATATAGAGCTCCATTCCCAAAAATATCCCTAGAGATTGCCTTATGCGTAAAAGTGTATGTAACATTATTATCTGTAAAGATAACTTTATGTATCCCACTTATATCGTCTTTTCTATGAGAAACAGTTTTAGATAAGCTAATTAGATTGAGTGTATCTTCATCTTTAATTAAATTTTCAATTTCAATTGCAGTACCTGATGGCTTATCTAGCTTCTTTAAATGATGAGTTTCTTCAATAGAACAATTAACTCTGTTTTTATTTTTTTTTATAAAGTTTTTTAAAGAATCTTTTAATTGATAAACACCGATACTCATATTTGCCGCGAGAACTATGGGCAATGTTTTTGAAGCAATATCTACATTCTCCAATACATCTTTATTTAACCCTGTAGTTCCAATGACCATTGGAATATTATGTTTTAAACAACTATTAATAATTTTCTCAGTGGATGAGGGATGAGAAAAGTCTATAACTACATCTGCAGAGGTTAAATTGTCAGTAACGTTAAATTCATCATTTGCATTAACTAAATCATTTATAGTTGTGCCCATCCTTCCAGAACTGCCATTTATATATAATTCAATCATTTTTGATCTTAGAAATCGCTTTCAAGAAGGTATCTGTACCTGGATAGTTCTTTGATTTATCTAAGGATGCGCTTAGCTGATTTAAAAGCTTCATTTGATCTTTATTCAAGTTTGAAGGCGTCTCAACAACAACTCTACATAATATATCACCTCTTCTTCTATCTCTAACCACTGAGGCTCCCTTTCCTTTAATTCTAAAAACTTTTCCTGTTTGAGTGTTTGCTGGAATTTTTAATGAGATTGATTTCTCTAATGTTGGTATCTTAATAGAGCCCCCGGTTACAGATATTTCAAAAGGTATTGGTGCTTCTATATACAAATGCCTTCCATCTCTTTCAAAAATTGGATCATCGATAACTCTAATGGCAACATAAAGATCTCCTGATTGTCCTCCTTTAGCCCACTCGCCTTCACCAGATAATCTTACCTTGTCACCATTATCTACTCCTGAAGGAATATTTACTGATAAAGTCTTATTTTCTTTAATCGCGCCAACGCCATTACAAGTTCTACACTTATCTTTTATAACTTGTCCTGTCCCTGAGCAGACAGAGCAAGTTTGTTGAACAGAAAAGAAACTTTGTTGCATCCTTACTTGACCAGTTCCATTGCACTTCATGCATGTTACCGGACTAGTCCCCTTTGCTGCTCCACTTCCATGGCAATCTGGACACTCTCTATGAGAAGGTATTTTTATTTTTTTCTGTACGCCAAGAACAGCATCTTTAAGTGTTAGATCAAGATTATATTGAAGATCTGATCCTCTTCTTTGTCTTCTAGATTGTGATCTAGTGCCAAATACATCTCCAAAAATATCACCAAAAATATCATTGATGTTTATATCATTAAAGTTTGGTCCTCCTCCACCCATGCCTTCCACACCAGAGTGGCCAAATTGATCATAGGCAGATTTTTTTTGAGAATCTGATAGTACGTCATAAGCTTCAGCAGCTTCTTTAAATTTTTCTGCTGCTTCTGGATTATCTGGATTTCTATCTGGGTGATATTTCATTGCCTTCTTTTTGAAGGCTTTTTTTAATTCATTTGATGAAGCATCACGAGAGACTTCAAGAGTTTCATAGTAGTCTCTCTTTGACATGATAAATCTTTACTTTTCTTCTTCTTTTACTTCCTCAAATTCAGCATCAACAGTATTTTCAGAAGAACCGTCTTCATCTGTATTAGTATCAGATTGTCCTTCTGCGCTTTCCTGTTTATATAGTTTTTGAGTTAGTGGTGTTAGAACATCATTTAGATTTTTTGTTGCAGACTCAATTGTTTCTATATCTTCAGATGATATTGCTTCCTCTAATCCTTTGAGCGCCTCTTCTACTTGATTCTTTTCTTCGTCTTCAAGTTTATCTTCTGATTCCTCAACAGTTTTTCTTGTGGCATGAACCAACATATCGGCATTATTTTTAGTTTTTACTAGTTCTTCAAATTTCTTATCATCTTCAGCATTCGCCTCAGCATCTTTTACCATCTTTTCAATATCTTCGTCTGATAATCCGCTAGATGCTTTAATAACAATTGATTGTTCTTTACCAGTATTCTTATCTTTTGCTGAAACATTCAAAATTCCATTTGCATCAAGATCAAATGATACTTCGATTTGTGGAACTCCTCTTGCCGCGGCAGGTATATCAGTCAAATTAAATTGGCCTAAAGATTTATTCTGAGCAGCCTGAGTTCTCTCTCCTTGAATAACATGAACTGTAACAGCGGTTTGATTATCTTCGGCTGTCGAAAATACCTGAGATTTTTGAGTTGGAATAGTAGTATTTTTTTCAATAAGTGGGGTAGCTACTCCACCTAGAGTCTCAATACCAAGTGTTAATGGAGTAACATCTAAAAGTAATACATCAGTAGTATCTCCAGATAAAACTGAACCTTGAATAGCAGCGCCAACAGCTACTGCTTCATCAGGATTTAAATCTTTTCTTGGATCTTTACCGAAAAAATCTGCAACTTTCTTTTGAACAAGTGGCATCCTTGTTTGTCCACCAACGAGCAAAATCTCATTTATGTCTCCCTTAGATATTTTTGCATCCTTAAGTGCAAGTTTAAGTGGCTCAAGGCTTTTATCAACCAAATCCTCAACAAGAGACTCTAATTTAGCTCTAGTAATCTTGTGAACAAAATGTTTTGGCCCAGAACTATCAGCAGTTATATATGGCAAATTAACTTCTGTTTGTTCAGATGAAGATAGCTCAATTTTTGCCTTTTCAGCAGCTTCTTTTAGTCTTTGTAGCGCAAGAGGATCACTTTTCAAATCAAATCCGGATTCCTCTTTAAATTTATCAACAAAATAATCAATCAATCTTAGATCGAAATCCTCACCGCCTAGGAAAGTATCTCCATTTGTAGATAAAACTTCAAATTGATGTTCTCCATCAACATCAGATATTTCAATAATAGATATATCAAAAGTTCCTCCTCCAAGATCGTATACTGCTACCGTTGAATCTCCCTTGCCTTTATCAAGACCATATGCAAGTGCTGCTGCAGTTGGTTCATTTATAATTCTCTTAACATCCAAGCCTGCAATTTTTCCTGCATCTTTCGTTGCTTGTCTTTGTGAATCATTAAAATAAGCTGGTACAGTAATTACTGCTTCTTTTACTTCATGTCCAAGATAATCTTCAGCAGTTTTCTTCATCTTTTTAAGAACTTCTGCAGCAACCTGTGGTGGGGCTAATTGTTTTTTTGATGCTTCAACCCAAGCATCACCATTATCTGCTTTAACAATTTTATAGGGAACCATGTCAGCATCTTTACTAACAACTTCATCATCGAATGTCCTACCTATTAATCTTTTAATTGCATACAAGGTGTTTTCAGGATTGGTAACAGCTTGTCTTTTAGCTGGCAGTCCAACAAGAACTTCATCGTTATCTGTATATGCAATCACAGACGGTGTTGTTCTTGCACCCTCAGCATTTTCAATAACTTTTTGTTGTTGGCCTTCAACAACAGCAACACAGCTGTTCGTTGTTCCTAAATCAATTCCTATAATTTTTGACATACTTTTTCCTCTAATTTTTAATCACAGTCACTCTTGCCGGTCTTAAGACCCTTGAGTGCAGTTCCCAGCCCCTTTGAAAAATATTTCCAACAAAGCCGTCTTTCTTTTCTTTATCTTTCTCCATTGAAACAGCCTCATGTTTTTCTGGATTAAATTCCTCATTATCCGGATAGATAGGTACCATTCCGAATTTATCAAGAGTTGACTCAAAAGATTTTAAAGTTAATTCAATACCTTCTTTGTCCTCTTTTGAAGAATTCTCAGACAAATTATTTAATGCATTCTCTAAGTTATCTATTATGGGCAAAAGCTCCATGAGCAGTCTCTCAGTTCCATATTTATGAGCTTTTTCAACTTCTGTTAATGTTCTTTTTAAAGCATTATCAAGGTCAGCATTAGCACGAAGTAATAATCCTTCGAGCTCCTCTTTTTTATCAACAAGCTCCTCATATGTTGGTGTACCAACGTTTTCAACTTCATCATGAGAATCATCACTTACATCAGAATCTTTCCCAGATCCATTTAATGAAAGCTCTTCATCAAGAGAATTTTCTTCAACAGATTTATCTTTTTCACTCATAAAATATCCCTATACCATCATATATTGGGATATTAATTATCAGTTCAAGGGGTTTTAGCTAATCTAATTTTTTAACGTGAAGCACGAGATTATGATCAACTAATTGATATCCAGCATCTTTAGCAATAGAGTTTAACCTTTCAATTAATTCATTATCCTGAAACTCTAAAACCTTCCCAGATTCTACATCAACCATATGCTCATGATTTTCTTCTACTACTTCATAAACAGCATGACTGCCTTCAAAGTGATGTTTTTTAACTATTCCAGCAGTTTCGAACTGAGTAAGTACTCTGTATACAGAAGCAAGACCAATATTTTCACCTCTGTTTAGAAGTTCTTTATATATATCTTCAGCACTAAAATGTGCTTCTTCTTGAATAGCAGTAGATTCTAAGACTTCCATAATTTTTATTCTAGGCAATGTAGCCTTGAGACCTGCTTTTTTCAGTTCTTTTGTTTGGTTCATTTAACTTTAGTATAGTACAGTTTTCAAAATTATATTATGCTCTTGCACTACAAGAGATAATATAAGGGAAGTATAATCAAATTCTGTTATGAAAAGTATATTGATTAAAAATTTTTTAAATAAGTTTTTTGCCTACTTTTTAGTATTGATAATTGCATCTTGTTCATCATTAACGCCTTACAAGGTCCCTATTTTACAAGGAAATATTTTTGATGAAGATGATATGTCCAAATTGAGTGAAGGTTTAACTAAAGAGCAAGTTCAGTTCATATTTGGAACTGCTTTAATTAAAGATCCATTTCATTCAAATAGGTGGGATTATTATTACTCGATTCAAGTGGGTGATGAGCTTTTAGATGAAATGAAATTATCTATAAACTTTAACATTGATGGTCTTGTAGATAATTGGACTATAGAAGATCTATCTGAATAATTAAACCTTTGAGAGCCTATTCAAAAAGGCTTCTAATAAAATTTCACAAAAACTGTCAATTGCCTTCTCAGAGAGCAAATTATTCAACAATATAGGAAGTTCAAATTCTGCACTGAATTCAATCAGAGTTTCATAGTTATCTTTTTTAGAAATATTCCACTCTCCTTTAAAGGAATTAAAAGGACCATCAATTTGTTCAATTTTGATTTTATTTTCTAGCAAAATGTTCTTTGATCTAATTTCATAATCCCTGAGCAAAAAACTAAATTCCAATTTGCCAATCTCAAATTGATCATTTTTTTCTATAAGCTCTGACTTTGAACAGCCAGGTATATATGAAGAATAGTTTTCAAAATTTGCTATTTGATCGTAAACTTTTGAAAAGTCTTCAGTCACTGACTTTAAAAAATGAATCTTACGGGGCACTCTAAAGGATCTGTGAAATAAATATTGAAGCAACACTTATTGGAGCTATGAATTTTATAAAAAATCTCCAAAGCTTATAAATAATTTGATTAACATAACCTACTTCATTAGTAATGAGTTCTTTTTTCATAAACCAACCAACAAATATTGCAATCATCATTCCGCCTAGAGGAAGCAAAATTTGATTAGCAATAAAATCCATTGAATCTAAAAAATTTCTGCCAGGAGTGAGGTTAAATTCAGACAAAACATTAAAACTCAATGCGGTTCCAATGCCTAAACTCCAAGCGAAAAAAGAAATAGCTAAGGCAGAATATTTCCTTGATAAAAAGCCTTCTTCAGATAAGTAAGCCACACCAGGCTCAAGCAATGAAATAGAAGAGCTTAAGGCTGCAATAGACAACAATATGAAGAAAAAAGCACCAATTATTTGACCAAATTGCATTTGGTTAAATGCAGATAACATTGATACAAAAACAAGTCCTGGTCCGCTATTTGGTTCTAAATTGAAAGCAAAAATAATTGGAAATATTGCTAAACCGGCTAACATAGCTACCAAGGTATCTAAAGATGCTACGGTAAAAGAAGTTGGAACTACTTTTTGATCTTTGGGCATGTATGCGCCATAAGCCATAATTGAACCCATTCCCAAGCTCAAGCTAAAAAAAGCTTGGCCCATTGCATTCAAAAATGTCTCAGCCGTCACATTTGAAAAGTCTGGAGCAAATAAAAATTCCAATGTCCTTATAAATGCTCCATTAAACATTGCATAAATGACCATAAAGATTAATAAAAATCCTAACATTGGCATTAAAATTTTTACCATTCTTCCAATACCATTTTTTACACCTGCAGAAACAATCAAAAAAGTTAAAAGCATAAAAACTGTATGCCAAAATAAAAGATTATATGGTGACGCTATGACGGCACCGAACTGATCTGATGAACTTAAAGCATCGGAGGGTAATGCAGCAATAAAAATATAATTTAAACAAATGCCCGCAATAACGCTGTAAAAAGAAAGTATTAATACTCCTGCTGTAATTCCACTCCATCCAACAAGTTTCCATAGTGGAGAAGTGTTTGATTGCATTGCAGTTCTTTTCATAGCATTGATTGGACTATTGCCAGCCCTCCTTCCAATAATGATTTCACTAATCATGATTGGGACTCCTATCATGACGATGCATAGTAAGTAGACTAGTACAAAGGCACCACCGCCATTAGTTCCGGCTTTATAAGGAAATCCCCAGATGTTTCCTAAGCCAACAGCAGATCCTGTAGCTGCAAGTATAAATGTCCATTTTCCAATCCAGGCACCATGAGATTTTAGTTTTTTTTCCATAATTATAAATAAGGGTTGCTGTATGGATTAATCCAATAACCAATTGATATTAAAAAAGATATACATACTAGTAAAGTTAAAATTTTTCTGAATTTCTGATAATCAATATCCTTTTTTTTGAAATCTTCTGTAGATCTCTCGAACACAAAAAATAAATAAAAGCTAATTATCGACAAAAATAGAGAAATTAAAATTAGCTTTAAATAAGTTAGAAGTAGAATCAAACAACCCAATAAACTAAAACCAATTCCTATAGATAAGTTTAATTTTTGATTTTTTTGATCATCTCTCCATCCCCAAGCAAAGCCGCCTAAAAATGTAATAATTATTGCACCATAGCCTAATTGAAAATATATAAGGGTCTTGCTGATCTCTCCACCAATAATCCACGGTATAAGCGAAAATGAAGCAAATGGAAGAAAGCCAACATAGCCATAGGTAGATTTGATATTAGTTATATTCAATTTATTTCTTTAAAGTTATTGCACTTAGCTCTTTAGAATACATAATAAAGTATGCCTAAAGAAAAACCTTCTTTAATTGTAAAGAATAAAAATGCTTCTAGAAACTATAAATTAGATGAAAGTTTTCAAGCTGGAATTGTCTTAGAAGGTTGGGAAGTAAAATCGCTAAGACAGTCTAAGGTTGATGTAAAAAATTCATATGTAAATATCAAAAAAGGTGAGGCTTGGCTTATTGGAGTCAAAATTGATAGTCCAGCATCTTTAAAACAAGAAGATATAGATTTGACTAAATCAAGAAAACTTTTACTTCATAAAAAAGAAATTGAAAAGATAGAAAGATTGAAGGGTGAGAAAGGACTTACATGTGTTTTAACAAAAATTTACTGGAAAGATAATTTAATTAAATGTGATATTGCCATGGGTAAAGGCAAAAAGCATAGAGACCAAAGAGAGGATATCAAAAAAAGAGATTGGGAAAGAGATCAAGGAAGAATTCTTAAAAATTCAAGAAAATTCTCCTAATCGAATCAAAAAAAATATTCATGTATAATGCTTTTCCTTATGGGGGCGAATAGGGTTCGACGTTTCTACTGGACTCCGAAGCGCATGCCAAGATTGTAGTAATTCTTGTAAAACATACTACAAAAAAAATAGTTGCAAATAACGACAACTACGCTTTAGCAGCTTAATGCTAACCGATGCAAGAATTGACTGTGGTTCGAAGCATCGGCTAAACACACAGTCTAGCCAAGCTATATTGCTTGGATATAGTTTGGTAAAACTTAATCAAGCTAGCTTTTATGCCCTGCTCTTCGGGTGATAAAAGTTAAAAATAATAGAATGAGCTATGCATGTAGAAGTTAGGCTGAAGGATTGACGGACGCGGGTTCAATTCCCGCCGCCTCCACCATTTTCATAATAATTCGTATAAATATAGACATATTGTCTATAGATAATTAAACTACGCATCTAAATTATGGCTAATTCAAAACAAGCAATTAAAAGAGCAAGACAAAACTCTGACAGATATAAGCTCAGACATGCACAACGCTCTGTTGTAAGAACCGCAGTAAAAGCTGTGAGAGCCGATATTGATTCTAAAGATAAAGCAAAAGCTTCAGAGTCCTTCAAAAAGGCACAAAAAGTTATCGATACAGCTGCTTCAAAAAATGTAATACACAGAAATGCAGCAGCTCGAACAAAAAGTAGATTATCAAAAGCTATTAAAGAATTAAGTTAATTCGTTCTTAGTATTTACAACTTCAGTTTCTAATGACTTCAATAAGTCTTTTGTGCCCTCTCCAGTAGCAGCTGAAATAAAAAATATTTCTTTAGATTTAATTTTTAAATCTTTTTCAATTTGTTCTTTGATTGACCTTAATTGTTCTTTTTGAATCAAATCAATTTTATTACAAATAACCCATGAAACTTTTTGAGTTAGGTCATCCCTAAATGAATCTAACTCATTCTTAAGTAAAGTAATTTGTTGCACAGGTGTGAGACTCTCGGAAGAATTTAAATCAACAAAAATTAGTAAAAGACCAGTTCTTGAAATATGTTTAAGAAATTTAATTCCTAGCCCTGCACCTTCAGAAGCTCCTTCTATTAAGCCAGGAATATCAGCAATAACGTAACTTGTTTCATTTCCCTTTATTGTTCCCAGATGAGGCCTTAAGGTAGTAAATGGATAGTCACCTATTTTTGGTTTAGCTGATGATACGTTATTTAAAAAAGTTGATTTACCAGCATTTGGAAAGCCAACTAAACCAACATCGGCCAAAGATTTTAACTCTAATCTAATTGATCTCTTTTCACCCTCAAATCCAGGAGTAAATTTTCTTGGTGCTTGGTTGGTACTTGATTTAAATTTTGCATTACCTAGGCCCCCATCACCGCCTTTAGCAATAATATACTCAGCGTCCTTCTTATTACAGTCAATAAGCTCTTCACCTGTGGAGTCATCGTAAATAACTGTACCTAGAGGAACCTCAATATAGAGATCATCTCCTGCGGCACCAAACTTATTTTTACCAGCACCCTTTTGACCATTTTTTGCATTAAATATTTTTTTATTTTGAAAATCTACTAGAGTATTAACATTAGTATTTACTCTAAAAAAAATATCTCCACCTTTACCACCATCGCCGCCATCAGGACCTCCAAATGGAATATATTTTTCTCTTCTAAAGCTTGAAGCTCCAGAACCACCATCTCCTGCCTTAATTTCGAGATAGGCCTCGTCAATAAAATTCATTTTGTTTTGTTATTGAGGAATAACGTTTGCTGTTTTTCTTTTTTTAGGGCCTTTGTAAGTAAATTGAACAATGCCAGCAGATTTAGCGAACAATGTATCATCTTTACCAATACCAACATTTAGACCCGGATGAGTATTTGTACCTCTTTGACGAATAAGAATTTCACCAGCTTTGACCAACTGACCACCAAATCTTTTTACACCAAGCCTTTTTGAGTTGGAATCTCTTCCGTTCTTGCTTGATCCACCTGCTTTCTTATGTGCCATTATTTACTCTCTAATTTAATATTCTTAATTTCAACCTGAGAATGCTTTGCTCGATGCCCTATTTTTCTCATACTGTGCTTTCTTCTTCTGAAGCGCAAAATAGAGATTTTATCAGCTTTCACAGTATCTTTTATTTCAGCAGTTACCTTTACATTATCAAGGTATGGTTGCCCAACCTCAACATTATCACCGTCTACGTACAATAAAACATTATCAAAAGTAATCTTTTTACCAACTTCATCTTTTAAAAGATCAACTGATAAAATCATACCCTTTTCAACTTTATGCTGTTTACCGCCTGTTTCTATAACTGCATACATAATATAATCCTAAAAAGCTCGCAAAATATACGCTTTAATGAAGAAATTATCAATACTTAAACAGAATTTTGCATGATAAATAAGGCAATATGAAGAAAAATATCAATATTACAGAGGAATTAAAGGTTGTTGAAAAATATATAAAAAAAGACCTAAGCAAGGAAAAAACTATTTCAGGTTTATACAAATATATTTTTAGATCAAGTGGTAAAAAAATGCGAGCAAGATTAAGTCTTATTGCTTCATCTGTTAAAAAAAACAAAGACAGATTTAAACTTGCATCTGTAATAGAACTTCTTCATACAGCAACACTCGTCCATGATGATGTCGTTGATAATTCTTCAGTCAGACGAGGAGTCAAATCTGTAAATAATGTTTGGACAAATTCGCATGGAGTTTTAATTGGGGACTATATTTATTCAAAAGCATTTGTTCTCATGGTTGAAATCGGAAATAAGAATATTCTTGAAGAGCTTGCCAGCGCAACAAATGACATTTCTCAAGGAGAATTAATTCAACTAGATACAATTAGGAACATCAAAATATCTCTAACTAAGCTAAAAAAAATTAGCTACTTCAAAACAGGCAGGCTTTTTGAAGCTGCAGCTAGGACAGGAGCAATGCTTTCTACTTCAAATAGAAATTATATAAACAACATAAGTGAGTGTGCTAAGAATCTAGGAATATTATTTCAAATCCGTGATGATATGCTTGATTATTCTCCAGATCTAAAAATTGGAAAACCATCATATCAAGATCTTAGGGAAGGCAAAGTCACTTATCCGTTTTTTTATGCATACAAAAATGGTAACACTAGAAATAAAAAGAATTTATTTGAGCTTCTTGGAAAAAATAACTTAAATCAATCAAAAGCAAAAACTCTTATTCAAAATTTGAATGGAATTCGAAAAACTCAGCAACTTGCTGAAAAATATCATGTCAAAACAGTTGAATGTGCTAATAAGATAAATGACCTATTTGTTAGAAAAGAAATGATAGAATTAGCCGATATAGCACTAAAAAGAGATAAATAATGTTTAATCCTAAAAGCTCCTATAACAAAGAAGAACTAATTGCATGTTCAAATGGAGAATTATTTACAAAAGAAGGTGATGGTCGATTGCCTTCAGATCTAATGTTAATGTTTGATGAAATAGTTAATATTGATGATTTTTCAGGAAATTATAATAAAGGCTCAATTGAAGCTGTGCTAAACGTAAATCCTGATTTGTGGTTTTTTAAGTATCATTTTAAGGAAGATCCTGTCATGCCTGGATGTCTAGGTCTTGACGCTATGTGGCAACTTCTAGGATTTTACTTGTTGTGGACTGGCTTACCAGGAATTGGAAGAGCTCTTGGAGCTGAACATGTAAAGTTCTTTGGACAAGTTCTTCCAAAAGCAAAAAAAGTTGTATATAAATTAGATATCAAAAGGGTTATCAATAGAGGTGCAATAGTTGGCTTAGCAGATGGTGAAATGTTTGTCGATAATAAAAAAATCTATAGCGCTGAAAAATTAAAAGTTGGTTTATTTAAGGATCCAAGTAATTTCTGATGAGAAACGTAGTCATAACAGGAGTAGGTATTAAATCTTGTATAGGTAATGACTATGCAGAAGTACTTGCTAATCTTCAGAATGGTAAATCAGGAATTGTATTTAATGAGAAATATTCAGAGATGGGATTTAGAAGTTGTGTATCTGGATCTGTCAATATTAATCTTTCAGAACATATTGATAGGAAATTATTAAGATTCATGGGTGAATCTGCCGGATATGCTTACTTGGCTACTATGGATGCTCTTAAAATGGCTGGAATTGATGAAAGTCATCTAGACTCGCCAAAAATTGGTATTGTTGCAGGATCTGGAGGTGCTTCTACTAGAGTTATGTTAGAGAGTGGTGATATTGCTAGAGAGAGAGGCCCTAAAAGAATTGGACCTTATGGTGTTACAAAAAGCATGTCTAGTTCAATATCTGCAATCATAGCAACTGCACTCAAATTAAAGGGAATAAATTATTCAATTTCTTCAGCATGTGCAACCAGTGCTCATTGCATTGGTCATGCTGCAGATTTAATTAAAAGTGGCCAACAGGATGTTGTCATAGCTGGTGGAAGTGATGACGAGCATTGGAGCTCATCTTGCTTATTTGATGCTATGGGAGCACTTTCATCTAACTTCAATTCAACTCCAACGATTGCATCAAGACCATACGATTCAAATAGAGATGGATTTGTTATTTCAGGTGGAGCTGGAATGATAATTTTAGAAGATGAGGAGCATGCAAAGAAAAGAGGCGCAAATATTTTAGCTAAGCTTTCTGGTTATTTTGCAAATTCTGATGGATATGACATGGTAGCTCCTTCTGGTGAAGGTGCATCTCGATGTATGCAAGGAGCAATTGATAATTCAAAAATAAAAATCGATTACATTAATACACATGGCACAAGCACACCCGTTGGAGATGTAGCAGAAATAAATGCAATCAAGACTCTTTTTAATTCTGAAACACCAATGATAAGTTCAACTAAATCAATGACAGGACACTCACTTGGAGCCACAGGTGCTCATGAGGCCATATACTCAATTATGATGATTAATGAAAACTTTATTGCACCATCTATAAACATTGAATCATTATGTGATGATGCTGAAGGCCTTGATATAGTTACTGAAACAAGGAATGTATCAATTAATAATATTCTTAGTAATTCGTTTGGCTTTGGTGGAACCAATGCAAGTCTTGTAATTAGCAGGTATTAATAAAGATTTAGTAAAGCTTCTTTTGTATACGGAATAACATCGTTTACTCTACCTTCCTTCATCTTTAAAACCCATTCATGATCAGATAACAATGCTCTGCCAACTGCTATAAGATCATATTTGTCATTCGTAATATCGTCTATTGCTTTGTCAATACTTGTTGGTGTTGCTGGTGCAGTCATATCAATAAAATCTGAATCCAGTCCTACGCTGCCAACACCAATCGTTGGGATCTTTGTTATTTTCTTAGTCCAATAGGCTAGGTTTTCCTTTGAGCCTTCAAATTCGCTTTCCCAGAACCTTCTCATGCTTGAATGTAAATAATCCAAACCAGATTCTACAGGTGATGTGAGAATCGTTTTAAGTTCTTCAGGATTAGATGCAAGTTTAGCCTCAAAGTCATGTTGCTTCCATTGAGAAAATCTTAAGCCAACAATAAAATTTTCACTGACATTCTCTCTAACAGATTTAATAATATCTGAAACAAATTGTGAGCGATTTTCTATTGAGCCTCCATATTCATCTTCACGAATATTTGTACCGCTCCAAAAAAAATTATCTATCAAGTAACCGTGAGCTCCATGTATCTCAACTCCATCAAATCCAATCTCTTCACATATCTTTGCATCTGATGCATAAGCATCAATTGTTTCCTTTATATCATTTAAAGTCATCTCATGGGCTACTTTTTTACCAGGTTTTACAAGTCCAGAGGCTGTATGACCAGGTACTTCAGGATTTGGTTGCATGCCTAGCTTTCTAAAACCTCCACAATGCCATAGTTGTGCAATAACTGCCCCGTTATTATTTTTAATTCCCGCTACGACCTTTTTCCAAGCTTCTTTAGCCTCATTGCTATCCAATCTAGGAACATTTGGATATGCACTTGAAGCCTTATGACTTACTTCAATTCCCTCTGTAATAATCAACCCAACTTCTGCTTTTGCTCTCCTTGAATAATATGAAATCACCTCCTGGGTGGGAATCCCTCCAGGCGACTGATTTCTGGTCATAGGCGCCATTACAATTCTATTTCTCAGAGTAATATTTTTAAGTTTGTAATTTTCAAAGATCATATTTATTCTTTATCAAACTTTGATTTTCTCCATGGGAAATCTTTTGGTAAATCTGAAGAAATCTTATTCTTAAAGTCTGGTTGTCTTTTCTGTAAAAATGACATTACTCCCTCTTTTGCATCATCAGAAGCTCCTCTTGAATCAATTAACTTACTTTCAATAATATGTGCATTTTCAGGACTATCATCTGCCGATAATGACCAAAGCATGTGTCTCGTCATTGCAACTGACACAGGGGCACTTGAATCAAAGAATAAATTAGATATTTCAATAGCTTTATCCAGTAATTTATCTTCATCAACTAAATAATTTACTAATCCAATTTTTGAAGCTTTTTGAGCATCTATAATCTCGCCGGAATAACACAGTTCAAGAGCATTTTGAATTCCCACAATTTTTGGTAAAAACCAGCTAGCACAACCATCAGGAACAATACCTCTCTTTGCAAAAACAAAGCCAAATCTTGAATTTGTTGCAGCAATTCTTACATCTGCTGGCAATTGCATTGTTGCCCCAACACCCACAGCATCTCCATTACATGCTGCAATCACAGGCTTTAAAGAATTATAGATTTTTAGATTTAATATACCTCCAGCATCTCTCCTATAATCTGATTCAAATTGTCCTTTAGTATCAAATTCTTTATCAAAAGTTTTCTCTCCAAAGGATAAGTCTGCTCCTGCACAAAAAGCTCTGCCAGAACCAGTAATTACAAGCGATTTAATATTGTCATCATTATTAACAAGATCGATTGCATCGAGCATGTCATCAAACATCTGCATATTAAAAGCATTTAACTTTTCTGGTCTATTAAGTTTTAATATTGCAACTGAATCAACTTCGTCAAGAAGGATGGTTTTATATTCTTTCAACAAAATTTAATACTAGAATGGAATGTCGTCATCTGTAAGGCCTTCTCCACTATCATCCTCGGGGAAAGGTGTGTCAGAAGTGCTTTCCATTTGATTTGAGTTATCAGATGAGCCTCTTGAGCCAAGCATTGTAAGTTGATTGCCTAAAACTTCGGTTGTGTACCTATCATTACCATCTTTATCTTGCCATTTTCTTGTTTGTATTTTTCCTTCAACATAGACACTGGAACCTTTGTCTAAATACTTCTCAGCGATCTCAGCCAAATTACCAAAAAATACAACTCTATGCCATTCAGTCTTATCCCTATTTTCACCGCTTTCTTTGTCCTTCCATGATTCAGTGGTTGCTATAGAAAGATTTGCTACAGCTGTTTGTGTAGCTGTATATCTCATTTCAGGCTTTTGTCCTAAATTACCAACTAAAATTACTTTATTTACTCCTCTGCTCATAATTACCTCTTATAATATATAAAAGTTTAACCTAATTTAATTTTTTCATCACGGAATTTTTAATTCAATGGATAGTATTTTTATAAAAGGTGCGAGAACACATAATCTAAAGAATATTAATCTCGAAATACCTAGAAATAAAATCATAGTTATAACAGGGCTTTCTGGTTCAGGTAAGTCCTCTCTTGCTTTTGATACCTTGTACGCCGAAGGTCAAAGACGTTATGTAGAATCATTATCAACCTATGCAAGAAGATTTTTATCTATGATGGAAAAGCCTGATGTTGATCAGATTGAAGGCCTCTCACCAGCTATATCAATAGAACAAAAGGCCACATCTCATAATCCAAGATCAACTGTTGGTACGGTTACAGAAATATATGATTACCTTAGACTTTTGTACTCAAGAATTGGCACCCCAAAATGTCCAGATCATGATGAGGAACTAAGTGCAAAAACTGTATCAGAAATCTGTGATGAGATTCTTAAGCTTAAAGAAGGCACAAAAATAATGATAATGTCGCCTATCATTAGAGATAAAAAAGGTGAACATTTAGGAATATATGAGGATCTTCGTAAAAGCGGCTACGTCAGAGTTAAAGTCAATGATGTGGTATATCCTATCGAAGAGTTTCCCAGCCTAGAAAAAAATAAGAAGCATAATATCTCGGCTGTTATAGATAGATTAGTCATTAAGCCTGGAAATGACATTAGATCGCGCATATCTGAATCTATAGAAACATCTTTGATATTATCTGAAGGATTGATCGAAGTCGAAGAAATCGATTCAAATTATGTTCATTTATATTCATCTAATTTTTCTTGTTCACAATGTGGATACTCAATTCCTGAGCTTGAGCCAAGAATATTTTCTTTTAATAATCCTCATGGAGCATGTCCCCGATGTGATGGCTTGGGTGTAATTCAATTTTTTAGTGAGAAGAAGTTAATTCAAGATGATGAAGTCTCGATTGCAAACGGTGCCATTAAAGGCTGGACAAGGAGGAATAGATTTTATTATTACCAACTTAGATGTTTGAGCAATCATTTTGATTTTTCACTAACTACCAAATGGAAAGATTATCCACAAAAAATTAAAGATATTATTTTATGGGGTACTAAAGAAAAAATTGATTTCTCTCATAGATTTAGAAGTGGGAGCAGAATTATAAGAAAGCATAGGTTTGAAGGCATTTTACCCTCTACAGAGCGAAGATTTAAAGAAACAGATTCTGAGTACATACGAGAGGAGCTCTCAAAGTTAACCTCAGAGAGCATTTGTGATGAATGCGATGGATCTAGATTGAATACATACGCCCGTAATGTTTTTATAAATAATACTCAAATTCACAATATTACTTCGATGAAAATTAGTGATTGTTTAGACTTCATCAAAAATATGAAGTTAGAGGGTTCAAAAGAAAAAATTGCAGAAAAGATAGTGAAAGAAATCACAGATAGATTAACTTTTCTAAAAGATGTTGGACTTAGCTATCTCACACTCGATAGAAGTGCTGAAACATTATCAGGCGGTGAGGCTCAACGAATCAGATTAGCAAGTCAAATTGGTTCTGGTCTTGTGGGAGTAACATATGTCCTAGATGAACCATCAATAGGTCTTCATCAAAGAGATAACACAAAACTAATTAGAACATTAAATAATCTTAAAGAACTTGGAAATACTGTGATTGTTGTTGAGCATGATGAGGAGGCAATCAGATCTGCTGATCATATAATTGATATTGGTCCTGGAGCTGGTAAGCATGGTGGTGAAATATGTGCCCAAGGAAATATCGATGCTATTTTAAAGAATAAAAATTCTATAACTGCAAAATATTTATCAGGTAAAAGGAAAATTAAAGTCCCTAAAAAAAGATTAAAAATAAAAAACGAAAAAATAAAAATAATTGAGGCTTTCGAGAATAATTTAAAAAAGGTTTCTGTCGATATTCCAGTAGGCCTATTTACGTGTATTACAGGAGTATCAGGATCTGGAAAATCTTCACTGATAAACCAGACTCTTCTGCCAATAAGCTCATTTATTCTTAATAAATCAAAGCTTTCAAAAGAAATAAAGTGTGAAAAAATTGAGGGGCTAGAATATCTTGATAAGGTAATAAATATTGACCAATCTCCTATTGGAAGAACGCCAAGATCTAATCCTGCAACTTATACAGGGCTTTTTTCGCACATCAGAGATCTTTTGTCACAAACAGTAGAAGCTCGTTCAAGAGGATATAAGCCTGGTAGGTTTAGTTTTAATGTCAAAGGAGGAAGGTGTGAGGCATGTCAAGGCGATGGCATGATTAAGGTTGAAATGCATTTCCTTGCTGATGTTTATGTTAAATGTGATGTTTGTGATGGAAAGAGGTATAACGAACAAACACTAGAAATAAAATACAAAGATAAAAATATTAGTGATATTTTAGATATGACAGTTGAAGATGCTTTGAATTTTTTTGATGCGCATCCAGCAATAAAGAAAAAGTTACTGACGCTCAATGATGTTGGTCTTGGATACATTACACTTGGCCAATCTGCATTGACACTATCAGGAGGTGAGGCTCAAAGAATTAAACTTGCAAAAGAATTGTCAAAAAGAAGCACTGGTAAAACACTTTTCGTGTTGGATGAACCTACAACTGGATTACATTTTGCAGACATAGAACTTCTATTAAAGGTTCTTGGTCGCTTAAAAGAACAAGGTAATACTGTAGTTGTGATTGAGCATAATCTTGATGTTGTTAAAACAGCAGACTGGATTATTGATCTTGGTCCAGAAGGAGGTTCTGATGGGGGTGAAATTGTTGCAGAAGGAACACCTGAGGATGTTGCTAAAGTCAAAAAGTCTTTTACTGGAAAGTTTTTAAAAGATATTTTGAGTTAAGCTGCTGTTTCCTCTTCCTTCAACTCTGGCTCAGCAGACTCTAATTCCTCTTCAAGTTTTCTGTCTACAAGTTCAATATAGGCCATATCAGCTTTATCTCCAGGCCTGAATCCAGCTTTTATTATGCGGGTGTAGCCACCTTTACGATCTTTTGAGTTTACTGAAACTTCAGTAAAAAGCTTTGCAACAGCAGAATCAGATCTAAGTTTATTAAATACATGTCTTCTGTTTGCAACTGTATCATTTTTACCAATGGTTATTAGTGGCTCTATAAACCTTCTCAGCTCTTTTGCTTTTGGAAGAGTAGTCTTAATAATATCCCTCTCAATCAAAGCAATAGCAAGGTTCTTGAATAAAGCTTTTCTATGAGCTGAATTTCTATTTAATTTTCTTCCAGATTTTTTATGTCTCATTTTTTTATCCTACTGGAGGCCAGTTCTCAACATTCATACCAAGCGATAAATCTTTAGAAGCTAAAACATCTTTAATTTCATTTAAAGATTTCTTACCAAGATTTGGAGTTTTTAATAAATCAAACTCAGATCTATGAATTAGGTCGCCAATAAGAAAAATACTCTCTGCCTTGAGACAATTAGTAGATCTTACTGTTAGCTCAAGCTCTTCAATCGATCTTAATAAGATTGGATCAAAGTCATTTTGATCTTTTTTAGCCTCTTGTTCTGCTATTGCATCTAGATCAACAAACGCACCAAGCTGCTGTTGCAGAATTGTAGCAGAGTGTTCTATTGCCATCTTTGGATCTAATGTTCCATCAGTTTCAAGCTCTAATACTAATTTATCTAAGTCGGTTCTTTTTCCAGATCTTGCGTTATCAACTGTGTAAGAAACTCTTCTAACAGGGCTATATGATGCGTCTACTTTAAGAGCTCCAACTACCCTATCTTCGTCTTCTCTCAAGTCAGCTGGCTCATAGCCTCTTCCATTTCTAACAGTTAGAGTCATTTTGAGATTAACCTTATCAACAATAGTTGCGATATGAAAATCTTGATTAACAAGCTCTACATTTCCAGGAACATCAAAGGATGAAGCTAATACGTCACAAGGACCTTTTACATCTAGTGTTACTTCAGCTGAGTCTCCCTCAATTAGATTTATAGGCATGTCTTTAATATTTAAAAGAATATCTATTACATCCTCTCTTACTCCTTCGATAGTGCTATATTCATGAGATATTCCATCAATTGCGACGTCTGTCACAGCAGCACCAGGCATTGAGGAAAGTAATATTCTTCTTAGAGCATTTCCAAGTGTATGTCCAAAACCTCTTTCCAATGGCTCAAGTGTTACCTTTGATAATGTTGGTGAGACATCATCAACCTGAATTTCGGTTGGTACTAATAGATCTATTACTGATGTTTGCATAATTTTCTCCGCCTTTATACTTTTATTTTGAGTAAAGCTCAACAATAAGATTTTCGTTAATTTCTGTACTTAGATCAGTCCTATCAGGAACTGATTTAAATACCCCTTTAAAATTTTTTTCATCTACCTCTAACCAGTCACATTCTTCCCTTGTTGCAGCAATCTTTAGAGCTGCTGCAATCCTCAAGTGACCTCTTTTTGATTCTCTTACTTCAATTTCATCTCCAGGTTGAACCTGATATGAAGGTATGTTCACAACGTTTCCATTAACCAAAAATGCTTTGTGAGATACCATTTGACGAGCTTCAGC
>CACMFH010000001.1 GCA_902612915.1 uncultured SAR86 cluster bacterium | reverse complement strand
TTCCAATTGAGGTCATTAATGAAATAGGATATCACGCAGAATTTTGGGGTCAAAAAGGACATTATGGTGTCGCAATTTTAAGTAAGGAAAAGCCAATTAATACTGTTAAGGGTTTCATTAATGATTCTGATGAGGATCAAAAAAGATTTATACAATCAAAATTTAAATATGGTAAAGGCGAAATAATTGTCATGAACGGTTATTTTCCTCAAGGTGAAAATATCAATCATGAAACAAAGTTTCCAAAGAAAATAAAATTTTATGATGATCTTCATTCGCATATTTCTGATCTTAAAAAGATCGAAAAAAACTTAATAATAATGGGAGACTTTAATGTATCTCCTGAAGACATTGATATTGGAATTGGTGAACAAAATGCAAAAAGATGGTTAAGAGAGGGAAAAACTTCATTTCAACCTCAAGAAAGGGAAATGTGGAATAGTATTAAAAACTTGGGTTTTGTTGATTCATGGAGGGAAATTTATCCTACCGAGTCATCCATTTATTCTTGGTTTGATTATAGATCAAGAATGTTTGACCAAAGCCCAAAAAGAGGTCTAAGGATAGATCATATTCTATTATCAGAGAATTTAAAAAATTCAATTAATGCCGTTGGTATTGATTACTATGCTCGAGCAATGGAAAAACCATCTGACCACTGTCCTGTGTGGTTAGAATTAAATGAATAATATACTATTCAAGACACCTTCAAGTTCTAAAGAATTTGAAGAATATGATTTATTTAGATGGGAAATTTTAAGAAAGCCAATAGGAAAATCCATTGAGTCTTTAAAGGATAAATACGAAGATTCAAGCTATCATCTAATTGGAGTAATTGATAATAAGATAATCGCATGCGGGAGACTTCATTTTAATAGCGATAACGAAGCGCAAATAAGATACATGGCAATCGATGAGAATTTTCAAAGAAAAGGGATTGGTGTAAAAATAATTGAATTGCTTGAAGCAGAAGCGAAAAAAAAACGAATAAATAAAATTGTTCTAAATGCAAGAAATTACGTAATAGAATTTTATGAAAAGTCTGGATACAAGGCAGTGAGAAAGTATGAAGGTTCTGATACTGGAATTCCTCACACAACTATGGAAAAAATACTTTAGTTATCTTTTTTGTTTAAAAAAATCCTTTAATAAATTTGCACTGATATCTTCTCTTAATCCAAATTTATACTTTACTGAATGATTTAATGCTTTGTTTTCTAGAAAGTTATCAATTGAGCAAATACTTCCAGTTTTAGGTTCTTTTGCGGCAAAAACTAACATATCTAATCTTGCATCAACAATTGCTTTAGCGCACATGTGACAAGGCTCTAAAGTAACATAAATGCTACATCCATTAAGTCTAAAATTATTTAATTCTTTTGAAGCAGATCTTAATGCATTAATTTCTGCATGAGAACTGACATCATTATCAGCAATTACAGTATTTCTTCCGCTCCCAATTATTTTGTTTTCCTTAACGACCACTGCGCCAACTGGAACCTCGTCTTTCAAAAAAGATTCCTTAGCGAGCTCCATGGCAGATTCCATAAAAAATCTGTCTTGATCTGAAAAATGCACTTTTTAGTATAGTTCTATATTTGCAATGTCTAGTTGAGCAGTAAAGTCTTTACCATATGCAACTAGCCCAATAGATCTTATTGATTTGAAGTCAAGACCTTGCTTTTGATTTCTGGAGTATTTGAAACTTGATAAAGGTAGTTCAATGATTTGCCATTCGTTTGAAGCATAAAATTCAGCATAATAGTAATTCCAAGGCATCATTCTTGGAGCCCTTAAGTGGACAAAGTATTCGTTATTATTGCCTCTAATTTTTAGCCTAATGCCCTCAAAATCATTGCTATTTAAATACACGCCAACCCTAGATTGAATAAACCCACCATTATTTTCGGTACTGACATCGCCTTCCAGTCTGTAAAATTTTTCACCATTTTCTTCTATTTCATAAAAGTTAACTTCAGATATTCCACCCATTACCTGATCAGATATTGCTGACCAATTAGCTCTAACATCATTAAGATTATCTATAATCATTGCTGATAAGTTTAAACAAAAAAATGATAAAAAAAGAAAAAAGATTTTGATCATATTAATCAAGGTTAGTATCTTTTTCTGCTTGAAACCAAGGCATCTTCACAACGACAGAATTTAAGTCTCCATAAGGACTCTCAACTACTAATTTGGAACCTTCATTAGCAAACTCAATATCTACAATTGCAAGAGCAATATTCTTTTTCAATCGAGGTGAGAAAAATGCTCTTGAGACCCTTCCAACTTTTTTTTCAGAATTATTTACAGGCCAGAAATTTTCAGGAGCTTTTAATAAGGGGTCTCCATCAAGTTCAAGGCCAACAAGTTTTTCCTTAATTCCATCTTCTTTTATTTTTTTAAGGGCTTCTTTACCAATAAAATCAGTTTCTTGATCCAGATCTACCAATCTCCCAAATCCAATAGTATATGGATTATGCTCTCTTCCAAAATCACTTCCATATGAGAGTAATCCACCTTCAATGGTTCTAATTGTATTAGGTGCAATAACTCTTCCATTAAATTCCTGTGCAGCATCATAAACTAATTCAAAAAGTTTATTGCCTAATTTTCTATCTTGAAGGTATAACTCATAGCTAAGCTCTCCACTCCAACCAGTTCTAGCAATTACCATTGGTATATCATCAAGATTAGTCTGTCTCGCTTTGTAGTAGCCTAAATCATCATGCTGACCGTTAAATAACTTTTGAATTAACTTTCCTGACTTTGGTCCACTTATTTGTAATGGAGAAACATCAGGCTCATGGATTGAAACATCCATTCCAGAATTAATTGCAATTCCTTGAAGCCATAAGATAACATCCCCATCACCTGGTGAAATCCAAAATTTATTATCTTCAAGTCTCAACAAACAAGCATCATTAATTATTCCACCATCCATGTCTGTAAGAATAATGTATTTGCAAAAACCAATTTCACACTTCTCTAAGTTTCTTGGTGTAATATATCTAACAAAGTTATAAGCATCCTTTCCATTAATTTCGATTTGACGTTCTGCAGCAAAATCACCAAATGTTACATCATTTATTAAGCTTTCATATTCTTTCTCAGGACCTGAAAAAGCTGTAGGCAAATACATTTTGTTATAAACGGTAAAACCTGTGACTCCATACTTGAGATTAGAATCATAATAAGGTGATTTTCTAATTCTGGTTCCTATCCCGATCATTAATGGCAACTGCGATTTTGACATGTGTTATGCTCCCTAATTAATTGGTATTTTAATCTCAAAATATCTAAGGAGTAAATGCATTATTTACTTATTTAGATTATTATTTATATAGCTATCTTTAGGGGAAAAATGGGCAAGAAAAGATTTTTTGACGATAGGTTAAAATACCTATCATTTATCCAGAATACTGGGGAAAAAAAAACAATATCAGAAAAGATTTATCCCTATATTTCAAGACTATCTCAAAATAAATCTTATTTAAGAATACTTGATGCTGGAACTGGAGATGGAACAATTAATGCTAACATCATTAAAAGTTTTCATAGATATCATCCTTACACATCTCTTCTTATTACCGGCAAAGAAATAAGTTATGAAGATCTAAAAAATACTTTAGAAAAAATGCCAGACAGGTTTGTTGAACATCCAAATCTTTTAGTAACAATGACAAATGTTAAATTTTCAGAACTTGGTTTAATAGAAAGTGCATCTAAGATTAATAATAGAAAAATAAGAGAATTTAATTTAATTCTTAAAAGCGATAATTCTTATGATTTTAATTCACAAATTACAGGTAATAAACTTGGAAACTTTATTAAAAAATACTGGGGAATTGAGATTGACAGCAAAGGGAGAACTTCATATTCAAACCCCTGTATTGTAAGAATATATAGGGAAGATAATTCACGGCATCTTAAACAGTTTCTTAACAATGATTATAAGAACAATAATTATGATCTAATTATTGCTTCTCAAGCCTATAGAGCAGCTTCTTCAGTCAAGATAAAAGTAAATAATGTTATTGGACCTTTAATGAGGTTATTGAATAAATCTGGTAAGCTTTTGGTGACTCACTCTTATGGTGGAAAAAGCATTCAAAGAGTTTTAAAAACTGCTTTCAAAGAAAAAGAGGCATTTCCTAACAATGCAAAAGATATAATTGATTATTTAAAAAATAATCCAACTGGAGAAAACAATTTGTATAATTTTTCAAATCCAGTTTCGTACAACTTTAGATTTAAAAAAGCTCCTGATCAGACTGTAACTGAGTTATTTGGACATAATACTGATGCAAAGTGGGCAAACATTCTTTATGTAGGACAAATTCCTGAAAAAGATATCCAATTAATAGAAAAAAATCCAAGACTTTATAATAAGGTTAAAAGAACTATTGAAAATTCTGGAAATATAGAATTTAATAACGAACTTTTTACTATTACAAAGATTAGATAATGAAAATATTAATAATGGGTCTTCCTGGAAGTGGCAAAACATACTTAGCAAAAAGGATGCAGCCAATCTTGAAAGCTGCATGGTATAACGCAGACATTGTGAGAGAAATGGCAAATGACTGGGATTTTTCACCAGAAGGTAGAATTAGGCAAAGTTTAAGAATGAAGAACTTGGCTGATTTTGAAAAATCTCAGGGAAGAATAGTAATATGTGATTTTGTATGTCCTACCAGTGAAACAAAAAAAAATTTCAATCCCGATATTACAATTTGGATGAATACAATCAAATCTGGCAGGTATGAAGATACAAATAAGATGTTTGAGGAGCCGAGTGAAGTAGATTATGAAGTTATAGAAATGAATGACACAAATCATGAAACTATTGCAGCTAAAATTTTAGAAAATGTTTAATTGGAAAAAGCCAACTGTTCAAATGCTAGGAAGGTGGCAACCATGGCACAAAGGTCATCAAGAGCTTTTTAAAAGATCTGTAAAAAAAACAGGTCAGGTAATTATTCAGGTGAGAGATGTTGAGGGATCATCAGGTGGAAAAGGACAAGATGATAATCCATTTTCCTGGGAAGATGTTTGTAAAAATATTGAGGAAAATCTTTTAAAAGATGGTTTCGAGAGAGGCAAAGAATATGAAATAATGCTTGTGCCAAATGTAACCAACATAACTTATGGTAGAGGAGTTGGTTATGTATTTGAAGAAGAATCATTCGATGAAGAAATATCTTCCATAAGTGCTACAAAAATTAGATCAGAATTAAGAGAAAAGGGAAAGCTTTAAGCTATTCTACTTTAAAAGAAAGTCCTGCATTTCTCTCTAATCTTTTGATCAATTTTTCACCCATTGATGCAGCAGGCGTATAAATACCACCAGGTAAATCTTTACAATCTTTAACAAGACAAACTGCGCTTTCTGTTATCATTTTTGAAGTTGATCCATAACCAGGATCCATGTCTCCGCTAACTGAGGCTTTTATAGTTTGATCATCTAAATCTGCACAAAAAAGAACATCGTAATTTCCATTTTCCCTTGATTCCTTAGAGGGTCCCTCACCTGGCTCTGGAGCATCTCCTAAGGGATTCATTGTTGATATAAATTCTGCAGCAGCCTTACCCTCTTCTCCTGGCCCCTGAATCCACATTTCATTATATTTAAAGTCTTCTCCATAAATATGATTTAACAATTTATTAGAGCGATGAATATTTTTAGTATTTATTGGAGCCATAAAAAAAGGAGCTATCCAAGTATCAAGCTCTCCATCATATTTTGGTTTAGAGTCGTCATCTTGTTGAACGCCTTGAAAACCTTCACACAAAGCATGAGGATTAATAAGAACATTAATAAGATCAGGATTTGAATGCAAAGCAGCCATCGTTGCCTTCATGGATGCAGCCGTTCCGCCAGAAAACTCTCCATTCATGTCCCTTACCCTTCCCCTTACTGAGGGAGCATATTTATTGAACTTTGCCTTTACTTCCTCTTGAACAAACAAAACTCCTAGATCGAAAGGAATGCTATCAAATCCACAAGAAAAAACTATTCTTGAGCCTTTTTGTTTTGCTTCTTCAGAACATTCAGAAATAATTTTATGCATAAAACCTGGCTCTCCACACAAATCAACATAATCAGTCCCAGAGGATATACACGATGTAATAATTTTTTCACCATATAATTGATATGGACCAACTGTGGTTAATACACATTTTGTCTGACTTACCATTGAGTCAATAGATGCCTGATCATTACTCTCAACTATCATCATGCCGATATCAGGGGGAAGATTAAAATTAACCTTAACTTTTTCAAGTTTTTCTCTATTTCTTCCAGCGATAGCCCATGAAATATCACTATTATTGTCATATTGATTTATTGCATATTCGACAACAAGCTTTCCTGTATATCCAGTTGCTCCATAAATTACAAAGTCGTATTGATTTAAGTCAGTCATAATAATTCCTACAAAAATGATTAGGCATTATAATATTAAAAATATATATATTAATTAAATGTTTAAAAAAATAAGAGAATTTTTTAGAGTATT
The DNA here is from genome assembly GCA_902612915.1 of uncultured SAR86 cluster bacterium. Lineage (GTDB taxonomy): Bacteria > Pseudomonadota > Gammaproteobacteria > Magnimaribacterales > D2472 > SAR86A. Next base: position 149,689 of record CACMFH010000001.1, on the reverse strand, counting down.
AGGTGAGCTAAGATATCTCATACCTCTAATGAGATATGAGTTCCCAAGTCCAGATGATAATGCATCATTAGCACACTCTTTCGAGGAAACTGTAACAAAGTTTGGTTCTAATAACTTTATATATTTTGAAAATGAGAAATGGACTTATAACCAAACAAATGAAGCGGCAAATATTTTAGCAAATAAACTAGTTGATGATGGTGTAGAACATGGCGATAGAGTTGTTCTTTTTATGGAAAATAGACCTAATTATATTATTAGCATTTTAGCTCTTAATAAAATTGGAGCAATTGGCGTTCTTATCAATACAAGCTTGACTGGAAATCCTCTTATTCATTGCATTAATTCATCTGACTCAAAAAAATGTATAGTAGGTGCAGAACTTGCTTCTCCTCTCGAAGAAGTTCTTAGTGAGATTAACATTAAAGATAAATCTGATATATATTGGGTTAAAGATGGTAGTAATTATGAATGTCCTCAATGGGCATCTAACTTAGATACATTAATTGATACATCTAAGTCTAATAATTTAAGTATAACCAGCAAGGTTACTGCAAAAGATACAGCCTTCTATATATTTACTTCAGGTACAACTGGAGTCCCAAAGGCGGCACTATTTCCAAATGCAAAAATTATTGCAGCATCAGTAAACATATCAAAAGGAGGCTACAGGATTGACAGCTCTGACTGCATGTATAATTGCCTACCTTTATACCATTCTACAGGTTTAATGCTTGGGCTGTGTGCATGTGTTCAAGTTGGTGCAGCTACGTTTATAAGAAGAAAATTTTCGGCATCTGCATTTTGGAAAGAAGCAAAACAATTTAATACAACTGCATTTGTATATGTTGGTGAACTTTGTAGATATCTAAGTTTTCAAGAGCCGTCTGAGGAAGAAGTTAATAATCCAATATCAAAAATGGTTGGGAATGGCCTAAGACCGGATCTTTGGGATTGTTTTAGGAATAGATTTAATGTTGAAAGAATCGTTGAAATCTATGGTGCCAGTGAAGGTAACGCTTTATTCATGAATCTGCTAAATAAAGATGAAACGATAGGTATGACGAATGCTAAAGTAGGAATTTTTAAATACGATGTAGCTGAAGATAAGTTAGTCAAAGATGAAAATGATAAATATATCGAAGTTGATGATCATCAACCGGGCCTATTGCTTGTTGAAATAGGTCCAAACGCTATTTATAACGGCTATACAGATAAAAAAGCAAGCGAAGAAAAGGTTATAAAAAATGTATTGGTAGAGGGTGATCGTTGGTTTAATACTGGAGATCTTGTTAAAACTATGGACGTTGGATTTTCTTTAGGAAGAAAGCATTATCAGTTTGTCGACAGGGTTGGAGATACTTTCAGATGGAAATCTGAAAATGTTTCAACTAATGAAGTTGCTGAAATTTTAAATTCATTTGAGCATGTGAACATGGCAAATGTTTATGGAGTTAAGGTTCCAAAAAGTGAAGGTCGCGCTGGAATGGTTGCATTTAATTGTGAACTTGACGAATTTAATTGGGATGATTTCTCATCATTTGTAGTAGACAAATTACCTAGCTATGCTCAGCCAATATTTGTGAGAATAATTGAAGAACTTGAAACAACTGGAACTTTCAAGCTGAAAAAGAATGACCTCAGGGAAGAGGCTTATCATTTAGATAAAGTTAATGGTAATCAAGTTTTTATAAAGAAACCTGGGCAAAATAATTACGTCCCTTTAGATAGGGAATATTATGAAGTCATTGAATCTGGGCAAGCAGGTTTTTAACTAGTTATTTGATATCACTATCTATTAAAACCGCTATTAATAATGCTGGTTCAGTTCCATTATTAACCCATGCATGATTAGTTCCTCTTTGAACAACAACATCAAATGGTTTTATATCAACCTCCTCTTCATCTAAGATTAAAGTTACATTACCTTTCAAAAGAATAATATAATCGACGGTCTCAGTCTTATGCATTGCTGGATGTTTTGAAGTATCAACTCTATGATGCGCTGCACCAACTTTTTCAAAAGCATCAGCTGCTATTTTTTGAAGCATATCTTCTGGAACTCCTTCTGGAAGTGGATTAATTTGAAAATATCTAAATTTAGTGCCTCCACGAGGTGGAGATAAGATAATTTCATCATCTGCTCTATCAATTACATCACTTGAAATTACTTCATTTCCATCGGTGTTCCATAACTCAAATAATCCTCCAACATCCTCACCAATTGATCTTGCTGGTGGTCCATCTATGGTAACAATTGATTTTCCATTATCATTATGTCCTGTAACTATTCTTCTCATATTAATTCCTCATATTTTTTAGTTTTTCTTTAATCGCCAGTGCTCTGTTATTATTTAAAAGATCATTCCAGTTAATTTTTTTTGAACTCTTAATTTCAGATATTCCTGATGTTTGTTCAACATCAGTTTTATCTAAACGCTCAATTACTTCTTTTACTCCAGATCTATCATTACAAATTATTACCATATCGCATCCTGCATCTAATGACATTTCCACCTTGTTACTAAGACTCTCGTTTCCAGATCCAAGCATAGATAAATCATCACTAAATATTAAACCTTTATAATTAAGCTTATCTCTTAGTACATTATTAATCCAAGTAACTGAGAAGCTAGGGATTTTACTATCAACTTTAGAAAATAATATGTGGGCACACATTATCACGTCTAATTTATCATTTAATTTAATATAAGGTTTTAAATCTTCGTTTAATAATTCATCAAGCTCTCTTTCATCAACTGGAAGTTCTAGATGACTATCTTCAATTACGCTTCCATGACCAGGGAAATGTTTTCCTGTAGATTTCATTCCTGCTTCATGCATTCCATCAATATAATCTGAGGCATTATTTATTACTTCAAGGATATCATTTGAAAAAGATCTATTTCCTATTATGCTTGAGATATTTCTATTGATATCTAAAACTGGAGCAAAGTTAATATCTATACCTACTGCAATTAACTCACTAGAAATCAACCAAGCTAAATCTTTTATAAACTCTTTATCATTATTCTCTTTTGCAAAAAGAGACGCATCTTGCATTGAGGGTATCTTTGTATATTCTTTTTCAAACCGTTGCACTCTCCCACCCTCTTGATCTACGGCTATGATTATGTTTTCTTTGATCAAATGAACTTCTTTAATTAGATTATAAAGTTGATCAAATGAATCAAAATTTCTTGAAAAAAGGATCAAACCTCCGACATGTTTATTTGAAAGTATGGTTTTATCATCATTGGATAGATTTTTTCCATCTATATCAATCATTAATCTTCCAAATAAATCAGTCATAATCTACTAATGTTTTTATGGAAAATCCTTTTTCTTTAATTAATTTACTGCCTCCAAGTTCAGTTAAGTCAATAATAGACAAAATCAATATATCTTGATTGCTTACATTAAAATTTTCTGTCAACAATTCAGCACATGCGATTGCAGTACCTCCAGTTGCAACCAGATCATCAACAATTACAATTTTTTGACCTTTTCTAATATTTGTATTTTTCTGGATCTCTATTGAGGTACTCCCATACTCAAGATTAAAGCTTTTTTGAAATGTTTCATTTGGAAGCTTTCCCGGCTTTCTAGCAAGAACAAAAGGTAGGCCTAAATCTCTTGCAATAGTTCCAGCAAAAATGAATCCTCTACTCTCAATACTTGCAACAATCTCAGCATTAAATTCTTTAGTAATTTTTGTTAATTCATCACAAGTTTTAATAAAAGCCTCAGGTGTTTCAATTAAGCTTGTAATATCCCTAAATACTATGTCATCAATAGGGAAATCATTTACTGTCCTAATAAACTTTTTTAGATCTAATGGATCATTCATTATTTATTTCTCCATTTCGGATTACGTTTATCTAAAAAAGAATTGATTCCTTCAGAGGCATCATCAATCATCATATTTTTTGTCATTACCATTGATGTATATTCATATGCATCTTCAATATTTAGCTGTAATTGTTTATAAAACGCTTCTTTGCCAATTTTTAAAACAGCCTGAGATTTCTCAGATATTTTTTTTGCTAAATCCATAACTGATTTTGAGAGCTGATCATCTGGAACACAATCATTAATTAGTGATATTCTTTTTGCTTCATCAGCAGATATCATATCGCCAGTTAAAAGCATCTTCATAGAATCTTTTTTACTAATATTTCTAGACAGAGCAACCATGGGTGTTGAGCAAAATAGACCAATATTTACTCCAGGCGTAGCAAATTTTGATGAGTTAGATGAAATAGCTAAATCACACGAAGCTACCAACTGACATCCAGCTGCCGTCGCAATTCCGTTAACCTCTGCAATCACTGGTTTTGGACAATTAATTATTAATTGCATTAATGAGGAACAGGTCTTAAATAGTTTTAGATAATAGGACTCACCTTTATCATCTGTTTCCTTGGCCTTGTTTATTTCTTTTAAATTATGTCCTGAACAAAAAACATTTCCAGTTGATGAAATTACTATTACTTTAACATCATTATTTGTTGATGCCTCTGATATAGCTTTTATAAGTTTTTGCATCATCAATTCAGATAAAGCATTCTTATTATCTATATCATTTAAGGTAACGCGAAGAACGCCATAATCATTACGATCTACTAAGAGAATTTTTTCTAAATTATCTTTCATAGTTTAATTTTTAAGAACTTTCATAGGACATTCATCCATAACAAAAATTATGCCAGCATTTTCTGCTATTTTTGCAGACCTTTCATCTATTATACCTTCTTGAGTCCATATTACTTTTACTCCAAGCTTAACAGCGTTGATGGTAATATCCATTACAAATTTTTTATCTCTAAAAATATCAACCATATCAATCTTCTCTTTAATATCATGAAGAGACGAAAAACACTTTCTACCGAGAATTTTTTTATTTTGAAAGTTTGGATTAACTGGAAAAACTGTATATCCACTCGAAATAAGATATTCCATCACCTTAAAGCTATCTCGATCAGAATTTGCACTTGCCCCAATAAGAGCAATTGAATTGATATTCTTAAGAACTGACTTTAATTTATCTCTTGATTTTATCAACTTAAATCAGTTAAAGGTTTGCAGACCCACCATTCCATAAGCCAGCCTCTGCCCTCAGAACATAAAAGCCATCTATCATTATCATGAAAATTTTTAACCTCATTAATATTACTTAAATCACGTGATTTAGTTTTAATTTTTTTAATACTATATTTGGTTCCTAAAATATTTTCTAAATCTTTTTTTGACTTTTCAGGATAGTCCATATAGTTATCGTGAATTTCAATAATTAAATTTGAACAACTTACAAGTTCAAGCAGATCAGAGTTAATAAAATTAAATTCATTTCCTTCTATGTCTATTAGAATGCAAGCATCGCTCCAATCAATATTTTTCATTGATTGCATTGAGAAAACCGAAGCTTCATCAAGTATCTTAACTTTACTCGCTAAGTTATTTTTAATCGAAAGGTTCTTAATATTATTTTGACCATTTTTGTCAATCTCAAAACATATAGATTTTTCAAAAAGATCATTCACTAGAAGGCCTACTCCATAAATACCATCTGCAGCTCCAATATCACAAAATATTGATTTATTTTTAGAAATAATTTCAAGTTCATCTAAAACTTCCTTTTCATAGATGCCTAGCAATATAGATCCTAGGTCTGCTTGAGACCAGCTCATATCGTTTATATCCAACTTTAATCCTTCTAATGGCCCATACTTCACAATCCCATTGCACATATCATATATTGTGTTAGAAATTCTAATTCTAGCTTGAGGAATATCTTCAACTAAACCAAGAAAAACAATAAATTTTGAAATAAATTTTTTCAAAAGCTTTAATAACCCATGATTTTTATAGTAAATGTTTATTCGATTGAGCATTTTTAAATTATATCAGAAGACTTTATTTTGATTGATTCGGATATCTAATTACAGCATTTAAAGAAATTTTTTATATCCTTAAATTGATGTAAAATCTATACATTGAGTAAAAAAATGAAAGCAGAAGAAAAAGCGTCAAAATTTTATAATTCTGATGGATGGAGTCATCATGATGACGGCAATACTCTAGATGCCAATAAATGGGAAGATTTAAGAGACTGCTCTAAAAACTATATTGCAGACTGCAGAAAAGGTTAAATAATTATATTCCTGATAGTGGAGATCTTTTTTTTGATCTTGGATCAGGTCCAATTCAGTATCCTGAATATTCAGAATATTCACCAAATTTTAAAGAAAGGCATTGTCTTGATCTTTCACAAAGTGCATTAGAGATTGCTAAATCAAAGGGAGATAATATTTAAACATTTCATGGTAGCTTTTTTGAAATTCCTATTGAAGAAAATAAATATGATTGTTCTATTTCACAGCATGTTATTTATCATATGGCCAAAGAGGACCAGTTAGCAGCAATTAATAAATTACTTGATATTACAAAAAGCGGTGGAAAGATTGTGATTGTATATGGTAATCCAAATTCAATTCTTGAACTACCGTATAAAATTTATAGATTAATAAAAAATTTATTCAATTTAAAGACAGAGCATGATTTGTATCATTTTGTTTATCCTTTGAGATGGTGGCGTCAATTCAATGACAGGTCAAAGGTAGAAATATATCCCTGGAGAACATTTAATGCGTTTTATCTTAGAAACATTATTCCAAACAACTCATTTGGAAAATATTCTTCCAAAATTTTTAATTTTGGCTATAGCTCAATACCCTACTATTGTTCTTACTAAAGATTGAGCTTTTTTGTTATTTTAATAATCTTTTTTTAAATTTTATAAACTTCGAGCAAATTTTCTAACTTTTTGCATATGCTTTTCAAAATCACTTTTTTTCATATTTGGAAGGACTGAATAGAATCTTAAATATCTTGTCTTTAGTCCACCTAATTGAAATACAGACTTCTTTAGTCTCCTAAAGGGAATATTATCGAAAAGAGAAAAATTAAAATAACTTATCATAGGTCCTCCATAAGTCATTGAAACAATACCAATTTTATTTTTCATTGCTCCAGCAACAGGATATCCATAATTCCCAAAAAACTTGCTATCAGGTAATAATGATTTATATGAAAAAAACCAAGTTGGATGAAGAACCCAATCAATCCAATTTTCTAAAACTCCACTCATTCTTAAATTATGACAAGCACTCATTAAAAACATAACATCAGCATCTTCGAGTCTATACCTGTAATCCATAACTAATTTTGGAGGAGGATTAATATCACTTCTATAAAATGGTAATTGCTCTTCTTCATCAAATAAATTAATCAAATCTATTTCATGTCCAATTTTTTTTGCCTCATCGATAAAAGTATCTCTTACAGATGCATTGAAAGAATTTTTAGTGTTGTAATGACCGAAAACTATACAAATCTTCATCTTATTCCCACTCAGTGAAACTGTACTCTAGAAGCCTCATTACTAAAGTATTTAAAAAACGTTTGTATGAAGTTTGTATCATTTTTTTGAAAAAAATGATTTTGCCAATCTATCAAGTAAACTTAATTTATCTTGAAGAACCACAACTCCGTTCACCATTATTGATAATTTGACTGAGAAAAACCCTGCTGAAAAAACTTCAATAGACTTTATATCATCAGAAACTTTACTTTTAGAAAGCATTGCTTTGTTAGGATTTACCAACATGTCTGTGTTTTGATCTAAGTGCTCATTATCTAAATATAAATCTGCAGAACCCTTCCCTTCCCAATTCCACCAATTAGATACTTTGATTATTTTTCCATTAAAATCAATCGACCATTCTTTGTAATTAGATTTTTCCATTTTATTCCCACTCAATAGTTGCCGGGGGTTTGCTTGAAATATCATACACAACTCTGCTAACTCCCTCTATCTCATTTACAATTCGATTCGATACATGTTCCAAGAAATCATAAGGTAGATGAGCCCATTTCGCTGTCATAAAGTCTACTGTTTCAACAGCTCTTAAAGCAATCACTTCAGCATATCTTCTTTCATCTCCAACTACACCAACAGATTTAACAGGAAGTAAGACTGCAAATGCTTGACTAACTTTTTCGTATAATTCTGCTTTAATAAGCTCCTCAATAAAAATGTTATCTGCTTGTTGTAAGATTGATATCTTTTCCTTTGTAATCTCACCAATAATTCTTACACCTAATCCAGGCCCAGGAAAAGGATGTCTATCCAGCATTTCTTTTGGAATTCCAAGCTCAATTCCCAGTCTCCTTACCTCATCTTTGAATAAATCTCTTAGGGGTTCGATTAGATCTAACTCCATTTCTTCAGGAAGTCCGCCAACATTATGATGAGACTTAATAACTCTTGCTTCATTTGATTCAGAACCTGACGACTCTATAACGTCTGGATAAATAGTTCCTTGAGCTAAAAAATTTATATCTTTTAATTTTATTGCTTCTGCATCAAAAACATCTATGAAAGATCTCCCTATAATTTTTCTTTTTTGCTCAGGATCATCAATATTTTCAAGGTGTCTTAAAAATAAATCTTTGTTATCAGATTTAATAATATTTAGATTCATGTTTTCTTTAAACGTTTGCATAACTTGGTCGCTTTCACCCTTTCTTAATAATCCGTTATCAACAAAAACACATGTTAAATTCTTTCCAATAGCTTTATGCAACAATACAGCGGTCACTGAGGAATCAACTCCGCCAGAAAGACCGAGCAGAACTTTATTATTGCCTACTTTAGATTTAATATCTTCAATTCTCGAAGATATTAAATTATCCATTTTCCAATCATTACATGCGGCACAAATATTGAAGATAAAATTCTTAAGTATCAATAATCCATTTTCTGTATGCGTAACTTCTGGATGAAATTGAATAGCATAAATTGGTAAATTTTTATGTTGCATTGCTGCAATTGGTGCAGTGGAGGTTAATGCTATTAATTCATATTCGTCAGGTATGTCTTGAACTTGATCACCATGACTCATCCATACGTTAATTTTTCTATTTAAATTTTTGAATAATAGTGAGTCTGTAACTATTTCAAGCTCAGCATGTCCAAACTCTTTTTTATCTGCAGATATAACATGACCACCCATTTGCTCTGCTAAAGTTTGCATTCCATAGCAAATCCCAAGAAGCGGAATATTTAAATCAAAAATTACTTGAGGCACCCTTGGAGTATAGCTATCTGTTACTGAATTTGGGCCTCCAGATAGAATAACCCCCTTGGGATTAAGTTTAATTATTTTTTCTTCTTCGATATCCCATGGAAGGATTTCTGAATAAACATCAAGTTCTCTCACGCGTCTTGCAATTAATTGAGTATATTGGGACCCAAAATCTAAAACTAAAATAGTATCTATAGTTTTGTTGTTGACAGATAAATCACTCATTAATTATTAGCTTCTCTGATAATTAGGAGCCTCTTTTGTAATCATCACATCATGTACATGGCTTTCAGTCATTCCAGCATTAGTTATTTCAATAAATTGACTGTCAAGCTGCATAGATTTGATATCTTTACAGCCTACATATCCCATACTTTGTCTTAAGCCACCCTCAAGTTGATTTATTACATTTATAACCAATCCTTTATAAGGTACCCTTCCCTCAATACCTTCTGGAACTAATTTATCTGATTGAATATCCTCTTGGAGATACCTATTAGCGTCATTTCTCTCTGTCATTGCACCAATAGATCCCATTCCCCTATATGTCTTGAAACTCCTTCCTTGAAAAAGTTCAACTTTGCCAGGCGCTTCTTCAGTTCCTGCAAATAAACTTCCAAGCATAACTGAATCAGCTCCAGCAGATATTGCCTTTGCAATATCACCTGAAAATCTTATACCCCCATCTGCAATAATTTTTACGTTATTTTTTTTAAGTGCTTCATTTATTTCTAGAATTGCTGTTATCTGTGGAACTCCGATACCTGCAATAATTCTAGTAGTACAAATAGATCCTGGACCCATTCCAACTTTAACAGCATCAACTCCAGCTTTTGCTAACTCCACTGCAGCGTCAGCAGTTGCTATGTTCCCACCAATAATTTCAACATCATCAAATGAATTTTTTATTGTTTTTATAGTCTTTAAAACATTTTTAGAATGGCCATGCGCACTATCAATTACAAAAACATCGACTCCGGCATCAAAAAGCGCCTCGGCTCTTTCTAGTGTATTTTGTTCTGTGCCTATTGCAGCAGCGACTCTAAGTCTTCCAGAATCATCTTTAGTTGCATTTGGATGTTGCGCAGATTTTTCGATATCTTTCATCGTGACAAGACCTGATAAATTTTTGTTTTCATCTAGAACTAAAACTTTTTCAATTCTATTTTTATACATTAATTGCATAACATCTCCTTGAGAAAAACCTTCATTAACAGTAACTAGTTTCTCAAAAGGCGTCATAATTGTTGAAACATTAGAATCCATATTTTCTGCATATCTAAAATCTCTCCCCGTAACGATTCCTTTTAATTGTCCATTATCTACTACAGGCATTCCTGAAATGCTAAGTTTATTTGTAAGATTTTTTAGCTCTTCAATTGAATTTGTTGAACTAATTGTTACAGGATCACGAACAATCCCACTTTCATATTTTTTTACTGATCTTACCTCGCTAGCCTGTTTTTCAATTGAGTTATTTTTATGTATAACACCAATTCCTCCAGCTTCAGCAAGTGATATAGCCATTTTTGATTCGGTCACTGTATCCATGGCAGCTGACAATAGAGGCATCTTTAAGGTGATATTCTCTGTTAAATTAGATGATATGTCTGCCTCACTTGGAAGAAAGTCACTATAACGGGGAAGAAGTAGTACGTCATCGAATGTTAACGCTTTATGTTTTAATTTATCCATATCAGATTATATCTAAACCCGTTAAGAAAAAAAAGGTAACAGATGATTTGAAAACTAAACTTTATTTTTCATGTTTGAAATTAAATCCTTTAATTCAGGTTTATTTATTTCAATCTCTTCAATAGAAAGGCCGTCAAGTTCATGAGGAAAAACAAGCCATTTATTGGTCTCATGAAGATAATAATCAGGAACATTATCAGTAAGATTTTTCTCAGTTTTAAAGTAAGGTGTAGCAACTCTTATTTCAGGAGTGTTTTTTTTACAAGCAGATCGTAGATCGCTGATTATTTGTTGAATTGAATGTCCAGTATCGTGAACATCATCCACAATTAGCAATCTATCTTCAGATTCTAGCTGCCTAATAACATAATTCAGACCATATACCTGAACACTTTCTTTCTTTTCATCTATACCAGAATAATACGAAGTTCTAATTGCAACATGGTCAGATTGAATTCCAAGATAACTAAGGAATTCTTGTACAGCTATTCCGATTGGAGCCCCACCTCGCCAAACTCCAACAATATAATTTGGTTCATAACCACTTTTAAAAACGTTCCAAGCTAGCTGGAAAGAATCTTTTAGCAAATCCTCTGATTTTATAAATAATTTATCCATTAAAATGTAGATATAAATTTACATTAAATGGAGATTATAACTGCATAGCTATAATTTATCAGAAGTTATAACTTAATCTAGTCATTACCTGTCTTGGTGGTATTAGCTCAATACCGGTTGCAGCAACACCAAAAACATCAGTCATGCTTGAGTTTACTCCATTCTCATCTGTTGCATTTAACAGAAGAAAATCAAGATCCATATTGTTTGGAAAATCTATCCCTACAGTCAAATTAAATATTTGATACTCAGGAACAGTGTCAACAAATGGGTTATTAGACACACGTTGCATGAACTCTCCTCTTCTAATGAACTGCAAAATAACATTTATAGGATTACCAGAAGCAAGTTCTCCTTCATAAGTTAAAGTAGCATCGGCAGTAAATTCAGGTGTTTTAGCTAACATATTTCCTTTAACATCTTCTCTTAAGTCATATCTTTCTTGTTCTTCATCAAAGAAATATTGATATGCTAATACATTATCAAGCACTTCATATTCAGATGTAACTTCCGTATCAATAAATCCGAGGTTGATATCAAAAGTTATTGAATCACCTAATAGGGCTGTAAACTCGATTTCGACTCCATCCATTTCAGAATTTGGAATATTGGCTACACCACCGCGGTATGGGTCTGGGTCAGTTGCTTGAAATTGTAAGTTTTCATAATCATATGAAAATACTGCTATATTTGCCCTAGCTTTTCCGTTAAAAAAATCTGATTTGAGACCAAACTCTAAAGATTCCAAATTTTCAGATTCAAAAGCTCTATAAACCATTGGTGGAACTACTGGCGATGTAAATCTGAAAGCAGCATCAAGCTCTTCTCTGGTACTAAAACCATAAGTAAGGTTTGTTCCGCCTGGTTTGGATCCAATTGTATATGAAGCATAACCCATTGTTGATCCATTGAAATCATATTCAACAGCAATTTTTCCAGTAGTTTCATCTGAGCTACTTGAAAGGTTATCGCAAACTGTTGTAAAAAAGTTTTTAACACAAGATTCAGCTTCATCATCAATGTATCGTAAGCCACTGATAAGACGCAATTGATCTGAAAAGCTATATGTCGTTTGTGCATATACTGAAAAAGATTCCCTTGTCGGAAAAGCATCTGTTACAAAATCAAATTCAAAAAAGAACCATGGATCAGGTCCATTGACATCATAACAATAATTTGGATTAGCGAAAGATTCTCTACAATCATAAATAAGTTCACCATTGTTATCATCTGCACCTGTCTCGTCTACATATCCTCGAATATGATTCTCTATTTCATGCTCCATGAAAAATGCACCAACAGTCCAGTCAAGCTTTCCATCCATTAAAGGCTCATTTGAAATTAGATTAACCTCAAACGTGGTTGTATCAACTAAAGACGTCTCAGGATTAAATTCTGCTTGAGGATATGTTACTCCTGCAAAGCCAGGTATCGATAATACAAGTTGTCTTCCGAATGAGTGTCTATCGTTATCTCTTACTACTAAGATATCATCCTCCTGAACACTAGCCATGACTTTGAGATTAGCAAATCCAAGATCTGATTCGTAAGTAAGAGCAAAAACCTTTGAGCTCAACTCTTGTTTGGACATTGTATCTTGGATTAATTCTCTAGGATCAGGCACTAAGTAATCGTCGATACCCTTCATGGCAGCTCCATTTCTATCAGAATCAAAATATTGTGCAAAAAATCTAAGTGAAGAAGTATCACTTAATTCCATGATCCAATCACTTCTTAAACTAATGCTATTGGCATCATCTAATTCTTGACCAAGCTGAATATTCTCACTAAATCCATCTCTTTCAATAGAAGAAAAGGAAAATCTAGTTGCAAGGGTATCAGATATTGGGAAATTAGTTGAGGAACTAACTTTCATAAGACCATAATCTCCGGCAGTTACTTGCACTTTAGAGCTTAGAGAATCTGTTGATGGTTTTTTACTAATTACATTTATTGCTCCACCAGTCGAGTTTTGACCAAATAATGTTCCCTGAGGACCTCTCAAAACTTCAATACGCTCAACATCTAAGAAATCTGTTTGGAGAGAAAAAGGTGATGCTATAAAAATGCCATCCATATGATAAGCAACTGACGGAGCAGCAATTGCGTTTTGGTTTGTTTCATTACCAACACCACGAATAGAAATAACTGTTTTATAACCTTCGTTCTTTGCAACTGTGACGCCTGGCACAACTGCGGTGAGGTCTACAAACGATGTGATATTTTTTGCTTCAATTTCGGTGTCAGTAATAGCTGTGACTGCTTGAGAAACATCTTGGAGACTTTCATCTCTTTTTTCAGCTGTAACAATAACTTCTTCAAAAACACTTTGTTCGTCTTGTGAATAAGCATTCAAATGAAGGATAAAAATAGTTGCTAATAGTATATTAGGTAGTTGATTAATTCCAAATTTCATAAGTGATCCCTTTTTACGTTTGTATAATATTTACATGCAATATGTATGCCAAAAAATCGTGTCTAAAAAAGAAAATATAATTACAATTAATGACTATTTAACTTTCAATTAATTGTATACTTTTAATTCTAATAAAATTTTTAAATTTAAAAATTTATGAAACAAACTTTAGATCAGATTTTTAAACTTCAGGATAATCATACCACCATTAAAAAAGAATTTTTAGCTGGATTTACAACATTTATTACTATGGCATACATAATATTTGTGAATCCACAAATAATGGCATTAAGTGGTATGGATCAGGGAGCAATTTTCGTTGGAACATGTCTTGCTGCAGCACTAGCATGTTTTGTGATGGGTTTTTTTGCTAATTGGCCAATAGGATTAGCTCCGGGCATGGGGCTTAACGCTTTTTTTACATACACAGTAGTTGGAGAAATGGGTTATTCATGGGAAGTGGCATTGGGTGCTGTATTTTTAGCAGGTGTGTTATTTTTTATCATGAGTATTACAAGGTTAAGAGCATGGATGATATCAAGCATTCCTCTAAATCTAAGAATTGCCATGGGTGCTGGAGTAGGTTTATTTATAGGGCTTATTGGCTTAAAAAATGGTGGAATAATTGTGGGTAATCAAGCCACTCTTTTATCGCTTGGTGAATTTTCCCAAATAGAGACACTACTTGCTGCAATAGGATTTCTAATTATTTCAATTTTATCTGTTAGAAAAGTAACTGGAGCAATAATAATTGGTATTTTAACAACAACTTTAATTGCATATTTTTTAGGTTTAATAGAATTTAATGGGATTGTGTCATATCCACCTGAAATAGCACCAACATTTATGAAACTAGATATTTTAGGAGCATTAAATCTTGGAATGTTAACAATAATTATGTCATTTTTATTTGTAAATTTATTTGATACGACTGGTACACTGCTTGGTGTTGCTACAAGAGCAAATTTAATAAGTAATGACCAACAATCTGATGAGCTTAATAAAGCCCTAAAAGCTGACAGTAGTGCTAGTATATTTGGAACATTTTTTGGTTGTTCCCCTGTCACAAGTTATGTAGAGAGCTCAGCTGGAGTTGAAGCCGGAGGACGAACTGGACTTACCTCTATTGTTGTTGGTTTATTGTTTTTATTTGCTATGTTCTTATCCCCTCTTGCTTCAATAATTCCACCATATGCAACCGCTGGAGCTCTCATATATGTAGCAATTTTGATGCTTAGCGGCATGGAAAAATTGAATTGGTCTTCGACCGCTGAACTTTTACCAGCACTTGTTATCATAGTAATGATTCCATTAACATTCTCAATTGCAGATGGAATAGCTTTGGGTTTTTTAACTTATGTTTTTTTAAAAATATTTAATGGCGAATTCAAAGATATTGCCTCAGGTGCCTGGTTCTTAACATTAATTTTTATTTCAAAATTTATATTTTTATAAAACCAAACCTAATACGTAAATAATTGTTAAGCCAGCGTTAAGTACTATAAGTGACATTTCTTTCCATAAATATCCAACAACAACCCATAAAGAGTTAGCAATTATGAATGCCCAATGGTGATATTCTAATGCAGGAACAAAGCTTGCTAGTAATGCAGCAAGAATTAATATTGATGTGGCAATCCATGCTAAAAATTGAAATGGCTTTTCGTTTTGCTGCATTTTTTAAGTCTTATGAAGATTTTCAAAAAGTGCATCTGTTTTGGATGCACAAATAAAGTCATTCTTATGAAGACCTCTAATTTTGTGAGACCACCATGTAACAGTCACTTTTCCCCATTCAAGAATTATCTCTGGATGGTGGTCTTCTTCCTCAGCAAGGTCGGCAACTTTATTCAAAAAATTACGAGAATCGTCATAGTTTAAAAAAATAAAAGAACATATAATTTTTTTTATATCATCTTCTTCAAAAACTCTCCAAGATGGTATTTGAGATAATAATTCTTGAATTTCTTTGTTTTCTAAAACAGGAGCATCTGCTCTACAAGCTTCACAGCTACTAGTCACTAAGTCTTTAGTCAATTTATATTCCGCCCTTTGCTAACTTTGATGGATCGAGTAATTTAGCCAGTTTAGCTTTTGGTATGTCAGTCTCCTCAGCTGCAACATCAATTATTGGTCTATTTTCTTTATAAGCTTTTTTAGCAATGAATGCAGACTTTTCATATCCAATTATTGGATTTAATGCAGTTACAAGAATAGGATTTTTTGATAATGACACTTCAAGATTTTTCTTATTTACTTTAAAGCTGCTAATAGTATTTTTTGATAAGGCGTTCATTGCACCTGATAAAAGATTAATACTTTTAAGAAGGTTATAAGCTATCACTGGTAACATAACATTAAGTTGAAAATTACCAGATTGAGCAGCAACTGTTATTGATACATCATTCCCAATAACATCAGCGGATGCCATTGCAACTGCTTCAGGGATGACTGGATTAACTTTACCAGGCATAATACTACTTCCAGGTTGAAGAGCCTTTAACTCAATCTCAGAAAGTCCTGCTAACGGACCACTATTCATCCATCTGAGATCATTAGATATTTTCATAAGAATTAAGGCTAAATTTTTAAGTTCTCCAGATAACTGAACGGAACAATCTTGTGCGCTCAATTCGTGATAAAAGTTTTTGCTAGGAACGCATTTATTACCCTTACCCAAAAGTTTTGTCATTTCCTGAGCAAAATATTTCGAAAAATTTTTGTGAGCATTGATCCCGCTCCCAACAGCTGTTCCTCCTTGTGGAAGCTCAAGTAATTTTTTTTCAATAATTAATAACATTTCTTTTGAAGACTTTAGTTGACTTGACCAAGCATAAAGTTCTTCTGCAAAATCAACGGGCATGGCATCCATCAGATGAGTTCGGCCAGTTTTAATAGTACCTTTTAATGAAATGGCTTTTTTTTGAATGGTGATTATTAATTTGTCTAATGCGGGATAAAGTTTTTTTGTTAGATCCATATGTGAGCTTATCTTAATAGCTGTTGGTATAACATCATTACTACTTTGACTCATATTAACGTCATCATTTGCATTGACATCAAGCTTGGCATATTTACTTGCTAAATTTGCAATAACTTCGTTTGCATTCATGTTGGAACTTGTTCCAGAACCAGTTTGAAATACATCAATTGGAAATTCGTGATGATGCTTTTCTTGCCATACTTCCTTTGCTGCTCTGGATATAGCCTTGGATTTCTTTGAAGATATTAATTTTAATCTTAGATTTGCCTTTGCCGCTGCGTCCTTAATTAGACCTAATGAGGAAACAAATGACTTGGTAAATGGAAAATCCATCTTTATTCCACTTATTGGAAAATTATTCACAGCTCTTTGTGTTTGAGCGCCCCATAGAGCCTTTGATGGAACTTTAACCTCACCTAAGCTATCTTTTTCTATTCTATATTTCATATTTGTTAGTATATTTGATAAGCTATTTTAACATTATAGAGCTATGGAGAATAAAAACTATGTCAAATGTTACACCTATTAAAATAGATACTACTGATGGAAGGTTGCCTCTCAAAGAAAAAGGCCTAGTTTTTCAAGAGTTTGCAAATCCTTCTGAAGAAAGACGTAACCAACTAGAAAAACTTGCTGCAGGATTCAGGTTATTTGATTATTTTGGTTTTAATGAGGGTGTTGCAGGACACATCACTTATAGAGATCCTGAATTTAAAGATCATTTTTGGGTAAATCCACTTGGTGTTCATTTTTCTCAAATATCTGTATCAGATCTTTTACTAGTTAATCATGATGGTAAAGTAGTTCAAGGTGATAAAGATGTTAATGTTGCTGCATTTGCTATTCACTCAAGGCTTCATAAAGCAAGGCCTGATGTCAATGCTGCTGCTCATTCTCACTCAATATATGGAAGAACTTTCTCAACGTTAGGAAAATTGCTTGATCCAATATCTCAAGATGCATGTGCATTTTATGAAAATCAAGGGATATATAAGGATTTTTCAGGAGTTGTTGAAGAGGTGGATGAAGGAGACGAAATAGCAAAAGCTCTTGGAGATAAAAAAGTAGCTATATTACAAAATCATGGCATTTTAACTACGGGACCATCAGTTGACATTGCACTATGGTTTTACATGTCTATGGAAAGATGTTGTCAAGCACAGTTGATGGCTGAAGCTGCAGGTAAACCAATTTCGGTATCACATGAGACGGCAGTCAAAACAAGGGAATTCATCGCTAACGATATTGCTGCTTGGGCAAGTTATCAACCTGCATTTGATAAAATAGTAAAAATGCAACCTGATCTTTTAGATTAATCTATGGAGCAATAATTGCTTTAGTTTCTAGACATTCTTCTAGACCATGAAGACCATGCTCTCTTCCATTCCCTGAAGCTTTATAGCCTCCAAAAGGAGCTCCAGTTCCTCTTGCGCCTCCATTAATTATTACTTGTCCAGCTCTTATTTTTCGAGCAACCTCTCTAGCATGATCTGGATCACCTTGAACATAACCTGCTAAACCATATTCAGTATCATTGGCAATATTTATAGCCTCCTCTTCATTGTTATATTTAATCATTACAAGGACAGGGCCAAATATCTCTTCTTTTGCTATCGTCATATCGTTTGTTACGTTAGCAAAAACTGTTGGTCTTACATAGTAACCTTTGTCACATCCATCTGGCTTTTCAACACCTCCAGCTGCTAAAGTTGCGCCCTCTTCAATACCTATTTCTATTAATTTTAAGATTTTTTCATATTGAACTTTATTTGCAATTGGTCCCAATCTAAACTCACCATTTGGATCTCCAACAGTAGTATTATTTGCAGTTGCAACAGCAATTTCTACAGCTTTATCGTAATTCTTTGAAGATATAAGCATTTTTGTTGGAGCATTACAGGACTGTCCTGAATTCAAAAAACAATGTCCTGCACCACCTTTAACAGATTTTTCTAGGTCAACTACATCATCAAGAATTATGTTTGAAGATTTGCCACCAAGTTCTTGATGAACACGTTTAACCGAACTTGCGGATGCTTGTGCTACAGCAATTCCAGCTCTAGTTGAACCAGTAAAGGACATCATAGCTACATCTGGATGCTCTGATAATGCTGCTCCAACAGTAGGTCCATATCCATTGACTACGTTGAATACTCCATCAGGGACACCCGCCTTATCAAATACTTCTGCTAAAAGCATTGCACAATAAGGAGATATTTCACTAGGTTTAAGGACCATAGTACAACCTGCCGCCAATGCAGCAGAAACTTTTGTTGTAATCTGATTCATTGGCCAATTCCATGGAGTTATCATGCCAATTACTCCAATTGGTTCTTTTATTAGGGTGTAATCCCCTTCTGGCCTTTCAAATTCATAACTCTCTAATGCATCCAAAGTTTCTTGAATATTTTTAATTCCAGTCTTAGCTTGCGCTGCTTCTGACAGCCAGATTGGTGATCCCATTTCTTTAGAAATAGTTTGAACAAAATCATTATATCTAGCTTCATATTCTGTAATTACGTTTTTGAGTAACTCAATTCTTTGAGCCTTTGTTGTTTGTTGAAAAGATGAAAAAGCATCCAATGCAGCACAAACAGCTTTATCAATATCCTCTTTAGTACCAGCAGCAACTTGTCCAATTACTTCTTCATTTGCAGGATTTATCACATCAATTGTTTCGTTTGATTCTGACTTTACCCACTCACCATTTATGTAAAAGTTTAAATCATTACTCATTATTAATTCTCCAAGAAATATATAACCTAAATTATAACTAAATACTATTTAATGAACTATTTTTATCAAAATAATCCAGCAATTTCATTATTTTCGTCAAGCCCAATAGCTTCTGCTGCTGGAACTCTTGGAAGGCCAGGCATCGTCATAATTTCACCACATACTACTACTACAAATTCTGCTCCAGCTGATAGTCTTACTTCTCTTATTGGAACTTCATGGCCAATTGGAGCTCCCATTAGCAATGGATCGGTAGAAAAACTGTATTGTGTTTTTGCCATACAAACAGGATAAGACCCAAAGCCATCATCTTCTAACTTCTTAAACTGATTTCTAACTCTTTTGTCAGCGATAATGTCTCGAGCTCCATAAATGTTTTGAGCAATATATTTAGTCTTATCCCACAAGGACATAGCATCCTCATATAAGGTATTAAACTCAGACATATTTGAATCAGCTACTTTAGCAACTTCCTCAGCAAGTTCTGATGCTCCCTGGCCACCTTTTTCCCAATGTGAAGAAATTTTGCATTGAACACCAAGATTCTTACAGAAATTTATTATTGCAATATGTTCTTTTTCAGTATCAGACACATAATCATTAATAGCGACAACAACTGGAACTCCAAATTTATTTATATTTTCAACATGTTTTTCTAAATTTTTACAACCTAATGTAACTGCATCGACATTTTCTGTTCCTAAATCTTCTTTCTTCACGCCACCATGCATTTTAAGTGCTTTTGTGGTTGCAACTAGAACAACTGCATCAGGTTTAAGGCCTGATTTTCTACATTTAATATCAAAAAATTTTTCTGCGCCTAAGTCTGCACCAAATCCAGCTTCAGTAACAACATAATCTGCAAGTTTTAATGCTGTTTTTGTTGAAACAACTGAATTACAACCATGAGCTATGTTTGCAAATGGGCCACCATGCATAAAAGCAGGATTATTTTCTAAAGTTTGTACTAAATTTGGTTGAAAAGCGTCTTTAAGCAATGCTGTGATGGCTCCATCTGCTTTAAGTTGACTAGCTCTAACTGGTTCATTAGATTTTGTGTAGCCTATAACAATATTACCAATTCTTTTTTGAAGATCCTCAATATCAGAGGCCAAGCAAAAAACTGCCATAATTTCTGATGCTACTGTAATGTCAAATCCACTTTGTCGTGGTATGCCATTACCTGTTCCACCAAGACCACATGTAATATCCCTTAAAGACCTATCATTCATATCAACAACACGTTTCCAAGTTATTCTTCTAGGATCAATATTTAGTTCATTATCCCAATGAATATGATTGTCGATCAGTGCAGATAGAAGATTATGAGCCGCCCCAATTGCATGAAAATCTCCTGTGAAGTGAAGGTTGATATCAGTCATAGGAATAACTTGAGCGTATCCACCCCCGGCTGCACCTCCTTTCATGCCAAAACATGGTCCCAAACTTGGTTCTCTCAAACAAATCATTGCTTTTTTTCCAATGTGACATAATCCATCAACTAGTCCAACACTGGTAGTAGTTTTTCCTTCTCCTGCTGGTGTTGGAGATATTGCTGTAACCAAAATTAATTTTCCATTTTCATTTTTTGAAACAGAATCTATAAAATCAGAATTTAATTTAGCTTTATCATCACCAAACTTAATTAAATTTTTTTCATTAATATCTAGTAATGAAGCTATTTCTTCAATTGATTTTTTATGTGCAGCATTAGCTATCTCTAAATCACTTGGATAAGCAGTCATAATTCCTCCCTTAACCCTAAAATTAACAATCAGTATACATAAGAGATTTTGCGATAACTATAAAATTTTTCTAATTTTTTGCTGCACTGAATGCATCAATTGCCCTTAATCTTGATTCCTTTAGATCTAATATTTGTTTAGGATAATTTAGTTGATCTCTAATCTTTTCAGATGGGTCATGAATTTCTTTTTTATCTAAATCTTTTAACTCTTTTATGTGCCTTTTAATGAATAGTCCATCTGCATCAAAGTTTTTCGATTGAGTTATTGGGTTAAAAATTCTAAAGTAAGGTGCTGCATCTGTACCGGTGGAGCTGCTCCATTGCCAACCACCATTATTTGAAGAAAAATCTCCATCTAGAAGATTTTCCATAAAAAAGGCCTCCCCCAATCTCCAATCATGCAACATATTTTTTGTAAAAAACATTGCAACCACCATTCTTAATCTGTTATGCATCCATCCCTCAGCAGTAAGTTGCCTCATGGCAGAATCTATTATTGGAAACCCAGTTCTGCCAGTTTTCCATGCCTCAAATTCATTTTTATCAAACCTCCATTTAATATTTTTTGTATAGTCTTGAAATGGCATTCCTTTGCTAACCTTTGGAAAACTATGCATGATATTTTTATAAAATTCTCTCCAAATAATTTCATCTATCCACTTTACTATCCCGCTTTCTCCAGAGTCTAGTTCAAAATTATTTTTTTTAAGGGCCTCCAATATGCATCTTTTTGATGAAATTATCCCAGATGCTAAATAAGGTGATATTCTGCTTGTTCCATCGATAATTGGATCATTTCTATCTTTGGAATATCTTAAAACTTTATGATCTAAATAATCATCTAAAATTGACATTGCATTTTCTTCTCCAACACTCCATAAAGACATATCCACCAAATGAGTTTTTTTAAAATCAAAATTAAATTCATTTACATTCGAACTAATCCCGGTGTCATTTTTTGCAGTATAGTTAAACTCTATATCCAATAAGTCTAAGTTGAAGTTCTCGATCCACCTTCTTTTAAATGGAGTAAAGACTGAATAAGGTTTATCTTCTTTTGTCTTAATCGTTCCTGGAGAATATACAACCTGATCATCAAAAGTTTCATGCTCTATACCATTGTCAGTAAGTGTTTTTTGAACTTCTTCATCACGTTTGCTCTCATCAGTGCCAAACATGTTATTCCAATACACTTTTGATATTGATTTTTCTTTAACGAAATCTAGTATCTTTAATGGATTATCTCTAAATCCCTCTGAATCAATGATGGTAAGAGGAATATTAATTTTTTCTAGGGAACTAGACAAATTTTTTAAGTTACTAATTACAAATTCGATCTTGCAGTTGGCTTCATTATGAACTTTGGTTTGTTCTTTTGAGAAAATATAAATGCAGTAAATCTCATTAGAAGCAATGCATGCATTTCTTAAAGCTGGATTATCATCCATACGTAAATCACTTCTCAGCCAAACTAAACTTTTCATATATTTAAATGTTAGAATTTGAAAAAACTACATCAACTTGAAAATTTTCTCTTTGGTTAAAGATTTCTGCAGTTCCTCCAGATGATTCTACTATAGCAGCTCCAGCAATTACATCCCACAAATAGATGCCTTTTTCCTGATATTGTTCTACTTTACCCGACGCAACATAACATGCAGCCATGGCTGCAGACCCCATCATTCTTATTTTCTGCCATTTTTGCATATCATCTATCATGTTATTTAATGTTTGTTCTGAATAATCTGAATCATGAGGTAAGCCAGTTATCAAAATGCCATCCTCTTTATTAGATATATTTGATACTTTGATAATTTGATCATTCATGACCGATTTTTTACCATAAGTATCCCCAACATACATATCATCATTATTAAAATCGTAAATTACACCAAGAATTGGCATCATATCTTTTACTAAGCCAATTGAAATACAGCATATAGGAATATTTCTATTGTAATTGGCTGTCCCATCTAAAGGATCAATAACCCAAAAGATATCCCCTAAATCATCATTAGATTTTCCACTTTCTTCAGCTAATATTGGAAAAGATGAATTCTGATTAATGATACTCTTTATTAAATTTTCAGACTCGATGTCAGCCTTTAATTTAGTATCTTTTGAATTAGAATTAAGTCTTTGATTATATTCAGATTTGTTATTTATTAATAAATCTCCAGATTCCTTTGCTGCTCTTTTTGCTAAATTTATTTCATTGCTTAAATTTTGCAATTCCATTTAGCCTTTGTAAGTAACTCTATAAATTACATTGTATTTATCATCTGACAAGAGCATAGATCCATCCTTCATTATATAAGGTGATACTGGTCTTCCCCATGCAGACTCATTTGATAACCATCCTGATATAAAATCTTCCTGGTAAAGATAATTGCCATCATCATCAAGTTTTACAAAAACCAGTGTATATCCAGATTTTTTAGTTCTATTCCATGACCCATGAAGAGCAACAAAAACACTATTTTTGTATTTTGCAGGAAAATTTTCTTTATCGTAAAAAGCAATTCCTAATGGTGCAACATGTGGACCTAGTTCCGCAATAGGATCAACAAGATCTCTATCAAATGATTTTAACAAGTGTCCAAATTCTGGATCAATAACATCACTAGCGTGTTTGAAGGGATATCCATAAAAACTTCCCTCAGTATTAACTACGTTTAGTTCGCAAGAAGGACTATCATCGCCCAACCAATCTCTTCCGTTATCAGAAAAATATAACTTGCCTGTTAGTGGGTGCCAATCAAATCCAACACTATTTCTTACACCATCTGCGACCGTAATTAATTTTCCATCAACATATTTATGAATTGCTGCAAATCTTCTATCATTTGTTTGAGGCTCCAAACATATATTGCATGGAACTCCAACCGGTATATATAAATTGTCGTCAGGACCAAAATCGATATACTTAAAACCATGCCATGTTTCAGATGGTAAATTATTCATATAAATTGATTTTGTTGGCAAGGTGCTGGAGTTAGAACTTAACCAATTATCTATATCTCTAATTACCCAAATTGTGTCTATCTCAGCAAAATAAAGATCGCCATTATGAAAAGTAACACCTGTAGGATTTTGAAGATTTTCAGCAAGTAGAATCCTTTCTTCAGCATAACCATCAGAATCAATATCATGAAGAGCAAATAATTTATCTCCTTTTTTCGAACCTGCTACTACATAACCTTTTTCAGTTTCAGCAAGTTGTCTTGGAGAGTTGAGATTGTCAGCATATATACTTATCTCAAATCCATCTGGGATATTTAATTTATCTACAAATGAATCTGCTGAAATAAAGTTATAAAAGCTTATTAATAAAATAAGTGATATATTTTTAATTGTGTAAAAGTGTGTATTAAATTTATGCATATTAGTTATAAAATATATAAATGGATTTAACAATAATATTAGATTACATAATTATAAGCATAATTGCATCAATGACAGTAAATTCTATACTTAGAAATTATGCTAAAAGATATAATATTCTTGTTGATTTACCAGACAGAAGCAGAAAGTTTCATAAAAGACCAACGCCACTAACCGGAGGTTTAGGTATTTTAATTGCTCTATTAATTTCAGGCAAACTTTATATTGATTTAAATAATCTTACAGGATATGTTCCAGAATTTACTTTTCAGTTAATGGTGATCTCAATACCGCTTTTAGCAATATTTTTAATTGATGATTTTAAAGGCATAAATCCAATTTTTAGAATTTTAATTCAAATCTCTCTTTCGATTTATCTTATTTTATCAACGGGGGTTTATTTAGAATCATTAGGAAATTTATTAGGATTTGGAGATCTAAAGCTTGGAATTTTTAGTATTCCGTTCACAATCTTTTGCGTCGTAGGAATTATGAATGCATTTAATATGATGGATGGTATTAATGGGTTATGTTCTGGTTGTGCAATGATGGCGTTGATGTTTATAGGCTTTTACTCAGGATTAATATATGACTCTATGTTAGTTCTAATTATTGGATCAATGATAGGCTTTGTATTATTTAACTTAGGAGTATTTGGTAAAAAAAGAGGTGTTTTTTTAGGTGATAGTGGCTCAAATCTTGTTGGATTTTGGGTTGCATGGATTGCAATTTACTCTTCACAAAGTGAAATTTACAGCATAAGGCCAATTACAGTGCTGTGGTTTGTTGCGATACCTCTTCTTGACTGTATTGGTTTAATCTTTTCAAGAACTAGTAAAGGTAAAAGTTGGAGTTCAGCTGACAGAAATCACATTCACCATAAATTAATGCAAAAATATTCATCAAGAGGCACTCTTTTGATTATATTGTCTGTAACTTTCATCACTGGTATTTTAGGAATATTATTCGAGATATATCTAAGATCATATACTTCAACATTATTATTCTTAATATATGCCTGTATTTATTATCTTTATGCAGGTATATTCTTTAAAAAGAATCACGTATGAGAGTAATTTTTAATGTTTAAATTTTTTAAGAAAGAAAAAAAAGTAAATTCAGATTCAATGGAAAAATTATCATTTGAATTGGAGCTAACTGCTGTAGTTTTAGCATATGAGGTAGCAAGATCTGATGGTGAAATAAGTAAAGAAGAATTATCTGTTCTCATGTTGGAAATTGAAAACATTGCTAATAAAGTAGGTCGTGATAAAAATGAAATTTGGAGTATTATTGATACTTATAGCAAGGACAGTGTATCTTTCCACGAATTTATAGAGGACATTAATAAGAACTATTCAAAAGATCAAAAGAAGGATCTTTTAAAAACTCTTTGGAAGACAGCTTTTGCAGATGGAAAGCTAGATGTGGATGAAGAGAAATTAGTAAGAAGAGTTGCTGATTTAATAAAAATCAAAGGTATTGAAGTGTTGAAGCTCAAGCACGATGCTAAGAATTAATATTCTATAAAACTGGCATTTTCAATTAGAAAATTTTCAGAATCTTGTCTGTCACAACTACCAGGATAATTTCCAATATTTTCATCATACACGTCATTTCCAACAAATGTGAACATCTGTAACAAGATTACACATTTCTCCAAATCATTTACCCTTGAATCTTGATATAGTTCCCTTGCAAGTGATTTAAAAGTATTATTGTGAGATTTCATACCTAAATTTTTTTTATTATCAAGCACAATATAAGATGAACCAAACTCGTCATCATTTACAATAGAGTTCCATCTTAAACCGTTTGTTGATTCTCCAGGCTTACCATTTTTTGCGAAGTTAGCCCAAAACAGCATCATATTCTTAGATGTAAAGTATTTTGATCTCCCTTTGGGATAAATTAAATCAGACAATGGATATCCTCCAACAAGTTTTGAATTGCCAGTCAAAAGAGGTATTTCTGTTGCATGAGCTGCACCGATAAGCTCTTTAAAGTCTGCAACAACATATCTTCTGTGATCGTCCCAATCATATCTATAAGCATAAAGATTATTATTTCCTGATTTATGAAGTCCTTCTAGAGGAATATCTACTCCTCTAATTTTCCATGCTGCACTTCTATAATAATTAAAAGCTTCAAATGCATCCTCATTTTTTAGTGATACTTTTGGAATATTAAGTAAGTTTCCCACAGCAGAATAATCCAAATTAACAAAATATTCTGCTGTAGCTAACCATAATTTAACTTCATCTCTATTCGAACCAACAATTGTTGGAACATTATTAACATATTTCTTTTTAGAAAGAGCTGATTTGAGTCCAATTTCTGGTACAACAATCCCATCTGATGTTAACAACGGAATTTCTTCATAAGTCTCACGATTAGCATAGTATTTGAAGAAATCTTTTGTAGATAGGTTCAATAAAATTTTTCTAATTTCTTTATTCGAATAAAATTCTTTTTGATTATCTAGATCATTTATAATTTTTTTTACAATTTCTGAGCTTGTATAGGATGATGTTGACGATTTTTTATCTTGTTTATAAGCATCAAATGGAGATATTGAAGTTGTGTAGCCAGACATGGATATCGCTTTATGAAATAGCCCCTCTGATTTGTCAGATACCAATAAAGAAAAGACATTATGGCCTCCTGCTGACTCACCAAAAACTGTTACATTTTCAGGGTCACCTCCAAATAACTCTATGTTCTTCTTTACCCAGTTTAGTGCGGCTATGATATCAAGCGTTCCAAAATTTGATGTTTTATCATTATCACTTTGAAGCTCTTGTATTGAAGGATGATAGAACCAACCAAATGGACCAAGTCTGTAATTAATTCTAACAACAAGAACATTATGTCTTTTAACCAATTTATTAAAATCATACAAATCTTTTAATCCAGATGTATTGCCTCCACCATGTATCCAGAACATTACAGGTAATAATTTTTTTTTTTTGTTTTTTAAAGGTGCTGAAATATCTAAATATAAACAATCCTCTTGTCCAACATAAAGTCCACTTCCTCCTGGACCACCAAGAGAAGATGGTCTTTGGACACAATAGTTTTCATCCTTTGGTAATATAATATGATCAGGTTTATTTATTTCTCTCGGTGATTTCCATCTTAATTTACCTATCGGTGGTTCAGCATAAGGAATGTCATCCCAATACAAAACTCTCCCTTTTTTATATCCATCAACAACGCCAGAAAAAGTTTTAACTTGATAATCAGAAAGGGAATTAAAAGATATAAAAAAAAATGTAAAGATGAATATTAATTTCATTGGTTTCTATGTTATTTTCTAAAAAACTATAAAATTAGAGAATATCATTATATATTATTTTTTCGGGATGTAGCGCAGCCTGGTAGCGCACTACACTGGGGGTGTAGTGGTCGTCGGTTCAAATCCGGCCATCCCGACCAAACTAATCATTAATTTATTAAATCTCTGATATTGCTTGAAACTTTAAGTGAAAGCTTTAATCTACTGCCTATTACAAATTCTTCTTTGGTCTTTGGATTTCTACCAAGTCTTTTTGGAGTCTTATGATAGTAGAAAGTTCCAAAATTAGAGATTTTTACTGGATTATTCTTGGATTCGGTAGAAACGATTTTTAAGAAGCCTTCTAATATTTTAGAACTAAGAGAAGAAGAAATTTGAGCCTTGGATGAGATATTTTTTACAATATCTTTTTTTCCAAGGCTCACAAATTAATTTCTATTAAGTACCTGTTCCAGTTCCTGTACCAGTTCCTGTACCTGTACCAGTACCTGTACCTGTACCTGTACCTGTACCTGTACCAGTTCCTGTACCTGTACCTGTACCAGTAGCGGTTCCTGTACCAGTAGCAGTAGCTGTGCCAGTTCCTTGTGTACTTGTATTAGTAGCAGTTCCTGTTTCAGTATTATCGTCGACACCACCAACATCTCTTATACTGACAGTAATCTCCTGAGTTGCAGCATTTGAGCTAGCATCAGTAGCAGTTACCGTTGCAGTAATATCATATGTACTGCCGTCATATGGAAGTGTAGTTGGATCATCTACCTGAGCTTCATAGTCAGCTGGAGAAACGAATGTTAATACTCCATCTTCAGTTATAGCTAAATCACTTCCTGAAATTGTAAATGTAACTGACTGTAAATCGGTAGCTGTTACTGTTCCAACATTTGTTGTACCTTCATCAACAACAAAAGTAGATGATGATGTGAATACTGGAGCTGTTGTATCTGTAACATTAACTGTTCTGGTATCAGTCGCAGTATTACCAGAGGCATCAGTAGAGGTATAAGTAATCGTATAAGCACCTAGTGTATCAGAATCAACTGTACCAGATGATTCAACTGTAACATCTCCTGAGGCATCAGTTGCTGTTGCGCCAGCATCTGTGTATGAAGTTCCTAATTCAACTGTTGCTGGATTATCACCCAAGATAGTAATAGTAGGTGCAGTTGTATCTACAACATTTACAGTCCTTGTTGCAGTAGCAGTATTACCATCAAGGTCAGTAGCTGTATATGTAATTGTATATGAGCCCACTGCAGATGTATCGACATTGCTTGATGCAGATACTGGAGTTTCACCGTGGAATTCATCAAAAGCTGTAGCACCTGGATCAGTATAGGCATTACCTAACTCAGTAGTATCTGGATTTGATCCATTCAATGTAATTACTGGTGGAACATTATCGTTATATCCATCATCAGTAACATTTGATATAACTGCTGCACCCAAAATAGCAACTAAAGCTTTTTGGATTGTGCTTAACTCAGCCGCGATCTCTTTTAAACGTGATGGATTTTGAGTAGCTGCCTGTTCTTGAAGTAAATATGCTCTTCGCTCTTGAAGTTCGACCACACTCATCTGACCAATTCTTTGCTCCATTTCATTCATGGTTTCAGAATTGATTTCATTAGCTAAACCTAAAGAAAGCATTGTTAAACTAAATAAATAAAATTTTTTCATAGCTATATCCCTCTAATATATGTTGCTATCTGAAGTTATTATCACACATATTTAATATATATAAAACTCCGGACGTCAATAATACTGCATTTTCTCGCAAAAATGTAATTATTTATGTGTTTTTTTTAGATAAGATTAAAAATGTCTACTTTTTAAACGTATCTTTAGATAATAAGTTTTAATTGATTGGTCTAAATCTTATCAATAAATCATGCAATGTTTTACTTCTTACTAATTTTGATCCTGGATCCTTTGTTAAAGGGCGCCAAGTATATGCTATTGCGTTTCCAGCAATTGGGATATTCCAAAAAATGCCCTTATCGAAGCTACCTTCTCCAAATTGCTCTGAAGTAACATCCGTAAATGTAGCAAAAACTCCAAATTTAACTCCGTTCGTATAAGATCTTGAAAACTCTATAGTTGTTCCAACGTCACCAGCCAGATATTCTCCAGCTGAAATCTTCATATCAAATGGAATTAAGCCATAATTTCGGTAGTACATGTTTGCTGTAAGTGTTGTATTTTCATAATCTAGATGTCCAAACCCCCATTCGTAGTCCCTTTTTTTCACTTTAAATGACTCAACACCAAAAGCATAATTAGTATCCTGTTTAAAAAATAAATATTCTATCCCAATACCTGAGAACATATCTTCTAGAATACCTCCAGAAACTAAAATATGATGATTTGTTTTTGGTGTAAGTCTATAGTCAAGTTGTAATCGACCTATTAGAAGTCCCTCATCCATATTTTTTAAGTATTGTTTTATGTCAGACCTTACTTGAGCAGGATAGGTATTAAATGGTGGATACCTCAAATCTTCGAAATTATTTGCAACAGAATATTTGAGATTAGAGGTAACAGATAAATAATCTGTAAAGTTATATTCGCTATCATTTTCTAATAATAGTGCTCCCTTAAAAAATTCTTCCCTTGAAGCAATGAAAGGTCGAAACTTAAAACCTGTTGAAGTGTTAAATGAACTTTTCTTAATTCTCTCATATATGATGTCAGAATTAGCTTCAAAACTTTCGTCAATCTCATTAACTGCCTTTAAATCAGCTATAAGGATATCTTTTTTTATATTTTTGTTAATTCCTGCTTCTTTTGTTGAAGATCTTATGATGCTCTCAATAGTCTTAAAGCTTGGATGAATGAATTGCGTTAATTCTAGTCCAATGGATTCACTAGTTTCAATAATTCTATTAACTCCAATACCATTACTTTCTAGGTTTTTAATAAGCTTTGTATACTTATCATCTGTATCCTCAATTTTATTAGAAGTTTTATACTCATATGCTTTAAAGGATGACTGAGGATTATTTCTATAAATAAATTTAAAGCCAATATAATTCCCTCTTTCACTGGAAACTCCAATAGAAAAATTTTCGTTAAGCATATAATCAAAACCAAAAGAGTAGTCGCTTTTTGATTTTTTGTACCCTATGCTACTAGGCGCAAGTGTTGGATCATTTTCAATTTTAAATGAAAGTTTTTCATTAAAAGCATATGCTATGCCAAAAAATGGCGATACATCTTCACTAGAAAAATATCTAGATACTTGAAACTGACCACCTTGATCTGCAACATTTGAAGGCCTAGTTTTAAATTCATCATTGAAATATCCAAATGGATTTTTAGATTTTTTATTAGATCCATTTAAAGTTCCCCACCCAATACCAAAATGCAAATCAATATTATTTATGCCAAAGCTTGAAACAATATACTCAGAGCTAAACAAGCCGGTGCCTGCAATATCATTTATGCCAATCGCAATTGCTGGTAACGCACCTTGCTCTTTTACTCTTAACTTGATATTGAATCCCTTGTCCTTATAGTCTTGTTGGCATAAAACATCAGTTAAGATATCGCAATAAGGTTTGTCTTGAATATTAGTATAAAAAAATGATGCTTCCATCCATTCAAAAGGATTTGATGTTAGTGTAATTTTCTGAGGCGGATCTCCATCCCAAACAGTAACTCCATGAACGGCACTGTCATAAAATCTTGCAGTTGGAGTATTTATTAACCCAACAACCCCGTGATTATTGTATGAGTTATATATATAGCTATCACTAATTGTATGAAAAGATGAAATAGTAGCAACAATGAAAAAAAAATTTTTAATATTTAATTTTGTATTCATTTATCACAATCAAAATTTCTTCCGTATGAACAAATTACAATTATCATTCAAAATTAATCAGAAAGATTTGATAATGAAGCTAATGCTATTCCGAGATTACCAAGAATTGAGACATAAGCTTGAGTTGCAATTCTTCGTGCAGCAGAATTATCAATTTTCCTTGGAATAAAAATAATTGAGCCAGGATAAATTTCAAGATTTCGTCTTTGAGATTCAAAAAGGTTCCTTTGAAGATCGTACCTTTGAGTATTGCCATTTGGTTGCATTATATATACTGCCAATTTGTCTGCAGTTTCTTTGTATCCTCCAGATTTATTAATATATTCTTCAATACTTTCATCGAACTCGAATTGAATTGCTCCCTCAGAAGAAACTTCTCCGTAAACATATACATGATTTGGTTGCTCGGGTATGGTTATAAAATCACCATCTTTTACATAAATATCATTAGAAGATTCATCATCTAATAAATCTACCACCATTCTTCCGTTTGGTTTTGTTTTTTTTAGCTTCTCTGTAAGATCAATAAAAGCGGTGAAATTAAAACCACCATCAGGATTCTGTTGACTTAGTGTAATTATATTGTCAATAAAATCTTCATATAAAATCTCTTTAGCTCGCTTGTTAATTACTAAAGCATCCTGATTTTCATATACTGCACCAAATGGATATGCTGAATCAGTGTAACCCCCTGCTTTACTTATAACATCTTTAATTGTTGATCCTTCTGTCATTATGTATGTGCCAGGATTGATTACCGCTCCTGATACTTTAATTTTTCGAAAAGAATGTTCTCTAATAAGAATCTTGTCTCCATCTTTTGCAGGTATTTCATCAAATTGCGAGATATTTACAATAGGTATAGATCTAACAGAATCGTCGAGATAACGTTCTAAATTTATGTTATTTAAATCAGCTTCTTTTTTTAAACCATTTGCATATTTAAATACGTCGCCTAAACTCTGCTCATCAAGCATCTCGTACCTAGCTGGTCGCTTAACGGCTCCATCAATTGATACTATATTATTGGTTGGATTTACAAAAACAATATCACCTGTTCTCAATCTACTCTTAAAGTTTAGTTCGCCTGTAATAAGAACATCATACAAATCAAGAGTTTCTATAACATTTTCATCTCTTATTAGGTTAATTTCCCTGTAACTTCCAAAATCGTTTATACCCCCAGCAACACTAACTGCGTGGAGTACACTTGAGTTTCCACTCATTGTGTACACACCAGGATTAAAAGCATTTCCAGAAACTAATACATTTATGTCTCTGATACTTACCAACGATACATATGCAGATGTACCAATGTAGGAGTTTTCAATTCTAGCTTTTATTACAGATGAAGCATCTTCAAGAGATAGGCCAGCAACATAAATTTTTCCGACCTCCTCTATAGTAATGGAGCCATCTCTTGCAACAGGAAAATTCTCTATAAAACTATCATCTCCAATTGTCTGTATTTCCAGAACATCTCTAGAATCAAGAACGTATGATGAATCAAGATTTGGCTCATTTATTGGCATAAAGGTTGATTGAATTGTTTTAAAAAAATCCTCGCCAAATAGGGGGAGCTCCTTAAACAAAGAATCATCCTCTTCATCTTCTATTTTTTCTTCTAAATATTTTAAATCCTCTTCAATTCTTTTTTTAAGATCCTCAAGCTCTTTTTTTTCTAACTCTGAAGATATAATCGAATTTCTTAAAAATGATGGCTTTTCTTTGTCACTATTACTTTCAACTCTCTCAAGAACGTCCTCTTGAATGTCTTCGGGCAAACTATCTAGAAATGAGTCATCAAAATCTTGAGAAAAAGCCACAGGAATGATTAGCGCTGCAATTAAATATTTCAGTTTATTCATAATGTGCTCTCATTTTTTAACAATTATATATCATTACAAGACTAAACTTCATATCCAGGAACAGATACGCCGTCAATTGTAATGCTTTTTTCAATAATAACTTTCATAACATTATTTATTTCAATGTCTGTAAGAGTTGAAGTACCTGATTGAAAAATAAATCTAAAACCAATTTTTATTTCATTATTTTTTTTATTATCAAAAAAATCAAAGACAAAAACTTCTTTTATAAAATCATGTTTATAGCTCAATATAAAATTCTCAAGATCTTTAAATTTTGATTTATTCTTGACTGAAAAAGAGAGATCTCTATTTGAGGATGGAAATTCAGAAATTGGCACATACTTTATTTTTAAAAATTCTTTATTCTCATTTTTGAGAACTAAATCATTTTCAATGTTTATGTCATTCATTGGTATTTCACAGTAATAGATTTTGTTTTTTAATTTAGTGTCTAGGTCTTCACGAAGAATGTTTTTAACTTTTATATTTTCGATCGGCAATATGTCTTTAAATAAGTCATTTATATAATCATTATCAACAATTTTTGAAAAATCTAGATAATTTTTTCCCACTCTTCCAGATACTATTAGGGCTAATACTTTTTCATTAAAAACTTCATTATTTCTAATTTGATAGATGTCTGAAATTTCAAAAATTTTTATTGAATCTTTTTGTCTTCTTTCATTGTAAAGAAGATTTTTAATTAAGGACTGTTGAAGATTTGTTCTAAGATATCCACTTTTGATGTCAAGAGGATTGTCTATTTCAATTGAATACTCATTACAATAATCAACGAAAGGATTATTTATTACCTCAAAAAAACCCTTTGATATCAAGTAATCTCTTAAAAAATTCTGATTTAAATTTTTAGATTGATTAGAATTTGAGTGTATAGAAATTGGAATTGACTTAATAGAATCATATCCAATTGCTCTAGCAATTTCCTCAGCAATGTCATTAAGAGTCTTAATATCATTTCTATATGATGGAACATGAATAAGTTTTTTATCTATTTTAAACCCAAGCTTGGTCAAGCTTTTTGAAAAGAGTTCTTCTGATGGCTTGATGCCTATAATTTTAGATATTTTATCAATATCATATTTAATGTTTGTCTGCTTATAAGCGCTATTACCTTTTGTAAAAATTTGAACATTTTTTACATTTGCATGGTCGTGAACCAGTTTGAGAAACCTTCTTAAAACAAAATCATGACAACACGGATCAACACCTCTCTCAAATTTATGTGCAGCATCTGATTTTAAGTTGTACTTGATAGCATTTCCTACTATTGCTTCTGGATTAAAGCTTGCACATTCTATTAGAACAGATCTTGTATTCTCCGAACATGAAGTACTTTTACCACCCATAATGCCAGCTAAGTTTATAATTTCATTATCTTTTTTGAATACTAAATTACTTCCAAAAAGTTCAACATTTTCATCTAAAAGAGTTTGAAAGTTATGTTTACCTTTTTCTAAATCAAGAGAAATTTTACCTCCAACTGCTTTTGCATCATAACAATGAGTTGGTTGGCCAGTCTCATAAGAAATATAATTAGAAATGTCTGTGAAAAAATTGTTTTTTAAATTATCAGTTTGTTCATAATATGATTTTAAACAATCTTTATAATCCAAAATTTTGTCATCGATATCAATTTTTAAAAATGTAATAAATGTACAAGTATTGTCAGTATTATCTATAAAGTTTAGATTGAGCTTTTCCAATTTATCAGGAAATATAGGAAAATCTTTTTTTATTTCATAAAAAAGAGCTAAATCTCTTAATATTCCTATCAAAGATAAACAATCACCTCTATTGGGTGTGAACTCAATGTTAAATATTGATTTTTCAACTTCATGCTCATGACCCAATTGAAATAATTTTTCGGAAATAGCATCTATAGAAGGAATTTCTGGGATATATTTGACTATGTCAGCGTAGGGTATTTTCATTTAAACTGTTTTAAGAAATCCAAATTAGATTTATAAAACTCTCTAATGTCATTCACGCCATTAAGTAACATTGCAATTCTTTCCACACCAAGCCCAAATGCAAAGCCACTATATTTAGTTGAATCTATTTTGCAATTTTCAAGAACTATTGGATTGACTATTCCACATCCTAAAATTTCTAACCATTTTCCTTCATTTGAGAGTATATCAACCTCTGCAGAGGGTTCTGTAAAAGGGAAATAAGATGGCCTAAATCTTAATTTAACACCATCACCAAATAATGAATACACAATTTTATGGATTAGGTACTTCAGATTTGCAAAATTTACGTCTTTATCAACATATATGCCCTCAACTTGATGAAACATCGGCAAATGAGTAGCATCATCATCTTTTCTGTAAACTTTTCCGCCAGAAATTAGTCCAAAAGGAGGATTATTTTTTAACATTCCCCTAATTTGAACAGGTGATGTATGAGTTCTTAAAACATTAGATTTTGAATTTACGTAAAAAGTATCATGCATTTGTCTAGCTGGATGAGATTTTTTTATATTCAACATATCAAAATTAAATTCTTCAGTTTCAATCTCAGGACCATCAATCTCCTCAAACCCTAAATCAATTAAAAGATCGATTATTAAATCTCTCATTTGATTTATAGGATGATAAGCACCCTTCTCGTGAATTATCTTTGGTAAATTAGCTTTGGTTGAGGAAGACATTCAACATTATTAATTAACTGCTATATCTACAACCTTTCTAAAAGTTGAATTATCTGAAACTGCTAAATCTGACAAAATTTTTCTATTTAAAATTATGTTCTTTTCATCAAGAGATCTTATCAACCTTGAATATGGGATGCTCATTTCTCTTGAGCCTGCATTGATTCTAGAAATCCATAAAGCTCTTAATGACCTTTTTTTATTTTTCCTATCTCTAAATGCGTATTGCAATGCTTTGATTTTAGATTGTTTAGCAGTCTTAAATAATCTACTTCGAGCTC
Source organism: uncultured SAR86 cluster bacterium (assembly GCA_902612915.1). Taxonomy (GTDB): domain Bacteria; phylum Pseudomonadota; class Gammaproteobacteria; order Magnimaribacterales; family D2472; genus SAR86A. Next base: position 113,011 of record CACMFH010000001.1, on the reverse strand, counting down.
CATAATGTCCTTTAGTGGAACTCAGTACCTTTTTATGTTTTGACCTGGCGGTTAATGATTTTGTTACTCTAGGCATAATTATTTTCCAATTAGTTTTGAAGCCATTTTTAAAACAGTCCCACTTAATTTATTAAGACCTCTGTTATGTCTTTTTCTTTTAGTGCTCTGTTTTGTGAGAATATGATTTCTATTTGCACTTTTACTTTTAACAGAAGTTCCTGTTCTTTTAAAACGTTTTGAAGCCCCTGAATGTGTTTTTAATTTGTATCCCATTTTTTATTAGTTTAAATCTATTTCTTTTTTAAAGGAGATAAAACCATCAATAACTGTCTTCCCTCTAAGGATGGCTCTTGGTCAACTTGAGATATATCACTTAACTCTTCTTTAAGCCTTTTTAATAAATCTAGTCCCATATCACTATTGAGAATTTCTCTTCCTCTAAAACGGACGGTTATTTTAGTCTTATCTCCGTCAAGAATAAAGCCTTTAATTTTTTTTAATTTTATATTGTAATCACCTGTGTCTGTTGAGGGTCTAAACTTTATTTCTTTAGTAGTATTTCTTTTAACTTTTACTTTTGAAGATGATATGCTTTTTTTCTTATCAAAAAGATGTTTTCCATAATCTAAAAGTTTGCAAACAATTGGGCTTGCATCTGAAGGAGATACTTGTACAAGATCTAAAGAGGATGATTGAGCTGATTCTAGAGCTTGTTTTAAAGACATAAGGCCTAGCTTTTCTCCAGAAGAACTAATGAGCATAATCTCATCAGCCTTAATTTTTTCATTAATTGGAGTTATATTTTTTTTTGAACTTGCTATGTTGTTACCCTTAATTTTTTTTATATTTTCTAAATCTAGAACCTTTGTACATGATTTAAAATGTGAATTTTAAACTAAATCATTTTTTTGGCAAATATAATTTAAATTCATGGTTCCAGTATTGTTTTTGTCCAGCTTTCGTCAACCATTTCATGCATTTCTCTATAATTTAATCTGTTTGGATTTCCTACCCAAAATTCAATTTGATATGGTACGAAGCTATAACCTCCCCAATATTCAGGTCTTTTTATTAGGAGATTTTCATCATTGAGACATTTTGCATACTTATTTTTTACATCATCATAACTGTTAATTATTTTCGATTGATTGGAGCTATGAGCTAATGCATTTTTTGAAATTTCTCTTTTGATGTAGTGATTGTCAGAAAAATTTTTATCAGATTTTTTAATTTTTGCTTTTAAACGAATTTGAGTATCAGTTTTATGCCAATACATACATGCAGATATTTGGTTATGCTCGTCAAACTGCATAGCTTTAACAGAATTATAGTTTGAAAAGAAAATCCATTCATTCTCTCTAACGTACTTAAGATTAACAAATCTCGAATCTACCAAACTTAAATTTTTAGAATATGAAGATATACATATAGCTTCGATTGAGGGCTGTTTTAATTTAATTGCGTCGTCATAAAGTTTTTGGAACTTTTCATAAGGTGGAGATTTTTCAAGATTAAATATTGATATCATTTTAACAAGTATTGTAATTTATTTTTTTAAAAACTCGTAACTAATAGTTTTTGTTAAAGCATCTTTCATAGAGATTGGTGCAACAAATCCTGTTTTTTTTATTGATGAATTAAAACTTGTAGTTTTCATAAATTTTTCGACCCTTATGCTACTTATTGGGATTTTTTTTCTAATTAATATTGATACATAATCAGCTAATTTGCCAATAAAAATTCCCAGAAAAGATGGAAGTCTAAAACCAACATTATTCTTTTCAAATAAAATTTTACGGGTCATCTTGACCAAAGTATTCATATCTAGATCAGGTTTGTCTATGTAATTGTATATATGAAGATTTTTCTTAAATGACAAAGAAAATTTAATAAATTCTGCTACATTATCTACATACGCCATAGATTTGATGTTCTTTCCATTACCAATCATGATAAATTTCTTTGAAGCAATTTGTTTAAATAAATTATAGACATTGCCCCTATTACCCTCTCCAAATATTACAGTTGGTCTTATGATTATTAGGTTCCTATTTTCAGGATCTTTGTTATACCAATTAATATATATATTTTCTGCAAGATATTTAGTTCTTCCATAATCATTGAAATAATTTGCTTGGCCTGTCTCATCAGTACCCTCAGGTGCAAAGCCATAAATGGCAACAGAGCTTGTAAAAATAATAGTTTTTACATCAAACTTATCTGCAGCATGGCATAAATTTTTTGCACCTTTTACATTTACTAAATCATATAGCTCTTTCGGTTCATCGTCTCTGTGAACAGCAGCTAAATTAATCCAAATCTCTGAATTATTTAATTTATTACAGTCATCTGGTGAAGTTATATCAAAGTAATTATCATTTTCATTTTTGTTATTAATATCAAAAGAGGCGAAGTTAATATCAGATTGCTTGAATACCTCTTTTAATTTTGATCCTAAAAAACCGTTTCCACCAATAATAGATATTCTAGAATTCATAATATTATTGCCTTTTAGTTTTAAGAATTTTCACCATTGTGCCTATAAACCATCCTGGAGAGATGATAGTAAGCAAAATCGTATATGGCAACACAATTTTTCCTATTGCTTTATTGAATGATCTTTTTGATTGAAGATATACATTTATCGAATATTTAAAATTAATAGAATTGCGAATATTTTGCTTAAAAATTTCTGCAAAAACTTTTCTTGAATTCTCTAACATCGAACGTTTTGGCTGATGTGTAACTTGAGTATTAGAAATTCTGTACCAATAATTAAGGTCATTCGATCTGTAAATTTGTAAGTCAGGTTTTTTCATTAGGTTAAGATAAAATAGATAATCCTCACACCATCTCAGATTTTCTTCAAAAATTGCAAGTTTTTTTAATGAGTATCTAAAACTGAATCCTGAAGGGCAGCCTATAGCATTCCATGAAATTGCATTTCGCGATAACAAACCCTCTTTTTGCCATGTAGTAATAAGTCCATTACTGCTATTGTCACCAAATTTATATCCACCTACTGAGACTGCGTCAACTTCTTTTTTTGAGTCAAAAATTTTTTCAAGTTCCTGTAGATAATTTTTTGTCCATAAATCATCAGAGTCTAAGAAACATATAATTTCTCCTTTTGCAATTGAGATTCCCTCATTTCTTGATGATGAAGGCCCCATAGTTCTTTTAGACCTAAGGTACTTGATAGAATAATTTTCATATTTGTGATTCTCTGGCAAATTACTATTTTGATCATCAATTATTATTATGTGTTCAAATAAAGATCTAATTGTTTGTGATTGAACAGAATCAATGGCCATTTTTGTAAAATCATCTATTTGTTTGGCTGGTGTGATAATGGAAAATTTCACTTTATCTCTTTTCACTAAAACTTGAGCCTAAATAAATCCAAAAATAAGGATTTGATAAAGGCCCAATGAAAAACATCACTATTATTAGAGGTAAAAAGAATAAGTTAGATGATAACCTCAGGACAGTGCTGCCCCAGCTGGATAATAAGAACATCAAAGAAATAAGCAAAAATGCCAATAATCCATAATTTGCAAATAAAACAGTTATACCACTTGTTAATGCAGATGTGCCTGAAGAGTCAGTAGTTATAATTTCATAAATTAAAATGAAATTTGATAATCTATACATTATTGAGTTGTCTTCTAGCAGAGATGAGCCACCGGATGCAATAGCATCAGCCAATATTAAAGTAAGTCTTGCAAATGTTGTATCAATATAAGTTAAAATAAATAGTCCCAGGATTAGAAATAAAATAGATAAATATCTATTGTATTTAAAAGCTAGTACACCTAAAACTGCTAACCCATATAGAGATAGAGACAATAAAACAGATATTCCAAAAATTAATGACGGCAAGTCAAGAGTTTTATTTCCAGTTCTATTAATCTTTGTTTGCATTGCAAATGCATATAAAAAAGCAGATGCAATACCATAATATGAAGGCTCAGGAGTAAGACCAGGAGCTCCTCGAATTGCTCCAGAGATTTCTGAATTGTATCCAACACGATAAAATAAAAAAGAAAAAAAATCTGGTTGAAAAAGAGTAATTAAACCAGAAGAAAGCCATATGACTGATAAAAAAAGAATTAATTTATACGAAATGCTATATGTCAAAAGTCTACCATAATGAAAACATGATTCAGCAATAATAACTGTAGCGCAGAATTTTAATATGTCTATTTCTGTTGTTATAACAAAATCAATTAATAAAATAATAAATGTAAAAAGAGCTGCCTTAAACAATCCTAATCTAGAATAACTTGATCGTAAGAAAATTAAGAATGCAATTAATAATAAGTAAAATGGACTTGTATCAGATGAAAAAATGCCAAAAGTAACATATGGAAAAAAAATAAGGAAAAATATTAGTGGATTTTTAACTTCTTTAAAGCTTAAGAGTTGCTTCACTTAATGATTAGAATTTAAATTAATATCACTTTCCATCATTTCTTTAGCTAAATCATAAATATTATACTTTGGCTCCCATCCCAGTTCACTTTTAGCCTTAGAAAAGTCACCTAACAAAGTTTCAACCTCGGCAGGCCTATAATATACGCTACTTACTTTCACTATAGTTTTACCTTCATGCAAATTTTTGTATTTTTTTGAAGACTTAGAAATTATTCCGACTTCGTTTTCTCCATCACCTTCCCATACAATTTTACTGCCACAATGCTCAAGGCAAATTTCTATAAAATCTCTTATGGAATATTGTTTATTAGTCGCTAAAACATAATCATCTGGCTTGTCCTGTTGAAGCATTAACCACATACCCTCTACATAATCTTTTGCATGACCCCAGTCTCTTTTTGAATTTAAGTTACCCATTAATAATAAATCATCAGATCCATTGATAATCTTACTTAAGCCAATTGTGATCTTTCTGGTTACAAATGTTTCACCTCTTAAGGGACTTTCATGATTGAACAAAATACCGTTACAAGCAAACATGTTATATGCCTCTCTGTAGTTTTTTGTAATCCAATATCCATAAAGTTTTGCAACTCCGTATGGACTCCTAGGATAAAATGGGGTTGTCTCTTTTTGAGGTATTTCTTGAACAAGTCCGTAAAGTTCTGATGTTGAAGCCTGATAAAATTTTGTTTTATTAGTTAAATTTGACATTCTTACTGCTTCTAGAATTTTTAAAACACCCAGGGCATCTGCTTCACCAGTATATTCAGGAGTTTCAAAACTCACAGCAACATGGCTTTGTGCAGCGAGATTATATATTTCATCAGGTTTTATCTCAGAAACAAGTTTTATTAAGTTAGTACTATCTACCATGTCTCCGTAATGGAGCTTAAAATTCTCTGAAATATGTTTTGGACCTTCGTAGAATTTGTCAATCCTTGAGGTATTGATTGAGGATGATCTTCTTTTTATTCCATGAACCTTATAACCTTTTTCAAGAAGCAGCTCAGATAAATAGGCTCCATCTTGACCAGTAATTCCTGTTATTAATGCTACTTTTGTCATACTCAGTCTTTAAACCTTTTTATTTTAAAGTTTGGAAACAAAAAAAAAGGTAAATATATTATAGACTGTATTAACACCATTAATAATATAAATGGCTTTTTATTTTTAATGAAGCTTCTATAACTTGATTTAATTCTTTCTAATCTAATTATATTTTTTTGATCATCTCGGGAAGTGATACCATCCATATCATAAGATACGATTACTTCATCAACACTAAGTAGCTTATAATTTTTATTAAAAAAAACATTAAGAAAATTACCATAGTCTCCTGCTAATTTTAAATCATCATAAAATAAGTCGTGTATTTCTTTTTTTACAAAAATGCTTTGATGGTTGGGACTATTAAAAATCAAAAAAGATTTATTAATATTTTCTGACCTTACTTTCTTATTAATCATTAAATTAAATTTAATTACAGAGCATTCGTGATCCTGAGCTATATTAATTTTTCTTTCTAAGAGATCTTTTTCAATTAAGTTTGTATCTCCTGAGTTTAAGAACCAAAGATACGAATCTTTTTCAGATAATCCTATTCCTTTATTCATTGCATCATAAATACCTGAATCATTTTCTCTAATATACTTTAAATTTGCTGATTTTAAGTTCATGCACCAATTGAATGTTTCTTCATCATTACCACCATCAACAATAATCCATTTTGCTCCTGCTAAGATTAGCTTACATATAGACTGATAAGTTTTCTTAAGATTTTTAAAATCATCTCTGACAACTGTAATAATGTTTAAATTATTCATTATTGACTTTTATGATCTTGAGATTATAAATTCTCTAACTTTCCAAAATGGCTTAAACAAAAAATGTATAAAGATTAAGGGTCCTAGATGTTTAAATCCTGCTTTGAATATGTCTAGATTTCCTTTTAATATATTTATAAAATTTTTACTGCTGTTACCACCCAATTTCATATCGACGATATGCTCTAATAAAAGTCCGCATTTAAAATTAGATTTTGATAATCTCAAAAAATAATCAAAATCTGCTGCAACAGTTCTATTAATATCAAAATAACCATTTGACTCGTATACTGATTTTTTTGCGAAATAGCCAAAATGAGCAACTTGTCTCCCAAAAATAAAATTCAATAAAGACGGTTTTGTTGCATTCCAGTTTCTAATAGGTTGCCAATTTTGATCTGTATATTTTATTGTTGAACAAACGTAGTCGGAGCCATTTTCAATAATCTCATTCACTAAAGTTAAAGCATTTTTTGAACAAAATCTATCGTCACTTCCTAGCGCAAATATAATTTCATTTTTTGACCTCTGAAGGCCTTTATTAATTCCATCAAATATGCCCTCATCTTTCTCAATCAATAAATTATCATTTTCAGTGATAGCAGTTTTAATTTTATCAACGACTATATTGTCAGAACCTCCATCAGAAATAATTATTTCAATTTTATTTCTAGGATAGTTTTGCATGTTTATAGAGTTAATTGTCTCTAAAATTCTTAGATCATTAAATGAAGGAATCACGATTGAAAAAGAGTTTAATTTCATATTTATTTTCTTATTGAATTAAAATTCTCTCTAAACCAATCAACAGTATTTTTTAAACCCTCTTTAATAGAATGCTTTTTTTTCCATCCAGTTTTGTCTAAAAGAGATAAATCAAGTCTTTTTCTTGGTGTGCCGTCTGGATAGGATGAATTAAAAGTAATGCTTCCTCTAAAATCAAATATATCAGCTATCATTATTGCAACATCTTTAATTTGCATTTCATCTCCACTTCCAACATTGATAAGAGATTTTGGGCCTGTAATTTTATAAAAATCTGATTTTTTCATTGAATGAATAAAGCTGATAGCATCTCCTAAATCCTCTGAAAACATAAATTCTCTATAAGGTTTTCCTGTTCCCCATATCTCTACATTATTATTATTATTTTTCTTAGCTTCATAGAATTTTCTTATCAAGCCAGGTATTACATGAGAGTCATCAATGGAAAAATTATCATGATATCCATAAATATTTGTTGGCATAAGTGCTCGACAATCGAAAGAATTTGATTGATTAAGAATTTCACAAAATTTTACACCTGATATTTTTGCTAAGGCGTATGCATCGTTTGTTTCTTCAAGTCTACCACTTAACATATATTCTTCTTTGATTGGTTGTTTGCAATCACGAGGATATATACAAGAACTTCCAAGAAATGTTAATTTTTTAATTTTATGTTTCCTTACGATATTGAAAAGATTATTTTGCATGACAGAATTTTGATATAAGAATTCGAATTTATTGTCATTATTTGCTTTTATACCTCCAACCTTGGCAGCACAAAAAATAATCTCATTAATATTATTATCTAATACAAAATCCTCAAATTGCTCAGGGTTGGCTAAATCAACAGATTTTCTATCAATAGTGAAAATAGAATTTTGACCATTTTTATTAAGCTTCTCATGAACAGCCCTTCCAACCATACCATTATGGCCTGCAACAAATATATTATTGTTCATAGATTTTATTTACCACTTCAGTTGAGCTTAAAAAGCTTTCTTTCAGGTATTGTAAATTATTATCAGAATGAAAAAATTTTTTATTTCTAAAAATATCTAAAATCCGATTAGCCTCCTCTATAGTTTTGAATGAGTTTATTGAGTCTATTTTTTGAGTGTTAGTTTTAAAATCATGAAAAACTCCTACTTGTGTTGTAATTATTGGCAATCCGTAGGATAGAGCCTCTAATGCAACAAGAGGGCCTCCTTCATAATGTGATGTGCACAGAAGTATTCCATCATCATAAATAACATCTTTGTCGCTAACAAAACCATTAAAAAAAATATTTTTATATCTACTGAAAAAACTTGGTGGATATCCATCTCCATAAACATAAAAATTAAAATCCTTATTTTCTTCCGTGATTTTTAGAAATAAATCTATATTTTTTTGAGTGTCATAGCGAGCGACAAAAATTATTTTTTTTGAATCCGAATAAGTTGTTTTTTGGAATCTTGACTGGTCAAACATTGGCATTAATTCCACATTTGAGTTTAACTTTAATAATTTTTTTTTGATATTTTCAGACCAGACATAAATTTTTGTTCTTAAAATTACGTGAATTAAAAAGTTAAATAAAAAATACAAATCTTTTAAAAAATGTTTCCTGAAAGGCTCATTATGAAGAATTACTTTGTGAGGAATCCCCAATATTTTTAAATATAAAATAGGAAAAATATATGCAGGTGTATGAAAGAGATAAATGTTTTCTTTTGAAAGTTTGTTAATTTTAAAAAAACTTGTTTGTGAACATATTTTTAATTCATGTTCAGAGCTTTCTACCTTTTGAAGTGAGTTTATGTAATCCTCAACTCCACCCTTTCCCCATAATTTTACAATATGGATTATTTTTAATGGCATCGAATTTATTGAGACTTCACCTGATTACTAATCCAGTCATATGTCTTTTTTACGCCTTCTTCTAAACTAAAAGTTGGTTTCCAATTAAGTTCCTTCTCAATAATTTTATTATCAGAATTTCTTCCTCTTACACCCTCAGGACCAGGTATATTTTTTATTGATAAATCTTTACCTGATATTTCAATAATTAATTTTGCTAAATTATTTATTGAAATCATTTCTTCAGAACCAATATTAACTGGTCCTTCAAATTCTGACCTTGTGAGTTTTATAGTAGCATCCACGCAATCATCGATATACAAAAATGATCTTGTTTGGACTCCATCACCCCAAACCTCAATAAAGCCACCATCATCAGCAAAAGCGACTTTTCTGCATAATGCAGCAGGTGCTTTTTCTTTACCATCGTTCCAAGAACCTAGAGGACCATAAATATTATGATATCTAGCTACTCGAGATTCTATACCTTTATTTCTGGAATATGCTAAGTACATTCTCTCACTGAAAAGTTTCTCCCATCCATACTCAGAATCAGGTGCTGCAGGGTATGCTGACTCTTCAGAGCATTTTGGATTATTAGGATCAAGTTGATTATACTCAGGATAAATACATGCACTTGAAGAATAAAATATCCTTTTTATGTTTCTTTTTTGACATGAATCTAAAACATTTAAATTTATTAAGGAGGAATTAGTCATTACATCAGCATCATTTTCACCTGTAAAAATATATCCAGCACCACCCATATCAGCAGCAAGTTGATAAACTTCATCAAATCTTCTATCAACAACACTATCCACAAAGTTTTTGTCTCTAAGATCGCCAACAACAAAATCATCAGAATCTGTATCATCGAAACGTGGATATTTTAAGTCTACGGATCTCACCCAATAACCTTCTTCTTTTAATCTTCTTTGAAGGTGGTGGGCTATGAAACCTCCTGCACCTAAAACTAAAGCTTTTTTCATCTATATCTCCTCAATTAATGAGGGCATTATAATTCAATAGAGTTATAAATTGTATTTTAATCATCCGAATTTCTTCCATAAATATCTTCCAGCCTTTCAATATCATCTTCGCCTAAATATGTTCCAAATTGAACCTCAATTAATTCAAGATCTGTATCGCCTGGATTCTTTAAAGCATGTATACAACCAAGTGGCAAATATATAGATTCATTCTCTTTTAGCGTTATAACTTCGTCGTCTCTGAAAACTTCTGCGGTTCCCTTTACTACTACCCAATGTTCTGCCCTAAATTTATGTCGTTGAACACTTAATTTTGCATTTGGCCTTACCATTATTCTTTTAACTTGATGTAATTCGCCAATATCAAGAGATTCAAAGGTTCCCCAAGGTCTATGGACTTTATTGTGGAATTTAGTAATTTCACCATATTCATCTTTTAACTTAATATCTTCTACAATAGCTTTAATTTCTTGAGAATGATCATGATCAGCAACAAGTACAACATCTTTAGTGGTAACTATGGATGTGTTTTTTAATCCTAGCGCAACAACAAGCTGAGAGTCAGAGTTTACATATGTATTATCAGACTTATTAAATATGGCTTTACCTTTACTAAAATTGCCATTTTCATCTGATGGCATGCTTTCAAGCACACTGTTCCATGAACCTAAATCATTCCATCCAATATCACAAGGAACAACTGCTGCATCAAGAGTATTTTCCATAACCGCATAGTCAATTGAATCTGAGGGACACAAATTAAAAATTTCATTATCAATTCTTGTAAAGTCTAGTTCTTTTTGAATGTTGCTGGTGGCTTCTTTACAACAATTATATATTTCTGGACTGAAATTCTTAAGCTCTTCTAAATATTTATCTGCTTTAAAAAGAAATATTCCGCTATTCCAAAGATAGTTATTTGAATTTAAATAATTTTCGGCTTCAGACGAAGGAGGTTTTTCAATAAATCTTTTTACTTCATAGCCTACATGAAGATCATCACCTTTCTCGATATATCCATAACCTGTACTGGGTTTATTTGGAACAATTCCAAACGTAATAATCTTGCCAGAATCTGCTAAGTTAGATGAGTCAAGAACTAATTTTGAAAATTGTTCAACATTTTTTACAACGTGATCTGACGGCAAAACTAAAAGAAGTGAATTTTTATCTTTCTCTAAGAATGCTGCTAATGCAATTGCTGGAGCTGTATTTTTAGCAGAAGGTTCAAGAATTATATCGCTCTCTAAGTTTAGATTTTTTAGTTGTTCTGCAACTATAAATCTATGGTCTTCATTGCATAATGTGATTCTGTTTGTTATTGGTAAATTTTTGCACCTAAGAAAAGTATCTTGAAACATACTATGATCAGTATGTAATGGTAAAAACTGCTTTGGGTACATTGATCTAGAATATGGCCAAAGCCGAGTACCTGAACCTCCGGCCATTACTACAAGTGATATATTCATTTTAATTAGATCAGCTTTCTAACTTATTAAACTCTAAAAACATGTTTGAAATTAAAACATATGTAGAGATTGAAATAAAACCAAAAAAAGTAATTAATATACAAATAAGCATTCTATTTGGGCTAGATCTTTCCTCTGGAGTGAAAGGCCCATCTATTGGCTCAATACTATAAAACTCGTCAATATCTGCAAGCATCAACATCTCAAGTTTTGGTTTAATTAATTCATTAATGGATTGCCTAATTTCTATTTGTTTAGTTTCTTTTAATTCTTCATAAAGATATTCAAGAGAAGCATTTGATTCAGAAATATCTTTAAGCCTAGTAATGTTATTAAGTTCTTTTATTATTAATTGTAATAATTGCTCTGAAAATATTGGAGATCGGTGCTCAACCGATATTTCAATAAATCCACTTTCAATTTCTTTAAAGCTTATGATATTTTTGTGAAACTCTTCATGTGCTTCTAGATATGAAGGAATTATTTTTTGATTTTTTTTTGGCTTTCTGACCCATTTTGAATCTTTTTCATCAAATATAGATTTATCATATATTATCTTTTTCTTGTCTTTATCGTAAGACTCAACAGCAAAAATATTTTCAAGCACGCCATCAAATTTAATGATATGTTTCGTAAAGTCTCTAGATTTTAATATCTGAAAAATATATGCACTTTTATTATCTAAACTATCTAAAGAAATTCCTGTCAAAGATGACAGCGCTGACATTCCAGAAGAAGAATCAGATTGCGTTTTTTGTTTTATTTCTAGTGAGCTTGTTGAGGTATAGATATCATCAAGTGAAAGCGAATATATTATTGAAAATACCCCAAACAAAGCGGAAATTGATAAAACTAGAATTTTCCTTTTTAACAGAATTTTTATGATTGATTTCAGGCTTAAATTCCCATCATAGTAATCTTTTATTTCAGAATTCATTATATCCACCCATTCAAATTATAAAACATATTACCTCAATTGGACTCTTCTAATGTTTTTTTTATTAAATTGTAGATAAATTTACCACACTCGTTTTTTCTTGCTAAACCTCTTTCAAGAAGAATTTCATTTGAAAACACTGAGAAGTTTTTATTCTCTGCCTCAAAAATTTTTTTTGATAAGTCATCAGCATTACCAAATTCAAAAAACACTAGATTATCTATGTTGTGACTTTGCAACTCTAAGTTAACATCTATATTTGAAACGATTGATGGAATTCCAAGACCAACCGATTCATAAACAGAACCTCCACCTGGACCACCCTCAAACAAAGTTGGCTGAATTAATGCTTTTGATTTTTTTAATAAACATATCTGATCATATTTAGAAATATGTCCAAGGATACGTATTCTTTTAGATAAATTATTTTTCCTTAGATATTTCTTTAGTTCATCAAAGTAATTTGAACCACTTGAACTTAAAGTATCACCAGTACAAACAAGATCATGCATTCCGCCCAAATCAATATATTTTTTAAATGCTTTAAAAAGATAATTGTGTCCTTTATGCATAAAAAATTGATTAGAAACTAGAAAATAATCTTTATTTAAATTATATTTTTTTCTTAAATCTTCAATAATATTCAGGTGAGATTCTTGAGGACAGGCACTGTATGGAATTGAATGTAAGATGGATGTGTGATTTGGGAAAAATCTTTTAGCATCTTCGATAACGGTTTGTGAGGCTACAATAATATTTTTTTTTGAATTTAGCATATTATCAAATTCAATATCACGCTTTAAAATTTCTTTTTTTGAAAAATATTGAGGATAATGTTTATGTTGAAAATCATACAAATACCCAATCCATGGTATTTGAAAATTTTTTTTTGGAACATCAATCATCGGTAAAAGAATTGTGGTATTTTTCTTTTTTGCAGCAGTAATTTGACTTGTTAAATTAGAACCGCCTTTCAAAAAAAAATAATCTTTTTTTAAATCTCGAAATATTTCAGAAAATTTTTTAAAATTATTATGAAGTAATCTTGCATCTTTTCTTAATAAAATTTTTATAAAAAATATTATCCTAGCAGTTAACTGAATAAAAACATTATTTAAGTCGTTAGAAGGGATAACTAAAAAAAGTTTTTAATTTTTTATTTTTTAGATATAAAGCAAGAGATGATGATATGATTTTTATAAAATCAATTCCGCCATTCCACTTGGTAAAACCATAAGACAAAATACTTATCTTCATTTAGTCTAGTCCATACAACCATCAATAGTGATGGTTTCACCATTTGTAAATGGTGAATTAACTATAAAATCAAAACAGCTAGATATATCCTCATGACTTCCTAATAAGTTTGAAGGCAGACTATCCTTAAACTTTTTACTAATGTCAGGACTGAGTTTCTTAAACATGCCATAATCAAAGTAACCAAGTGAGATAATATTTGAGGTTATTCCAAATCTAGCATATTCTTTTGCAATTGATTTATTAAAAGAATCTAAAGCAGACTTTGATGCGCTGTAAGCTGAAGATCCTGGAGAGCCTCTTAATCCTCTTGCTGAGGAAATATGAATTATTCTTCCCCATTTATTTGCTATCATTATAGGAACAACATATCTTGATATAAGAAAGTTTGACTTTATGTTTATATCAAAAGTTTTTTGCCATTCCTCTGAAGAAAAATTTGCTAATAAGCCATCTTTTTTGTAAGCAGCAAAATTTACTAATATAATATTTCTTAAATGTTCTTTTATCGAATCTAGATATTTTTTAATTTCATTTTCACTACATAAATCAACTTTATTGAGAATTATATTTTTATTTTCATTTTTTAATCTATTCTTGTTATATGTTCCAAAAATTAAATTTTTATTTGAATATTTACTAAATGTTGCTTGAGCTAGGTCTGAGCTGTACCCAGTTATAATTATTTGTTTATCCTTAATATTAGTACTCAAGAATACATCCTCCAAAAGAATATCCCACTCCAAATCCAAACATCAATATTTTGTCATTTTTTTTGATTTTACCTTCGCTAATAAGGTCCTTCATTAGAATAGGTATCGTGGCTGATACTGTATTTCCAATATATTTATTGTTTCTTGGCATCTTTTCGTTTGGTATTTTTAATTTTCTTTGGATATTATCTAATACAATTGTGCTAGCTTGGTGAAAAAGAAAAAAATCTATATCTTCAAATTTCAAACCGGATTCTTCAATTAGCTGATTCACGCCTTTTGGAACATTTGACATAGTGAACATAAGAACTTCAGCACCATTCATATGAATGAAATTATCAAAATTATTTTCAATTTTTGTAGCTCTGTTTCTCACAATTAGCTTGTCATATCCACTCCCATCAGTGCCAAAGCTAAATGGACCACTCATTTTAGATTTTGATTTTGAAATTATAACTGCTGAACCTGCGTCACTAAATACTGGGCGACATGTTCTATCGTTGTTTCTAATAAATTTAGTATATGTATCTCCACATAGTATTAGAATTTTATCTTTTTTTAGATCTTGCAAAATTCCTTTAGCAACACTCAGAGCATAAATAAATCCAGAACAACCTAAATTTATATCAAAAGCTGCAATATTTTTGCTAAGTCCAAGCTCATCTTGAGCAATGCAAGCTGAAGTCGGTAACATATAATCAGGAGATTGAGTTACAAATATGCAAGCTCCTATTTCATCAGGATCAAAGTTTAGTTTTTTTGCAGCTTTTATACATAAATCTAGCGCTGTTTCATTTTCATCAGAAACATAAACAGTTTCAACACCAGTTTTAGAAACTATCTGATTGATATCCCAATCAGGATTTTCTTCTTTGAAATCAAAAACTGATGCTTTTTTGGAAGCAAGCTGGTAGCTTATTTTTCCTATCTCTATTTTCATTTATAGGTTTTGCGTAAGCCCTAAAAAATCAAACTATTCAATGATTCCTTCTTTTTCAAAAATATCAAAAATCTTTTTAACAGAAGTTGCTTCACTTAAGTCACTAATTGCAGAGGCTTTTCCTCCTGTCGCTTCATCTAGTGCTGTAAGAATGCTCAAATGACCAAGAGAATCCCATTCAGGTATATTTTCTTCAGAGGAATCATCATTTATTTCATTTTCAGCATCCAACGCCTCTTTTATTAGTTGTAAGATATTTTCTTTTTTCATAATAAATCTCCTAATAAGTAATCTCTTCAATCCTTCTTTCTGCGATTATGCCTTCGGATAATTTGGAAAATCCAGGATTATAATATGTGCAACCATCATAATGATAATGAACAACCAGACTTTTTCTTGTTAAAGATTGATTAACAATTGGAGTGCCTCCATGTAATAAGTTAGCAGACCATATTAAGCATTGATTTTTCTTTATTGTGACTTTTTTTGAACTGAGTTTATTTTTTTTAACAACATTTCTGACGTGTTCTTCATATTCAGTATAATTTTCTTTTAACTGTTTTGTATTTTTGGGTATCTTATGTGAAAGTTCTTCCAAAGTTGTTATAGGTAACCTGTGACTTTTTGGAATAACTTGTAAGGGTCCTGAGTCAATGTGAATATCTTCAAGAGCAAACCATACGCCTGTTAAAAATCTTTCAGGTTTTGATGAAAAATGCATGTAATCACTGTGAAGAGGTTGTTCAGTTGATTTAATAAAATTGATAGTTGAGAATGGAATTGGTTTTTTTTTGTATACTAAATTAAGAAATCTTAAAACTTTTTTATCTCTTGCTAAATCAACGATCTCTTTAATATCTCTCCACGCCTCAATTACTCTTGGATTATCATTATAATGATAGTATTTTGGATTTAGTTTTGGATTTCCCTTAAAAATTTTTTCATCAATCTTTTTGTTAATCGTCTCAAATATTTCATCACTATGAACTAAATCTAGAATTGCAAAACCTTCATTAATAAGCTGTTTTGATTGCTCTGGAAACTCTTCTAATAAAGGGTCGTTATCATTAAAACTTTTATTAGCCTCAAAAAAAGGCAGATCAACTAGATCATCATTTGCTTTCAGTAATTTCATGTTGGAAATTATACACTAAACAATTAAACTGAAAAGCATGTCAAAAAAATGACAAGCTTATCTATAAACTTGCTTCAAATACTGAAGTATGGCCAATAATTGTCCCAAATTTTTCTTCAAATGAAATTAATCCACTTTGCTTTAAAGTATTTAACAATGGAAGATGATCATGCATTTCCTTTGGTGTTGGCCAAAAATCCTTTCTTAATAATTTAACACTGCTAAATACTTTACTAGCACTATCAATGATTTCATCTTCATTGGAAAAAGAAATAATTGGAAAAACCAACTTTCCACCTTTTTTAAGATGTTTAGTTGACTCATTAATAACCCTCTTGACTAAAATATCACCTCCAGGACCAGTTTCACAAGCAATATTATTGAACCACGGAGAAATTTCAGCTACTTTATCAGAAACTCCTGATATATCATTAATTATTAAATCAAATTTTTGATTGCTCCAAGCTTCGAAAATATTGCTCCTTTTTACTACAATGTTTACATTATGTCTCATTGCATTTTTTTGAACGATTTCTTCAACAGATTCACTTATGTCCGATGCAAAAAAATGTAGATTTTTTTTTATCAATTTCGAAAGAATTATTGAAACAATTCCACATCCACAACCTAAATCTAATATTTTAGAATCGCAATTAATTAGTGGTAATGAAGAATGAATTATTGAGACAGTTGTTTGGGTTGGCTCAAATGTAGATGTATCTAATGTAAATTCATATTTGCCAAGATCTTTATTTTCAAAAATATATTCTTTAGTTGTTTTTTTCATAATTTGATTGCATTTGTTTTATTTCTTCTAAATCTCTGAAGCCATATATCTTTATTCCTCTATGTTTTGGACCTACGATAGCTCCATCTTCAATGTTTTCAAATATAACTGAATTTGCTCCTATTGAAGCTCCGTATCCGATATTGACTCCCGGTAAAAAAGTACAATTACTTCCTACCTTGGATGCTTCATCAAAAAAAATTTCACTTTGACGACTAATTTTTGAAAATTCTTTATTTATTGCAGGAGACATTAGTGTAGGCTTAATAAAGTCTTCTATAGCAGTAAAAAGCCCACAGTGGGTTGAAATACCAACATAATTTCTAAGAGTAATTTTTGAGCCAGTTCCATTTAAGGAACAAAATGAACTTATATGAACATTATTTTCAATCTCTATATTGCCTTTGATAATTGTGAAATCATCAATTCTAACGTTTGAGCCTATTGAAGAACCTTCAGATAAATATAGACTCGCAAGCTTGCTCACCTTGGTATTATTTCCAACTGATAAAAATCCTTTTTCTAATAACTCATCCTTTGTATAAAACATAATATTTAATATTAATAAAACTCTTTTATTTTTTTAGTTATATATATTATTTGTTCATCAGTTAAATCTGGATAACTTGGTAAATTTATACCTCTTGAGGCTATTTCTTGAGCAATTGGTAGTTTTTCATTTTCATAATACATCGGCATGGTATGAACAGGAAAAAAAGTTGGTCGCGTTTCAATATTATTTTTCTTCAAATAATCTCTTAAGTTATCTCTCTCATTTTCTGAATTCGTAAGTATTGAAAATATCCAATACGTATTGAAGACATTTGGCTCATCTTTTTGAAATTCAAGAGGAGTGTCTTTTAAAAAAGTTTTATATCTCTTGACGATATCAAGTTTTTTTTTGATTAGTTCATCAGATTTTTCTAATTGAGCAACACCAATTGCGGCGCAAATGTTTGTCATACGATAGTTATAACCAATGATGTCATGCCAATATTCTCTGTTAGTAGCAAGTCCTTGTCCTTTTAAATGTCTTGCTTTTTCATGTAATTCATCGTTATTTGTTGAAACCATACCACCCTCACCGGTAGTAATAGTTTTATTTCCAAAGAAACTAAATGTAGATATATCACCAAAGTTTCCAACATGAATAGAATCATATTTTGATCCAAATGCTTCAGCACAATCCTCAATAACAAACAAATTATATTCATCTGCAATTTTCATAATTTGCTCCATGTCACAAGGATGTCCATATAAGTGTACTGGAAGAATTGCTTTTGTTTTTGAAGTGATTTTTTTTCTAATGCTATCTGGATCGATCTGCCACGATGATCTTAAAGAGTCAGCAAAAACTGGTTTTGCGCCAGTATATGAAATGCAATTTACAGAAGCAATGTATGTAAAACTTGGAACTATAACTTCATCACCTTTCTTAATGTCCAAAGCTAAAAGAGCTAAATGAAGAGCAACAGTTCCATTTGATACAGTTAAAGAATTTTTAATATTAGTTTTTTTTGAAAAATCTTTTTCAAACTTATCTACAAATTTTCCTTTTGATGAAATCCATGTAGATTCAATACATTCAAGAACATTTTTCTTTTCTGCATCATCAATTGTGGGTTGATATATTGGTATAAATTCCATTTTTTTTAATAAAGGTATTTAAGTATGTAACTTCTAAAAATAAATCCATACCAAAATACAATGTTTATGGAAAAGAAAATAGTATATGCTGCAACCATTTCAAAAATACCAAAATTGCTCGCTAAATATATTTTTAATGGTAAACATATTATGATTAAAGAGATTATTCCGAAAATTTGAGGCTTCATAATTCCGCATGAATTCATAAACATAGCAATAGGTTGAGAGACTGATTCAATTATAATCCAAAGTGCAAATATGTAAATAAACTCAATAGGGACCTCAATTTTTTCTGATGTCCATATAGATATCAATTGGTTACTGAAAATAACAATAATTATAGAAATCAATGTTGTTATAAATAATGTCAACATAATACTAATTTTTAGTGTCTTTCTTATGTAATCTTTATCTTGCCTATTATTTGCATCAGCAAATGCTGGCCATAAATGAACATTTACCAATTGCATTGGTTGTGATGCAAACAAAAAAAGCCTCTGTGTAATTGCAAAGATTGCAACACCTGAAACGCCAATGGTTGAAGATATTATTAAACTATCTGCTCCGATCAGTATTATTGTTCCAATTTGTATCAAAAAAAACGCTCCACCTAAATTTATTATGTTTTTGTATTGTGAATTTATGCTAAACAATACGCCTCTAAAACAAAATAAGTCTTTTGAAATTAAAATGATTAAAAGTGGAATACTTGCAAGAATATTTCCAATCATTGATGCAAAAACTAGCAGATTTATTTCCACCTTTAAGGTTGAAAAATAATACAAAAGAACTAAAGATATTATGGAACCAATTGTTAGCATTATATGCACAAGAAAACCCAATTGCATTCCATGAAAGATCCTTTGAATGCCATTTGAGAAAATTGTTATTGAAAAGCAGGCTACAAACATTTCAAGAGAGGTTAAAATAATTTGATCTAATTCATTTTGAGTTTTAAATAGTTGATCAATTGGTAATAACTTTAAAAGAATAGTTAAGAAAACAAAAACAAAGATAGCAACAAAAAATAGTATAAAAAGTCCACCTGTGACAGCATCTTTTATATCATTTCTATTGTTGGTGCTAAATGATTTAGATACAGTATTAGTGAGCGCATTCCCAATACCCAAATCTAAGAAAGATAAAAGTCCTATCAAGCTTGATATAGTCATCCATATTCCAAATTTTTCGGATGATAGATAGTTTAGAGTGAATGAAACTCCTAAAATTATTACCAACATAGAGGCAATTTTGCTAAAAAAGTTTGCAATAGCGGCATATGCTATAAACTTATTTCTTTTTTTTGGCAAAGTACTCATGTTGTTATTCAACATTTTTATGAAGATGGTACCCGGAGCCGGACTTGAACCGGCACGCTATTGCTAGCGAGGGATTTTAAGTCCCTTGTGTCTACCAATTCCACCACCCGGGCATTCATATAATTATACTAGTTTTTAGATGGAGGCTGAAGCCGGAATCGAACCGGCGTAAACGGCTTTGCAGGCCGCTGCATAACCACTCTGCCATCCAGCCAATAATTTACAACTGTGCAATTGTATATGCCTTGATTAAAAAGTGGAAATTAATCTTTGTTGCCAATCTTAAATTCAACATTTTGATCATATTCTCTCTGAGTTTTTTTTTGATACTTTGATCGAATATTATTATTTATTTCAACAGATTTCTTCAATAAAGATAGTTGTTGATTTATTCCTTTTGAGTATTTTAATAAAGCTAAAGTATCTTTTGGCAAGCATGCTCCCCCAAATCCATATCTTCCATCGTGTCCTGGAACTGACATATGTGATGAACCTATTCTTTCATCTTTAGAAATTATGCTGATAAATTCATCCCATTTATCGTCTCTAGATAATTCCCTAAAAATGTTAAATATTTCATTAAAGAAAACTACTTTGGTTGCTAAAAAGGTATTTATTGAGTATTTAACTAATGACGCGGTTACAAGATCAGTAAATTGAAATTCATTACATTTGCATCTTGTATGATTTTTGTAAAAATTTCCAATTTCAATGGATGTATCTTTTTCGCCACCAAAAATAACGATTTCAGATTCTATGAAATCTTCAAATGCATGTTTCTCTCTCAAAAATTCAGGATTATAAACAACTTTTGGAACTATCTTTTCTATTTCTAAAATAACATCAGGAAGGACAGTGCTTTTTATAACAATCTTTGATTCTAATGAAAGTTCATTTATCTCGTGAATAACAGAATTTATAATTTCGGAGTTTTGAGAACCATCATCATTCATAGGCGTGGGGACGCAAACAAAAATTATTTGGGGCATAAAATTACTCAAGTCAGCAACTTTAGTTTTTAAAATTGGATCAACCAAATACAATTCCACGGAATCATGTAATGCATTTTCAATAGCCTTTCCCACAAATCCATAACCTATGATTGCAACTTTCATTATATTTTTTTAAATGTATTAACTGTATATATGTAGCCAGAATAAAGAGTAACTAATAAAGAAATAATCAAAAATATATCAGCAATAACAATTAAAAGCATTTTATTTAATGCAAGTCCAACTAAATAAATTGTTATAGTAAATATCTGTGTGGCTGTTTTAATTTTTCCAATGAACATTACTTTTGTTGCACTAGTTGAATTATTTCGAGCATTATAGTCTCTTAAAGCACTTACCCAAATTTCTCTTGCAACAATTATTGACCCAATAAAACCTATTAAATAACTTGAAAAGTTTACTGCAAGTCCAAAAAACATAGAAACTATTAGAATTTTGTCAGCAATGGGATCAAGAATCTCACCGAGTTCAGATTCTGAATTATATTTTCTTGCTAGATATCCATCAAAAAAATCTGACAAGCCAGCTAATAAAAAAAGTATTAAACATAAAATGTAATTATTAAAAATTAAAAATAAGAAAATTACAGGAGCTAAAAGAATTCTTATTATGGTTATAAAATTGATAAATTTTGTCATTTCTTGAATTTATTTATAATTTTCAATGCCATTTTCTCATTTATACCATGAACAGTCACTAAATCACTTACGTCTGCATTTTTTATATTATCTACAGTAAGGAATTTAGATAGTAATCTTTTTTTAATAATTTTGCCTACTCCATCAATAGAATCTAATTCCGATTTAACTATAGTCTTTCGTTTTTTCTTTCTTTGAGCTTGGATAGCAAATCTGTGCGACTCATCTCGCATCTCTTGCAAAATTAAGAAAGCTTTTGAATTTTTATCAAGTTCCAATATTCCATCTTTACTAATGATGGTCTCAGTAGCCCTGATTCGTTTATTTCCTTTTACAATAGATATTGCCTTAAGATCTTTATGATTTGACAGTTCCAACACCTCGTTTATATATTTTAATTGAGTTTTACCTCCATCAATTAATAACAGATCCGGTTTTGTTTCAGGATCATCAAAATATTTAATTCTTCTCTCTAAGACATGCTTAAGTGAGCCAACATCATTTCCAGATAAAGCATTTGGTATATTAAACAGTCTATAACTTGTCTTTTCTGATCCAGTCTTTGTGAAAACAATACAAGAAGCTACTCCATTTTCACCTGATAAATGACTAACATCATATGCTTCAATTTTATTAATTTCTTTTTTGCCAAGATATCCACTTAGTTCATTTAATGCAAATGTGTATTTATCCTCTTTGCTAATATGATTTTTTATGACCTGTTTTGCGTTGAGTTTGCATAAATTGAAAATAGGTCTAATGGATTTATTTGGTGTGTGAATAATTTTTACTTTTTTTTGATGTTTTGTAGTAAACATGTCCTCAAGCAATTTATTATTTTCTAGAGAGTTTGTACATAAAATCTTTTTTGGGATATCTGTCTGATAGTCATAAAAGTTTACAATGGCACTTTGGTAAACATCTTCAATATTTTCAAAATGAGCCTGTTTTATTAGATGAGTCTTAGTGCCTCTTATTTTTCCGTTTCTTACAACAATAATTGATATGCCAAGATAAGTTAATTCAGAATGCACAGAAAAAATATCTACATTTGTAGCTAATGTAACAACTGATTGCTCCTCTCTTAGTAAATTTAACCTCTTTAAACGATCTCTTATTTCAGCAGCTTTTTCAAAGTCTAATTTAGTAACGGCAGCATCAATATCTTTAGTCAATCTTTGGATAGTTTTAGTATCAGAGGAAGAAATAAAAGACTTTGCACTAACTATATCCTCATAGTAATCAACCTTTTTTATGTGATTTACACAAGGAGCAGAACATCTTTTCATTTGATATTCAATGCATGGTCTTGTTCTCTTAGCAAAGGTAGTATCACTACAATTTCTCACCTTATATATTTTTTGAATCTCTTTAATTGATTTTTTGACAGCATCAGAGCTTACAAATGGTCCAAAGTAATTTCTATCAACTGCTTTTTTGGTTCTCTTTAAATAAACGCCTGGGAAATCATGATCTGAGGAGAAGTATATATAGGGATAAGTCTTATCATCTCTTAAAAGAATATTAAATTTTGGTTTATTTTCTTTGATAAGCATTTGCTCAAGTAACAATGCTTCAACCTCATTTTTTGTCGTAAAAGTTTCTACTTTGTCAGCAAGAAATTTAATCTGTGAAGTCTTTCTGTCTTTGAAAGATTTTCCAAAGTAAGATGAGACTCTTTTTTTTAGGTCTTTTGCTTTTCCAATATAAATAATTTCATGATTACTGAAAAATTTGTAAACTCCAGGCGTATTAGGTACTTTCTTTAAATTAATAGACATAACGAAAAGTATTTTTGCTTTTAATCTTTATCAGCTAAATATTTCTTAGTATAAATCTTGCCAGCATTTACACCAAACTGATCAAAAGGATTTATTTGCAGCATTACTGAGGTTATAAAAACTCTATATTCCCAAGTTGCAATTAGGAATCCTAGTTTTTTTGCATCAATACCATCAAAAATAAAAAGATTAACAGGAACATTGCCATTGATAATTTCTTCATCTTTTAGAAGATTTTTAGCTCCCTCTGATAGAAGCCTTGCTTGAGTTATGCCTTGAGAATAAGCTAGGCAATCATATTTATTTTGTGAATTTAAAATTATATCTGCGCAAATATTTTGAGTCCCTTGATGTAGTAATTGAAAATATGAGTGTTGTGCTGTTGGACCATATCCTCCAAAGATAATTTGACCAGTTTTATTTAATTCAGAATCTTCATTGGGTCTTTTTCCAAGAGATTCCATTTCAAGTTGTTGAAAATAATTAGGCAGAGATCTAATCTTCCAGTCATAGGATAAGATTACTCTAGTATTTTTATCTTTGACATTGTGAAACCAAATATCTGAAAAGGCTAACATCTTTACAAATTTTTGATAATCTTTATCACCAGAAATATAACTATCTGCAATTGAGCCACCTAAACAAAAATTATCAAAAGTATTTTCATGGTTAGCTGGCATAGCAAAAAAAGCAGCTGCAAAAGATATTCTAGACCATATAGAATATCTCCCACCAAGTTCTGCATCAAATTCAGTTATATGCTTGAAATTAAATTTTTGAGCTTCATTCTTATTTGCTGTTATTGCAATAAATTTATTCATATCTCCTGACCAATGAATTGCATCTTTTAGGCTCGCAATTGTTTCATCTGTTGTAAATGATTTAGAGGAGACTATAAAAACAGTTTTTTTTGGATCTAGTTTTTTAAGTTTTTCACCCAACTCAATTCTATCTGAACCAGTTATAAAATAATGCTTATATGAGGAAAGTATCTCACTATGACCGAGGCTTTCAATTAATAGTTTTGGTCCTTCATGAGATCCACCAATGCCTAAAGAAACAATATTTTCAGCATTAGATTTTGCAACCTCATATGCAAAGTTATTTAATGCTTCATCTATTAAACAGTCTCTATCTGGAGCAAAACCAATATTTGATTTTGTTAATTCATTAATAAATCCTTTGTTTTTTCTATATTTAGGATGAAATGCAGCTAGATTTTCAGTTGGGTTAACAATTTTGCCGCTTAATAAATCATCTATCTTTGAATTTAGGCCAAGCTTTATTGATTTAAGTTCAAAATCTTTATAAAGGTCTTTTGAAAATTCGTTGTTACGAAATTCATAACTAAACATATTATTTTCATAAGTAAAATTTTCAGGCTTTTCTTTGCTCATGATATGTTTTTATAAATATCGTCTAAAGCCTCGCCAATATTTTTAGCCCCTGTAATAGGTCTTCCAATTACAAGAAAATCTGCGCCAAGATTTATTGCCTCTTTTGGAGTCATAACTCTTTTTTGATCATCATTTGAATCTTGTAGCCTTATTCCAGGAGTAATTGATAAAAGTGTGCCTCTTTTTTTAACAAGCTTGAGTTCGTGTGGTGAACATACAATGCCGTCAATACCTGCTGATTCAGCTAAATCAAGCATCGCATTTACTTGCTCTGAAGAAGTTCTTTGAAATATCTCATCTATTTCATCATCGTTGAGACTTGTCAAAGCTGTTACACCAAAGACTTTTATTTGAGTATCTGAGACTGCCTCCATTGCAGCTATCATCATATCTTTTCCACCAGAGGTATGAATCGTAAGCATCTTTATTGGCAGTGAAGCCAGCCCTTGAATAGATTTTTTAACAGTATTAGGTATGTCATGAAGCTTTAAATCTAGAAAAATTTTAAACCCATGGTCTGCTGCGTAATAGATTACTTCATGTCCAATGGAGTTAAATGCAACACTCCCAATCTTTACCATACATTTTTTAGGATCAAGTTTATTTATAAGCTCTGAGGCTTTTTTAAAATTATTTTCATCAATTGCTACTATGATCATTTTTTTACTAATGATTTTGAAGGCTTAAAATGCATTGTAGCTGTTTCACCTAAATAAGAAATTTTTTTTGTTTTAGGGTTTACAAATTTTCTAGGTCTAATATATTTTTTTGAAAAAGTTCCAAAACCTCTGATTTCAACTCTTTCATCTAAAGCAACTGCTTCAGTTATGGACTCAAATATAATATTTAGTGCTTCTGAGATTTCAGATTTGTTTAAATTTGGGAATTCTTTTTTTAGTGATAACTCTATATCGGATCTTGTAAAAGTGTCTTTGTTTATTTTATTCACTCAGCTTTAATGAAATTCTCTCTCTTTCAGCATCTATCGCAAAGACAATGCATTTCAGATTTTGATCTTTTTTAAATTCGTCTAATGCTTTGTTATGATCCTCATCTTCAGTGATATCAGACAGATGAATTAAACCATCTATATCTCCCTCTAAACCGACAAATATTCCAAAATCAGTTATCGATTTGATCTTACCCTCAACACTATCTCCAATTCCATACTTATTTGCGAACTCAATCCATGGATTTGGTTTAGTTTGTTTAAGGCCAAGAGAAATTCTTCTTTTATCATGATCAATTTCTAATATCATGACTTTAATTTTTTCCTCCATTTCGACAACTTTTGAAGGGTGAATATTTTTACTAGTCCAATCAAGTTCAGATAAATGTATTAAGCCTTCTATACCCTCTTCGAGCTGCGCAAAGCAACCATAATCTGTTATGTTAGAAACATCTGCCTCATATATTCCACCAACAGAATAATTTGATTCAACATTTTCCCATGGATCATTATGAATTTGTTTCAATCCCAGAGATACTCTTAACTTCTCTTTATCAAAGCTTAAAACTTTCACATCAATCTCCTCACCGACATTTAAATAATCAGCAGGGTTTGTAACTCTTGACCATGATATATCTGTAATGTGAAGCAATCCGTCAAGACCACCAAGATCTATGAATGCTCCATAATCAGTTATATTTTTAACAATACCTTTTACAATTTGGCCTTCCTCAAGATTCTTTAATAGTTCAACCTTTACTTCTGAATTATTCTTTTCTAATACGGCTTTCCGTGATAAAACTACATTATTTCTTTTGTAATCAAGTTTTATAACTTTAAAATCTTGAATTGTATTTTCAATATCAGGAGCTTCTTTAACAGGCCTGACATCAACTAATGATCCTGGTAAAAAAGCCTTAACAACATCAATTTCTACTGCAAATCCTCCCTTAACTCTATTATGGATTTTGCCTGTAACAAATTCACCTGTTTCAAGTGCTTCTTCGAGCATTTTCCAAGTAGATATTTTTCTGGCTTTTTCTCTTGAAATCCTTGTTTCACCATAACCATCTTCAACTGCCTCAAGGGCAACCTCAACCTCATCCCCAACTTTTATTTGAACTTCACCATCATTGCTTCTAAATTCGTCAAGTGAAATCATTCCTTCTGACTTAAGACCTACATGAACTGTTACCCAGTCCTTATCTACATCTAAAACAACTCCAGAGACTATTGACCCTGGCTGCATATCTAAAGTATCTAAACTTTCATCTAGTAACGCTACAAAAGATTCTGACATTTATATAAATTCCTTATGTATTAATTTTTCAGTCAAGCTGAATACTTCATCAAGCTTCATATTTGAAGAGTCAATTATATGAGCATCTTCAGCTGGTAAAAGAGGTGATAATTTTCTAGAACTATCTTTGTTATCTCTTTGTTCAATATCTGCTATCAGAGCGGGCATATTAACTTCTTGTCCAAGATTCTGCAACTCTATAAAGCGTCTTTTTGCCCTCTCTTCAGGTGAGGCTGTAAGAAAAATTTTTAATTTTGCATCTTTAAATACAACTGTTCCCATATCCCGACCGTCTGCCACTAAACCTTCTCCATTATAAAAATTTCTTTGAATGTTAAATAGAGCCTCTCTTACCTCTTTTTTTGAGCTATGTTCGGAGGCAGACTTTGCGATTATTTCTGACCTTAACTCTGAAGTAACATCATTACTTTTATAAGATACTAAAAGTTTTTCCTTATTTTTTTTAAACTCTACATACCCTTCTATTTGATTTGCAATTTCATCTGGAGATAAGCTCATGTAAGACAAATAAGCATAGAGTCTGTATAAAACTCCGCTATCAAGAATATTGAAATTAAACTTATTGGCTATTCCTCTGGCAAGCGCTCCCTTTCCAGAGGCAGAAGGCCCATCTATAGTAATTACATTAATCTTCTTCATTAATTTTCATACCTATTGTATTCATTATACGTTTGAAATTAGGAAATGAAGTCTCAATATTCTTACAATTCGTTACTCGAATAAAATTATCTGATCTTATGCCAGCTATTAAAAAACTCATTGCAATTCTATGATCATCAAAAGAATCTATAGATTCATCACATTTAAGTTCTTTTGATGCTCCTGAAATTAATATACCATCCTCAAAAATATCATGTTTGATTTTTAACTTTGTGAGTCCTTGTGAAATTGCATGCAATCTATCAGACTCTTTAACTCGCAGCTCAGCAGCATTTTTAATTACTGTTTGTCCTTCTGCAAAACATGCAGCAATACTTAAAATAGGAATTTCATCGATGATATTTGGAATAATATTATCTGGTACATCTATACCTCTTAGCTCTGAAGAGCTAACATAAATGTCACCAACAATCTCATTTGAAGCTTTTTTCTTATTTTTAATTTCAAGATTTGCTCCCATTAGTAGCAAAACATCTAATAATCCTTTTCTTGATTCATTTAAGCCAACATTTTTTATGACAACTTCAGAGCCTTTAGAAATAATCGTTGCGACAATAATAAAAGCTGCAGATGAAAAATCACCAGGAACATCAAACGAATTTTTTGGTTCTAGTTCAGAATAGTTAAGGTGAATTGTTTTTGAATTTTGATTATTTTCATACAGAATCTCTCCACCAAAAAACTCAATCATCCTTTCAGTATGATCTCTTGTAATTTTTGGTTCAGTTATTTTTATATTTTTCTGAGATGAAAGTGCAGCTAATAATAAGCATGATTTAACTTGAGCGCTGGCAATGGGCATTTCATATTCAAAATTATTAATAATTTTTGAGCCTAGTGTTCTTATAGGAAGTGTGCCTGAATCACTAGTTAACTTTGCTCCCATCATCTCGAGTGGTTTAATCACTCTACTCATTGGTCTTTTTTCAAGCGATAAATCTCCCTTCATAGTTAATCTTAAGCCAAGGCCAGAAATCAGACCTAACAATAATCTTGCACCAGTACCTGAGTTACCAAGATTTAATTCTTGTTGAGGATCCTTAAACATAACTTCTCGTTTTTTTAGAGTAACTTTGTTTTTATTTATAGATATTGAAGATCCAATAGAATTTAGTGCATTAACAGTTGAAATTGGATCTTGAGCATTTAAAAATCCATTTACATTCATATCACAATTAAGTAATGATCCAATAATTACAATTCTTTGAGATACTGATTTGTCACCTGGACAATCAACTTCTCCATGCAAAGATTTTGTTTTGTATGAGGTTAAGTTCAAAACTTGTCTTCTTTGAAAGATTTAATTTCATCAAGTTCTTTATTTAAGAGTTCAAGATGAGAAAATACATCTGGAATTTGCTTAGTCTCAGTTATCAATTCTAAAAGATTGTTTAAGGAAACTTGCATTCCAGCAAGTGCTTTAATCAAATCAACTCTATTAAGTATGAAAATATCACGCCACATTTCTGAATTTGATCCACTAAGTCTCAGAAACTCTTTCAATCCTCCTCCAGCATTATCATCTACGTCATGGTTAGATAATCTTATAGAATCAATTAATGCGTATGAAACTAAGTGCGGTAGATGACTTGTCATTGCAAATACTAAATCATGCTCAGTAACACTCATTAATGATGTCCTCATTTGAAGTGCATTTTTCCAAAAATTATCAACTTTTTCAAAATGACCTTTTTTACTATTAAAAGGATCACATAAAACATTTTTTTTATTTTTGAAAAGATCTCCATTAGCTGCAGAAATTCCAGATCGATCAGAGCCAGCAATTGGATGAGAAAGAACAATATTTGACGCATCATTTAATTTAATATGATTTTTTACGCTTGATGTATCGGTAATAGTTACATCCGTATTCCAAATATCCTTCAAGTCATTTAAAACATCTAACGTTTGTTTTGGAGGGACAGCAACAATAAGAAGGTCAACTTTTTTTACAAAATCTTTTGAATTTATATCTTCAATAGACTCAACTTTTGAGTCAATTATATTTTTTTCTAAAGCCTTTTTCATAGAGCTATTTGATTTATCAAATCCAAATACTTTTATACCTTTAGATTTTGAAGCAAGGGCAATGGACGAGCCAATCATGCCTAGGCCAATTATTAGAATTTTTTCTACATTAAGATTCATATATATTCAGGATATGAACCAAAATTTCTTACAATAGCACCAGTGTCAATAATTTCTTTTATGGCTAGACGTAATTTTTGGTCTTTTATATGTCCTTCACAATCAACAAAGAAATCATGAGAATTTATATTTCCTCTTGATGGGCGAGTCTCAATCTTACTTAAATTGATTTTTCTTTTTTCAAAAGGTTTTAGAACTGACATTAAAGAGCCAGGTCTATTTGGAGTTTGGATTAGAAAAGAGCTCTTATCTTTGCCTGTTTTTTCAACTTTATTTTTACCTATTACTAGGAATCTAGTTTTATTTTCTGAGTAATCCTGAATATTTTTATTGATTAACTTCAACTTATACTTTTTTAATGCCATAGAATTCACAATACATAAAATATTTTTGTTCTCTTTTGCATATTGCGCAGCGACTGCTGAGCTCGGCATTTCAAGTCTTTTTATGTTTCCTAAATTTCTTTCAATCCATTTTGAGCATTGTCCTAATGCCTGAGGATGAGATGCAATAGCGAAAGCTTGTTCAATTTTAAATTTATTTCCTGCTGCTAATTGATGGTCAATATTTAAATATATTTCTCCAATAATATTTATTTCTTTACTGTCTGCAAGACAGTTTAGAGTAGTATTTATGACACCCTCCGATGAATTTTCTACTGGAACAACTCCTAAATTAACATCATCATTTATTACCTGATAAAACACATCATCAATAGTTGATGAAGGTATTCTTAGAGCCTGAGAGCCAAATTGATTATGAACAGCTGCCTCTGAATGAGTTGCCTCAGGCCCAAGATATGCAACTTTCAAAATTTCTTCAAGAGACAGACAGCCAGAAATTAATTCTTTATAAATTGCTCGAATCTTAGAATCTGGTAATAGTCCTTTTTTATTTGCATTTAAAATATTCCGTAAAATTTTTGTTTCTCTATCGGGCTTATAAAATGACTCTTTAGGACTTACTTTTGACTTAATTTTTCCAATAGCTACTGCATGTGAAGCTCTTTTTTGAATGAGAGCATAAATTTCTTTGTCTATTTTATCAATTTTGACTCTGTGACTTTTTAATTTCTTATCTGTCATTTTTGTTAACCATATTTTGACTCAAAGTATTTCATATACTTTATAAGTTCCTCAACCCCCTCAAAAGGCATTGCATTATATATGCTGGCTCTCATTCCTCCAACTGATCTATGTCCTTTTAAGTTTAAAAGGCCATTTTCTTCGGCATGTAATAAAAATGGAGAATCTAATTCATCATTTTCAAGAAAAAATGTAACATTCATAATTGATCTGTTTTCAATATCTATATTATTTGAATAAAAATCTGAACTATCAATATATTCATATAATTTTGATGATTTTGAATAATTTTGCTGTTTAAAAAACTCAAGTCCTCCTTTTCTTTTTATCCATTTAAAAACTTTTCCAGCCATATACCATGCAAATGTAGGAGGTGTATTTAACATTGATTCTGCAATTGAATGTTCAGAGTATTTTAGAATATTTGGAATTTTTTGATTTCCCAATTCCATGAAGTCTCTATCAATAATTACTATTGTTAAGCCAGCAGGTCCAATATTCTTTTGAGCACCTGCGTATATTAATGAGAATTTACTAACATCAAGAGGCTCACTCAAAATTACTGAAGATGCATCTGAAATAATAGGTTTATTTACATTAGGTGCTTCATGAATTGCAACTCCCTGAATCGTCTCATTTGGACAATAATGAACATATGAAGAATTTTCTGATATCTTCCAAGTTTTTGGATCAGGTGCATAAGAATAATTTTTAGCTTCAGATGATGCAATTGTATTCACTTTTACAATCTTTGATGCTTCAGAAATTGCTTTTTTTGACCATGAGCCCGACAAAATATAATCAGCCTCACCTGAACTGTTTCCAAAATTATATGGAACCATTGAAAATTGATGTGTCGCACCTCCTTGGAGGAATAAAACATCATAATTTTTGGGTATATTTAAAATGTCAATTAAGTCTTGTTTTGCCTCTGAAGCAACTGAGGAATATAATCTAGATCTGTGGCTTACTTCCATTATGGAAGTTCCAGAGTTGTTATATTCTAATAACTCAGATCTGACTTCTTCTAAAACCTCTTCAGAAATTACTGCAGGACCAGCACAGAAATTCCATTTTCTCATTATTATTTAATCTTGATCTTCTTCTTGAGGTATTGTTACACACTCAATAAGTTTTTCTTCTTCTTTTGGAGTAATGATTTTTACTCCTTGGGTGTTTCTGCTTAATGTTGGAACTTGGGAAACATTCGTTCTTATCATAGTACCTTTATCACTTATCAACATTATTCCATCTTCTTCCTCAACTAATGCTGCCGCAACCATCATTCCATTTCTCTCACTTGTTTTTATAGAAATGACACCTTGTCCACCTCTATTATGTGTCGGGAAATCTTCGAGTTCAGTCTTTTTGCCATAACCATTTTCTGACACACACAGAATAGTCTTTGTTGGATCAGCAACATTTAACGAAATTAGTCTTTGGTCTTTCTTTAATTTCATGCCTTTCACACCTCTTGCGGTTCTTCCCATAGGCCTAACTTTAGACTCATTAAATCTGATCAATTTGCCTGCAGATGAGGCCAATAAAATTTCTTTTTTACCATCAGTTATTGCAGTTCCAATTAATCTATCATCATCATCAAGATTTATAGCCTTAATTCCTGATTTCCACTTTCTTGCAAAAAGGCTTAAGCTAGTTTTCTTTGTTATACCTTTTCTTGTTGCCATAAAAATAAATTTATCCTCAGAAAATTCCTCAACCGGCAAGATATCGCTCACCCTTTCATCATCATCTAAATTAAGCATGTTTACTAAAGGTCTTCCTTTTGATGTTCTTGATGCAACAGGTATCTCGTAAACTTTAAGCCAGAATACCTTTCCTTTTGTTGTGAAGCATAAAATTTGAACATGACTACTCAAAACATAAAGATTTTGAATTAAATCTTCTTCTTTTACAGATGCAGCCGCCTTGCCTTGTCCTCCTCTTCTTTGTTCTCTATATTCATCGAGAGGCTGGGTTTTTGCATAACCACTTCTTGAAACTGTAAGCACCCTTGTTTCTTCTGGAATAAGATCCTCATTTGTAATACCTCTTCTGGTGTCATTAATTAATGTCCTTCTATCATCACCAAAATTTTCTTTTATTTCTTCAAGCTCTCCTATCATCAAATCGATCAGTGTTTTCTTATCATCGAGAATTTTCTGAAGACCAAGAATCTTTTCAACGATTTCTGAAAATTCTTTGCTTAAATTATCTTGCTCCAAACCAGTCAGTCTTCCAAGCCTTAGCTCGAGAATTGCTTTTGCCTGGTCTTCAGAAAGTTTATATTTTTTACCTTTGAGTCCAAGATCCTTACTTAATCCTTTTGGTTTACATGCGTCACTTCCAACCTTTTTAAGAATTGCTTCAACTGGACCAGATTTCCATACTTTTTTACAAAGTTCTTTGGCAGCTATCTTTGGATCTTTTGACTTTTTAATTATTGAAATTATTTGATCGATATTTGCAATTGCAACCATCAAGCCTTCAACAACATGACCCCTATCCTTGGCTTTCCGAAGATCATACTTAGTCCTTTTTGTAATAATATCTTTTCTATGCTTAACAAATGCTTGAAGCATTTCTTTCAAATTAACTTCTTTAGGCTGGCCTTGTGATAGAACAGTGAAGTTAATTCCAAAAGATTGTTCAAGTTGAGTTTGGGCAAAAAGGTTATTTTCTAGAACATCAACCGAATCACCTTTTCTAACTTCAATTACTACTCTTAATCCATCCTTATCAGATTCATCCCTAATTTCAGTTATCCCCTCTATTTTCTTTTCCTTAACTAACTCAGCAATTTTTTCTAACATTTTTGCTTTATTAACCATAAAAGGTATCTCATTTATGATTAAACTTTGTTTGCCAGATTTGTCCTCTTCAATAGAGGTATTAGACCTAATATGAATTATTCCTCTGCCTGTTTTATAAGCCTCATATATTCCAGCTTTTCCGTCTATAGTTCCACCTGTTGGAAAGTCTGGACCTGAAATATCCTTGATCAATTCATCAATTGAGATTTTTGGATTATTGATTAAATTGATACATCCATTCAAAACTTCGTTTAAATTATGTGGAGGAATATTTGTTGCCATGCCAACTGCAATTCCAGAAGAGCCATTTACAAGTAAATTTGGAATTTTTGTTGGTAGGACGTCTGGAATATCTTCACTACCATCATAATTTGGTGAAAATGAAACAGTCTCCTTTTCTATATCACCTAACATTTGATCTGTAATTTTAGACATTCTTACTTCTGTATAACGCATTGCGGCAGGAGGATCGCCATCAATTGATCCAAAATTTCCTTGACCCTCAACTATCGGATATCTCATTGAAAAATCTTGAGCCATTCTGACCATTGCATCGTAAACAGCAGAGTCTCCATGTGGATGATATTTTCCAATGACATCTCCAACAACTCTTGCAGATTTTTTATAAGGTCTATTATAGAAATTCTTAAGATCATACATTGCGTATAAAATTCTTCTGTGGACTGGTTTTAAGCCATCTCTTATGTCGGGAAGAGCCCTTCCATGAATAACGCTTAAAGCATAACTTAAGTAAGATTGCTTAAGCTCATCTTCAATATTTACAGATATAATTTCTTTAGCGAAATCATTCATTTTATAGCTCGGAAAACCCTTGTTTTATGCACAAATTTTATAACCCTAATAGGGTAATATTTTAACATATTTATAAGTGAAATTACTCTTTAAATTCAGTAACTAAGCCGCCAATTGACTCCTTTGCGTCACCAAATAACATTCTGGTATTTTCTTTGAAAAACAAAGGATTTTGCACACCTGCAAAACCAGATGACATTGATCTTTTTAGAACAAAAACTGTTCTTGCATTATGAACCTCGATTATAGGCATTCCATAAATTGGACTTCCTGGTTCTTCTGTTGCAGATGGATTGACTACGTCATTTGCTCCAATTACTACCGCAACATCAACAGTATCCATAGATGGGTTTACATCTTCTGGTTCAACTAAAACATCGTAAGGTACGTTTGCTTCTGCAAGCAAAACATTCATATGACCTGGCATTCTTCCAGCAACTGGATGAATTCCATATCTTACTTCAGTGCCATTTGCCTCAAGAAGCTCTCCTAGTTCTCTGACAACATGCTGAGCTTGCGCAACTGCCATACCATATCCTGGAATTACTAGAACAGAGCTCGCATTCTCTAATATTAAATATGCATCCGATACATTTATTGGTTTCACCTCACCAGTTTCTTCAGATTTTGAAGTAGAAGATGATGAAGCGTAGCCAACAAATAAAATGTTGCCAATTGAGCGATTCATAGCCTTAGCCATGATGATAGTTAAAATTAAACCACTAGCTCCAACCAAAGATCCAGCAACAATAAGAACATTATTTAATAGTAACAATCCTGCAAATGCTGCAGCAATACCTGAGAATGAGTTTAATAATGAAATAACTACTGGCATATCACCGCCACCAATTGGAATTACAAATCCCACACCGCCAAGCAATGTTAAAATCAATAAAATTGTGTAGAAATCAAAGCCTGGACTGAAAATCTTTGTTATAAAAATTGAGTACAACAAATATATAATTGAAATGTAGAATAAAGTTGTGAACAATTTTGTAATTATCGAGGACTTTTCGACCTTTAGTGTCTCTGATAATTTGCCATAGGCAATAACACTTCCAGAGAATGTGACGCCTCCAATGTAAGTTGTAATCATTACCAATAAATATTGAAAATTATTTGATGGTATTGAATTAAATTCAGACCATGCAATAAAGAATGTTGCCAAACCTCCAAATCCATTAAATAGTGCTACCATCTCAGGGATTGAAGTCATTTTTACTTTTAGTGCAATAAGTGAACCTATAATTGCGCCAATTCCGATCCCAACTAAAACTAAAATAGGATTTATTACATTAATAAATGTTACAGAAACAGCGATGAACATTGCTAATGCCGATAAGAAATTACCTCTTACAGCAGTATCTTCTTTCCCAAGCATCTTGATGCCTGAAATAAATAATATAGACGAAAATATATAAATAATATTTTGGATAGAAGATATGTTTTCAAAAAAGCTCATTGTTATTTCTTCTTAAACATTTTTAACATTCTGTTTGTAACAAGATAGCCACCAAAAACGTTAATTGATGCAAACATTACCGCAAGGAAAGCTAAGGCTTGTTGAAGTTGAGTATCGGAACCAAGTACTAAAGCTCCAACTAAAGCAATTCCTGAGATTGCATTAGCACCTGACATAAGAGGTGTATGCAAGGTACTTGGAACTTTAGAAATGAGCTCTAATCCAAGATAAATTGAAAGAATAAGAACAAATCCTAAGAGAATATAAATTTCCATTATTTCTTAAACCTCTCATTTTTAATTTCGCCATTGTGGACTAAAACACTACTTGAAATAATTTCATCATCAAAGTCAAAGCCAATACTTAGATTTTCTTTATCAAAAAAATCTGAAATCCAATTATTGTAATTATTTGAGAGTGCTAAAGAAGCATGATTAGATACTTTTGAAGCTAAATTTGATATGCCAATAATCTTAACTCCATTTCTTTCAACAACTTTATCTACTTCAGACCCTTCGACATTGCCACCTGATTCTACTGCCATATCAAAAATAACACTTCCAGGCATCATTCTATCAATTGTTTTATTATCAACTAATAAAGGTGCTGGCCTCCCAAATAACTGTGCTGTGGTAATAACAATATCAGATCTCTCACACACTTTTGACTGAAGTTCTTTTTGTTTTGTTATTTGTTCTTCTGTAAGTTCTTTTGCATATCCTTGATCAGTTTCTCCTGTTTCTCCTAAATCAATTTTTACAAACTTCGCTCCAAGAGAATTTACTTGTTCCTCAACAACATCTCTTGTATCAAATGCTTCAACTCTAGCTCCCAATCTTTTTGCAGTTGCAATAGCTTGAAGACCGGCAACTCCTACACCTATAACAAATACCTTTGCAGGTTTTAGAGTACCTGCTGCTGTCATCATCATTGGTAATGCTGTTGATAAATGTTTTGCAGATTCAATAACTGCAACATAACCAGCAAGGTTTGCTTGTGAACTTAAAACATCCATCTTTTGAGCTCTAGTTATTCTGGGAATAAATTCCATACTAACTAAATTAATTTTTAAGTTAGAGCATGATTCAATTAATGCTTGATTACTGAATGGATTTATCATGCCAAGTATAGTTGAATTTGGTTTAATTAATTTTAGTTCATCATCTCCTAATGGTTGATTAGTAATTATTAAATCGCCCTTTTTGAGACACTCCTCTCGTGAAGATTTCTTTAATCCACTTTGTTCAAAGATTTTATTGCTAACATTAATACCTATTCCAATATTTTCTTCAAAAAACACATCTGCACCAAGATTTAACAAAGTACTGATAGTATCGATATGGATTGGTGATCTTGAATCAGTATCAACGGAAGACTTTAAAGCTGAAATAATCAAAATATGTGTATAAATAATTTTGTAGTGAAGTTAATCTTATCAGTTCCAATAAGTCAATTGAATCAAATATCTTATTTTTGTGCCCCTGTTAGATAGATTATCTTGTAGTAACGCTACATATTAATATTTTTATTTGTACTTAATTAAATTTTTAAGAGTTAAAATATGCGGATGACTAACATTGATCAACAAGAAGTTAAAAAGTTCTCTGATATTGCAGAAGAATGGTGGAACAAAGATGGTGATTTCAAACCTTTGCATGTGATAAATCCTTTGAGAGCTAATTACATAAAAGAAAAAATTGAGTTAAAAGATAAAAAAGTATTAGATGTAGGATGTGGTGGAGGACTTCTGTGTGAGTCTTTGTATGATTTTGGTGCTGAAGTTACTGGTATTGATGCAGCAGGTCCTGGAATCGAAGTAGCAAAAATACATGCACAAAAAAATAATAAAAATATCAAATATTTTGAAAAAACTGCTGAGGAATTAAATACAGAATATATTGAATATTATGATGTTGTTACTTGTTTGGAGGTTCTTGAACATGTTCCTGATCCAGAGTCACTTGTAAAAACATGTGTTCAATTACTTAAGCCAAGCGGCTTGTTATTTCTATCAACAATCAACAAAAATCCAAGATCATGGATTACTGCAATAGTCGGCGCAGAATATATATTCAATTTACTCCCAAAAGGTACTCATGAATTTGATAAATTTATAAAACCATCTTCGTTAGCTAAATATGTAAGAGATGCTGAAGCTGAATTACTTGAAACAAAAGGAATGTTCTATAACCCTCTTACACATAAGGCAAACCTGAATAATGATTTAGGTGTTAATTATCTAATGTATGCAAGAAAATCATAAAACAGAGCTTATTTTATTTGATCTAGATGGGACTCTAATAGATACGGCACCTGATTTTCATACTTCATTAAATACCATGCTAAAAAAATATAATATGAATGAAGTCAGTGAATTTGATATTCGGCCTCATATTTCTGAAGGAACATCAAAACTGATTAAAAAATTTTTTGCTATAGATGAAAATGATGCTGAATTTGAACCATTAAAGTCAGAATTTCTCTCTGAATACAATATGAATAAAACAAAAGACTGTAAGCTTTTTGATGGCATGACATCATTAATTAATTTTATGGACAAAAATAATATTAAATACGGAGTCGTTACTAATAAATTTTTTAAATTTGCAAGTCCTATAATTGACTCATTCTCAGAATTAAAAAATATCAAAGTAATAGTTTGTCCTGATCATGTAAAAATATCTAAGCCTGATCCTGAGGGTATTTTGTTAGCTTGTAAAAAACTTGATATCAATACATTAAATACAATTTATTTAGGAGATCATATTAATGATTTAAAAGCTGGATTAAGCGCGGGGGTCAGAGTCTTAGGGTGTCTTTATGGATATTCTCTAGATGAAAACAATCTTATTAAGCTTAATTATCCATACATAAGAGATATTTCAGAAATTTACTCACATATAAATATTTAACTACTAAGAATGACAAAAGATTTTTTATTGGATAAAAATATACTTATTACGGGTGCGACAAGTGGTATTGGCAAATCACTTACAAAATATCTTAGTGAGCATGGAGCAAATATCCTAATGCTCTCAAAAGATGAGTCTAAGCTTGATGTTTTATATGATGAAATTGTAAAAAAATATAATACTGATCCGTGTATATTTAAATGTGATTTGCAGAAACTTAACGAAGATAGTGCTAAAGAAATAAATAAAATTATTAATGAAAATTACTCGGGTATAGATGCAGTAATCTTTAATGCTGCAGCTCTTGACAAGATGTCACATATAGAAAGTTATGATTTAGCTACATGGGAGAAGATTTTGAAAATAAACTTAACAAGTATTTTCCTCATTGCAAAAAATTTAATACCTATGCTTAAAGAATCCTCAAATCCAAGAATAATATTTACTACTTCGAGCGTTGGTAAAAAAGGAAAGGCCTTTTGGGGTGCTTATTCTGTTTCTAAAGCAGGTTTGAATGCTTTATCAGAAATAATTGCTGATGAGGTTGAATCAGTATCGAATATAAAAGTTTTTAACTTTGATCCAAAAGCTACCAGAACTAAAATGAGATCTCTCGCATATCCTGCTGAAAATCCTAACACCATTAAAGAGCCGCTAAAGCTTATGGATTATTATTTATGGATGCTTTCAGAGGATAGTTCTTCTTCAAATGAAATCCATATCGAATATAGAAGTGATAAGTTCAGATAGTAACATTTTCATCTTCAAGCACTCTCCATAAAAAAAGACACATATAGCTTCTATAAGGTCTAAAAATTTCGTAAAAAGACTCTTTATAGGAATCAATTTTAAACATCTTCAGGTGAGCATTTCTTAGGCCTAAATCTAAAATAGAAAAAACATCTGGATCACCAATAAAAAATATCCTAGACATTTCAATTGACCATGGTCCAATGCCTTTAATTTGAATTAAGAAATCAAAATACTCTGCTGCACTCATTCTATTAAGTTCTTTTTTTGAGATATTTATAAGGTCTTTATTAAAAATAATTCCATTTAGATATTCAATTTTTTGCCTTGATAAACCAGCATCTCTAAACTTTTGGTTAAGTTTTATATTTTCCTTTTTATACTTATTTCCTTTAAGGATTTTATCTGTCCTTTTCCATATTGCCGCCGCTGATTGAACAGAAAGCTGTTGACCAATAATTATTTTTGATAAATGGCTTACAAAATCCATCTTAGATACTTTGATTTTTAAAGGGCCAACTCTCTTAATATGATTTGCAAGTTGGATAAAGCCTTTTTCAATAGCTTTGTCATATAAAAATTTGTGTGCAAGTTTATATTCCATAGTTCTTTATTGAATCTATTTCTTTGCTAGATAATTCTATATAGCCACCTTTTTTTAATGAAGAAGGCAAAAAAATAGGTCCAAATCTTGTTCTTTTTAATCTGCTTATCTCTAACCCAACAGCATTAAATATTTTTCTTACTTCTCTGTTTTTTCCAGACATAAGACAAACAGAAAACCATTGATTAGATGATTGTTTTTCTCCTTCTACAATATCTGTAAATCTGTAAATATCATTGTCAATCTTAATTCCTGAGAGCATTTTTTCTTTCTTTTCTTTTGTAAAATCCCCTCTAGCCCTTACCAAATACTCTCTGTCAATACTTGATGAAGGATGCATGCAATAATTAGCGAATGTCCCATCATTTGTAAAAAGCATCAAACCTGACGAGTTTATGTCTAACCTCCCAATTGAGATCCATCTGATTTTTGATTTACCTTCAGGCAAAAAATCAAAAACTATTGATATGTTTTTTTCTTTTTTGTTTGAAGACAAAACCCCCTCAGGTTTATTTAGCATTAATAATCTAATTTCTGACTCAGTAAAAGAAATAATGTTGCCATCATATTCAACTTCATCATTTTTATTTACCGACGAACCTATTAAAGCTATTTGACCGTTAACCTTAATTTTTTTAGATTTAATTAATTCCTCACAATACCTTCTTGATCCGATACCAGATTTTGCTAAGAATTTTTGAAGTCTCTCTGCCATTAATTAATTATATGGCTTGAGACAATATGTCTTTCTCTGCGTTTTCCTCAATTTCAGGTAATTCTGGTAATTCAGAAATACTTTTAAGGTTCAAATCATTTAAGAAATCTTTTGTTGTTACGTATAAAGTTGGCCTTCCAGGAACATCTCTATAACCAGATACTTTTATCCAATTCCTTTCCAATAGAGATCTTATGATCCTTGTACTTACTGTAATACCTCTGATGTCTTCAATATCACCTCTAGTAACAGGTTGCTTATAAGCAATTATTGAGATAGTTTCCATTAATGCTTTTGAAACTCTTGGAGCTTTTTCATTCCAAAGTGCGCTAAGAATATGACCATGATCCTCTTTGATTTGAAGTCTATATCCAGATGCAACTTCTGTAACTTTAAGAGATGTCCCTTCATATCTCATCTCTAAATCATTAATTGCTCTTTTGATTTCACTTAGCTCAACACTTAATCCGGTGTTTTCAAGTATACTTTTTATTTCTGACAATCTTATAGGCCTTCCAGAACCAAAAAGAAGAGCTTCAACAGAATTAATAACCTTGTGTTCCAATTTATATACCCCTTACAGATTTAATAAACAATTCTTCACTCTTATTTTGAATTAACTCAATATAACCATCTTTAGCAAGTTCCAATGAGGCTAGAAGAGTTACTACGACTCCCTTTTTACCCTCTGGTTTTCTGAGTGTCTTTGAGAAACTGATAATGTTTTTATTGTTTAATATATCCAACAGAATCTGAATTCTCTCTTTGGTTGATAATTCTTCGAAATCTATTAAATGACTATTTTTATAGTTCGGTCTGTTCAATACTTCAACTACAGAAGTAAATAAGTCCGTAATATTTATTTCAGATTCTTCTTTTAATAATGATTCTTGTAAATTTGGTACCTTAGCACTTGCTATAAAAAAATCTCTATCAACCCTTGGTAAAATTGCTATTTTTTCAGAAACTGTCTTAAATCTTTTGTACTCCTGCAATCTTTTTATAAGAGCTGCTCTTGGATCTTCTTCCTCATCTTCAAAAGATTCTTTTGGTAACATTAATCTTGATTTTATCTCAGCAAGAGTTGCCGCCATGACAAGATAATCAGCTGCTAATTCAAATTTTAAAGAATCCATTAATTCTATGTACTCTAAATATTGGTCGGTTATCTTTGATATATCTAAATCAAGAATATCAATATCATCCTTTCTTATAAGATATAAAAGAAGGTCCAGGGGCCCAGAAAATGTCTCAAGAAAAATCTCTAGAGCGTTTGGAGGAATGAAAAGATCGTCTGGCAACTCTTCCAGGTGATTTCCCATCACTACAGGAATTTCAAGCTGCGCAAGACTATTATGTTGCATATTTAAACACTATATAGTGTAAGTTTTAGCTATTTTAATACAATATGTTGTGTATTTCCTTAAAAAATGCATATTTATAACAAATTTTTTATTTTCAATTACTTCATAAAAATGGTTTTAATCAGTGAATATTAATTTAATAATATGAAACCATTTCTCTAAATAGAGTTATAAAATATAAAAAATATGAATTATTCAACTGATAACACAAGAATTATTGATAGAAAGAAAGTTCCTGCTCCCTATGAGTTAGTAAATAAGTACCCTATTAATGATGAAATTTCAAAACTTGTATACGGTACAAGAAATGAAATTAGCCAAATTCTTCATGATAAAGATGATCGAATATTTGTAGTGGTTGGGCCATGTTCAATACATGATCCACAAAGTGCAATTGAATACGCAAAAAAGTTATCTAATGAAAATAAAAATTTTAGTGAAAATCTCTTAATAATAATGAGAGTTTATTTTGAAAAGCCAAGAACTACAGTTGGATGGAAAGGATTGATAAATGATCCCGATATTAATGAAACCTATAACATTGCCAAAGGTGTTGAGATGGCTAGAAAATTGCTTATTGAAATTGCTGAATTGGGATTGCCTGCAGGAACAGAATTTTTAGATCCAATTTCACCTCAATATGTAACTGACATTATTTCGTGGGGAGCAATTGGTGCAAGAACAGCAGAAAGCCAAATTCATCGAGAGCTCGCATCTGGTCTTTCATGTCCTATTGGCATAAAGAACGGTACAGATGGTGGTTTAAAAGCTGCAATTGATGGAATACAAGCAGCAAATCATTCCCATGTTTTTCTTGGTGCAACAAAAGAAGCTGATATTGCTATGCTTAAAACAGCTGGCAATAATGATACCCACATTATTTTAAGAGGTGGTAAAGTTCCAAATTTTGACAAAGAATCAGTAGAAAGCACTTTGACTGCTCTTAAAGAAGCTGAAGTTAATGAATCCATAATGATTGATGCCAGTCATGGAAATAGTCAAAAGAAATTTAAACAACAAATCCCTGTTATTGATTCGATATGCGAACAGATTTCAGATGGTAACAAAAATATAAAAGGTGTAATGATTGAAAGCCACTTAAATGAGGGTAACCAAAAAATTACTGAAAAACTTAACTATGGTCAAAGTATTACAGATGCATGTATGGGTTGGGAAGATACTGTAATGTGCCTTAACAAATTAAATGATGCAATAAATCTAAAAAGAGGTAAATAATCTAATTGAGCAGTGAGAAAAATTTATCTTTTTCAAGTGAGGTAGCAGAAACACTTGGCGTTGAGTGTGCAATCATCCTGAATCAATATAATGAAAACTTGTTAGAAGATATCACTTCATTAGATAGCCTAATAAAGTCAACAAAAAAAAATATAAGTTTTCTTGATGAAGAAAAAATTAAAGAATCTATAAACACGCTAATAAAATATCAATTAATTGATATCAATAAAAAGACTTATAGACTTAAAACTCCAAACAAAACTTCAGATTCATGCCAGCTTGATATTGAGTGGATCCCATCACCTGAAGTAGATGAAGTCTTAAATATGACTGAAATTACTGACGATTTCTATAACCTTAAACTTAAAGAATTTAAAATTTATTGGATGGAAAGAGGTCAAAAGAAGAATAACTGGAATTCAACATTTATTGATTTTATAAGACGTGAATGGGCAAAAGAAACTAATTCAAAAAAGACTATCCCTCATATTATTGATGAAAACTGGTATCCTGATGATGATGTGTTTGATATTCTTAATCTGTCAGAAATAAATAAAGATTCTGCGTTAAGATATCTTAGAGAATTTATCTTATATTGGAAGGATAAAGGCTCTGCATTTACAACATGGAATTCTAAATTCATTGAGCATGTTAAAAGACGTCATATGATGAGTAATGAAATAGGTAGTGATGAAGAAAATAAAAAATATTCTGAGCCAGGAAAATATAAAAAAGACTTCAAAACAAGAAAAAATGACAACACTTGGGCAAAAGAAATCAATCTCGACTAAAGAGGATTTTATAAAATCCATTGATGCTATGTTCCTTAAGCTTGAGTTAGCCTATCACTATCAATTTTATAAAGTGTTTGGTACTGACGAAAAACTTAAAGAAGGTAAAAAACTTTGGGCTATTACATTAAAAAATGAATCTCCAGAAACAATTCTTGCCGCTGTCGAGAAAGTAGTAGCGTCTCAATCATATTTACCTACACTGACTGATCTCATCAAAGCATGCAAAGAAATTAACAAAATGGATGGCTTCCCCTCTGCAGAAGAGGCATATATAGAAGCAAGAAAGTCATTCCAGCCAAGAGCTGAATTTAATTGGTCTCATCCTATTATTTATTTCACTGGAAAGAAGATTGGTTGGAATAATCTAATGGAAAAAGATTCAAAAGAAAATTTTAATTTATTTAAAAAAATATTTAATAATT
Organism: uncultured SAR86 cluster bacterium; assembly: GCA_902612915.1. Classification (GTDB taxonomy): domain Bacteria; phylum Pseudomonadota; class Gammaproteobacteria; order Magnimaribacterales; family D2472; genus SAR86A. The sequence continues at coordinate 68,071 of CACMFH010000001.1, read as the reverse complement.
TAAAAAATGAAGTTATTAATGGAAAAATTTTTGAAATAAAAGATAATACAGACCTTGAAACTAGAAAACCTCTTAATAAAGATTTATTCGAAAAATTAAGAAAGAAACATAAAGTTTAAAACTATTAATTTTTATTTCAGTAGTTTGATTCTAATAATATGAACTTAACTAAAAATATAAGAATATCATTGTACATACTTGTCCCAATTCTTTTGTGGATGATTTCAGGTTTTTTTAAAAATGATTCAATTCAAGAACCTATTCAATCATCCGAATTATTTAATGTTCAAACAGTTTTAAGTATTGCCGAGGAATATCAACCTTATATAAAACTTAAAGCTACAACGAAATCTGAAAAAAGAATTAATGTAAAAGCAAAAACATCAGGCGAAGTAGTAAAAATAGGTGCTGTTCAAGGACAATATGTTCAAAAAGATACTGTCCTATGTAGCTTAGGAGTAGTAGAACTTAATAGAACAGAAGTTAAAGCGCCCTTTTCTGGTTATATAGAGCAAATTGTAAAGCCTGGAAATTTTCTTGAAAGAGGTCAGGTGTGTGCAACAATTATACAATTAGATCCAATATCACTTGTTGCTGGAGTTCCAGAATATGACATTAACAAAGTAAGAATAAATCAAAATGTTTATGTTGATTTAGTAACTGGGCAAGCCATTGAAGGAAAACTTACATTTGTTTCTAAAAGTGCCTCTCCAGATACAAGAACCTTTAATGTAGAATCACAAATTAATAATCCTAATGGCATAATCAAAGATGGTCTTACAGCAGAAATAAGCATTGAAATTGATAGAGTTAAGGCACATAAAATTTCACCTTCAATTCTTCTTTTAAATGATGAGGGAAAATTAGGAATTAGAGTAGTAAATCTAGGCAATCTTGCACAATTTATTGAAATTGAAATCTTAGAGGATTCTGAAGAAGGACTTTGGGTTACTGGCATTCCTGAGGAAGTTGAAATAATAATACAAGGTCAAGGTTTCGTTGAAGACGGTCAAGAAGTTATAACTAATCGTATATGATTAAAATAATTGACTTTGCGATAAAAAAAGCAAAAACAACTCTTTTAATTGCATTTATGTTAATAATTGCAGGATCATATGCAAGACAAGAAATACCAATTGCTGCTTCACCGAATGTACAACTCCCTTTTATAACCGTATCAGTTTTCCTTGATGGTGCATCTCCAAGCGATACTTCAAGACTGATTGCAAGACCCTTAGAGAACAGATTAAAAACAGTTACTGGTGTTGAGAGTATTAGATCAACCAGCTACTTGAGCTATGCAAGAGTATTTCTAGAATTTGAAGTAGGTTTTGATATTGATAAAGCTTTGGTTGATGTAAAACAAGGAGTTGAAGAAATTAAATATCAGTTGCCACTTGAAGCAGAAGATCCTCAGATTCAAGAGTATAGCGAAGCTAGTTTTCCTGTAATGAATATAAGTATTGTTGGTGGCAGTTCTGTAAGGCAAAAAGTCTTTTACGCAAGAGAACTAAAGGATCTGATTGAACCTATTGAACAGATTTTAGAAGTTAGAATGACAGGAGCTCCTGAGGAAGTTCTTGAAGGCGTTATTGATAAAGCAAAAATGGAGTCTTACGGCGTAACATTGTCTGATATCTATTATTCTGTTTCTAATAATAACTTAATAATTCCTGGTGGTAAGCAAGATACTGGAAGAGGAAGTTTTAATATTGAAGTTCCAAGTATTATTGAATCTGCAAAAGATGTATATGCAATTCCGGTAAAAGTTACGAAAGATGCAATAGTAACTCTAGGTGATATTGCAATAATTAAAAGAACATTTAAAGATTTCACCTCTTATGCACGAGTAAATGGAGAGGATGCTGTCACACTAGAAATTTCTTTAAGAGAAAGTGCTAACGCAATAGATGCCTCAACTGCCATCAGAGAAATACTTACTAGCTTCGAGAAAACACTTCCAAATAATCTTAATATTGTTGTTTCTAATGACGATACGATATATGCAAGTCTCATGGTAAAAGAGCTCAATGGGAATATCATAGCTGCAGTAATGTTAATTATGGTGCTAGTAATAGCAAGTATGGGGACTAGAGTGTCAATGTTGGTTGGTCTTTCGATTCCTTTTTGTTTTTTAATGACATATTTAATTTTGTATGCTTTAGATATGGAAGTAAATTTTCTTGTAATGATGGGTTTGCTCCTCGGTATGGGAATGTTAATTGATGGTTCCATTGTTATTACAGAATATGCGGATAAGAAAATAGCTGAAGGTCTCTCTCGAGTTGAAGGATATACTCTAGCTTCAAAAAGAATGTTTTATCCAATTATTGCATCAACTGGAACAACACTTGCTGCTTTCATACCAATGATGTTTTGGCCAGGCTTCACAGGCCAATTCATGAAATATTTGCCCATTACAATTTTCTTTGTTTTATCAGCATCTTTATTTTATTCACTTATTGTAATACCTGTTCTTGGTGCATACTTTGGACAAAAAGAATCTGCTCTAAATAATGATGATGGCCATACTTCAATTTTTGTAAAGCTTACTGATTGGTATGGAAAATATATTAAAAGATTTGTAAGAAATCCCATTGAAACTGTAACTGCAGTTGTGTCTGTGCTGTTAATAATAATTATGAGTTACTCTATTTCTGGCATGGGCACAATTTATTTTGCAATTGTTGATCCAATACAGGCAAATGTAACCATCAAGGCTCGAGGTAATTTTTCTGCACTTGAAACAAAGGAAATCATTGAACAAGTTGAAGAAAGATTTATGGAAGTTGAAGGTATAAAGAATGTGTATCTAAGATCTGGTTCAAATTGGTGGGAATCAGGCTCGGACAGAGTTGGTGGTGGTTTTATAGAAACATTGGAACCTTCACAAACAAAAATTTCTGGTTTCGAGATTATGGATCGCTTAAAAGAGTCAACCAATGATTTACCAGGAATAACAGTTGAAATTGAGGCAGACGAAGGTGGACCATCATTTGACTCCCCTATTGAATTAGATATTTTTGGTGATACAGAAGAACAAGTGAATGAGGCAGTTACTAAAATTGAAAATTATATGCGTAATAGCATGATAGGTTTAAATAATATCTTCTCTACCAAAGCATATCCATCTGTTGAATGGAGTGTTGAAGTTGATAAGCAAAAGGCTGCTCAATTGGGTGTTAGTGTAAGCGATGTTGGCGCTTTAGTGCAAATGTTAACGTCTGGATTTAAAGTAGGAGAATATAGGCCGGATGATGCTAAAGACGAAGTCGAAATAAGAGCACGGTTTCCTGACTCTGATAGGACTATTACTGGAATAAGAGACTTAAATGTAGTTACCAGACAAGGTACTGTGCCAGTGAGTTCTTTTGTACAAGTTGTGCCAAAAGAAAATCGTCAAACAGTTAACAGAAAAAATGGTAAATATTTTCAGGAAATTGGGGCTGGAACTGAAGATGAGTCCAAGGTTTCTGAAAAAATTAATCAGTTGAGTGACTGGTTAGAGACTGCTAATCTTGGGCCTAATATTAGTTATAAATTCAGCGGTATGGCTGAAGAAACAGAGGATGTTAATAGATTTATAATTATAGCTGGAGTAACAGCTGTATTTATGATGCTCTTAATGCTCATCACCCAATTTAATAGCTTTTACCAATCTTTTATCATCCTATCAGCGGTAACGATCTCATTTGTTGGGGTGCTTTTGGGCCTTCTTATAACAGGTAAGTCTTTTAGTACTACAATGACTGGTATATCCATAGTCACACTAGCAGGTATCGTTGTGAACAATAATATTGTACTGATTGATACTTTTAATAAAATGAGAGATGAATCACCTCAAGTAGACCAATCAATTCATATCATTAATGCATGTAAGCAAAGGTTGCGGCCGATTATATTAACATCACTAACAACAATTTTTGGTTTATTGCCTCTAGCAATGGGTACAAGTGTAGACATAATTTCAAGAGATATTGTCATTGGAAGTAGAGTTGTAGATTGGTGGTCAAACCTTGCCGTTTCAATTGTATGGGGTCTTGGTTTTAGTACTTTTATGACACTAATATTAACTCCTGCGGTTTTATCACTACCTTACGCATTAAAAAATGAGTATAAAAAATTCTTTAAAACAGAAGCTAATGGCATACAATAAATCATGGCTAAAGAAGATAAAAAAATAGATTTTGAATCATCTCTAAAAGAGCTAGAAAATATAGTTGCTAAATTAGAAGATGAAAACATTAATTTAGAAGATTCAGTTAAGTCATTTGAAAAAGGTGTAAATCTTGTTAAAGAATGTCAAAAACAACTTCAAACAGCAGAACTAAAAATAAAAAAACTTCTTGATGATGGTTCTGCTTACGAAATTGATAACGAATAAATAAAGTGTTAGAAAATTTCCTGTCTCAAACTAGGGATCAAGTTTCTCAAAATATTAAAAAATCAATTGGTAATTCCAATTTAATTGAAGAAGCTATGTCTTATTCAGCATTGGCCGATAGTAAGATGATTAGAGCGGCTTTAATTAATGCATCTGGAAAGATAAATAAAAAAATATCAGATTCAAGTCTTTTAACACTCGCAACAGGAGTAGAGCTTATTCATACTTACTCATTGATTCATGACGATCTTCCATCCATGGATGATGATGATTTAAGAAGAGGAAAGGATTCGAGTCATATTAAATTTGGCGAAGCTAATGCAATTCTAGCTGGAGATGCACTTCAATCTCTTGCCTACGAAATTATTTGTAATGAAAGCTCACTTGAGGATAAACATAAAATTGAAGCTATCAGAAAAATAAGTAAGGCATGTGGAAAAAATGGAATGGTTTATGGCCAACATTTAGATATAAATGCAGAAACAAAGAAAATAAATGAACAATTAATTGAAAATATTCATACTTTAAAAACTGGCAAGCTCATAGAGTGTTCTGTGATGTTAGGTCAAATTGGAAATGATAATTTTGAAGAAAAAGATTTTATAAAAAGTTTTGGCAATAAAATTGGTTTAGTATTTCAAATAACAGATGATATTCTTGAGGTGATCTCAAACGAGGAAGCTTTAGGAAAAAATATTAATTCTGATAAAAAAAATTCTAAGGCTACATATGTAAATATTCTTGGCCTAGATGAATCTATTAAAAAGTCAAAAGATCTTTGTGAGTCAGCAATTAATGAAATAAAAAACATTAAATCCGGTGAAATTGATTTACTGATAGAATTAGCAAAATACATTTGCTACAGAGAAAAATAAATTGAAAATTTTTAAAGAAATACCAACTGAGTTACCAAATACGCCATTATTAGATTCAGTTGATTATCCTTCAGATTTAAGATCATTTTCCATAAATGAACTTGAGACTCTCGCAAGTGAGTTGAGAGAATTTTTGCTGTATTCTGTGGGCCAAAGTGGTGGTCATTTAGGGGGCGGACTTGGTGTTATAGAGCTTACAATAATACTTCATCATCTTTATAACACTCCATATGACAATCTAGTGTGGGATGTTGGACATCAGGCTTATCCTCATAAAATTCTTACTGGAAGAAAAGATAAAATTATGTCTATTAGAAAGAAGGATGGTTTAGCGCCCTTTCCTTCAAGATCAGAAAGTGAATATGATACATTTGGGGTTGGTCATTCAAGCACATCTTTAAGTGCACTTGTTGGAATGGCGGAGGCTACAAAAAATTCAAATCCAGATAAAAAACATGTTGCTGTAATAGGTGATGGAGCAATGACTGCAGGCATGGCTTTCGAAGCACTGAGTCATATAGGACATTTAAAACCGAATTTATTAGTAATATTAAATGATAATGATATGTCTATATCTGAAAATGTTGGCGGTTTATCAAATTACTTTTCAAGAATATGGGCATCAAAAACTTACAAGGGTATTAAAAAAAGTGGTTCTAGTTTCTTGAAACCTTTACCTCAGGCATATCATTTAGCTAGAAAAGTAGAAACGCAAATGAAAGCAATGGTTGCACCAGGAACTATTTTTGAGGAACTAGGCTTAAATTATATTGGTCCTATAGACGGTCATAATTTAAAAGAGCTTAAAGATGTCATTTCAAATTTAAAAGAATTTGAAGGTCCTCAATTTCTTCACGTAATAACAAAAAAAGGTGCGGGTCTAGATTCAGCAGAAGCCGACAGAATAGGTTTTCATGCTATAGGAAAGATAAACGCAATAAAAGATAAAAAAATTAAGCAAAAAAAATATCAAGATATATTTGGCGAATGGATTATAGATATGGCTCAAATAAGTGATGATCTTATTGGCATTACACCAGCGATGAGAGAGGGATCAGGACTTGTTGAGTTCAGTAAAAAATTTCCAGATAGATACTTTGACGTTGCAATAGCTGAGCAACATTCCGTAACATTTGCAGCTGGTTTATCAGTTGAAAAAAAGAAGCCAGTAGTAGCAATATACTCAACTTTTTTACAAAGAGCGTATGATCAATTAATTCATGATGTTGCAGTTCAAAATCTTGATGTAACATTTGCGTTAGATAGATCTGGTCTTGTTGGTGAAGATGGTCCCACTCACTCAGGAAATTATGATATTGCTTACTTAAGATGCATTCCAAATATGGTGATTTGTACTCCTTCAGATGAAAATGAAACAAGAAAATTATTAACGACAGCATACTTACATAATGGGCCAGCCTCTGTGAGATATCCAAGAGGTACTGGGCCAAATAGTAATGTTGATAAAGATCTAAAGCCTTTAAAGATTGGAGAAGCAAATATAATCAATGAAGAAAGTTCAGAAATAGTAATTTTGAACTTTGGAACTCTTTTAAATGAAGCAAATCAAATCTCAAAAGAACTAAAGGCCACTCTAGTGGATATGCGTTTTGTAAAACCTTTAGACGAAAAGCTTTTAAGAAAACTTTTTAAAAAGGTAAAGGTTTTCATTTCTATTGAGGATGGTTCAATTATGGGTGGTGCTGGAAGTGCTGTTCAAGAATTTGCATCAAAAGAGAATTTAAACGTTAGATCAATCCTTTTTGGTATTCCTGATAAATTTATTGAGCATGCCTCTAGAGAAGAAATGTTAGTTGAAGCTGGTTTAGACGTAGAAAATATTAAATCTAAATTAAGTAAACTGTTGTAAGTGAAGCAAATATTGCTGCAAAAATTGCAGCAATAAGATCGTCAAGAACAACTCCAAATCCATTTTTAAAATTTTTGTCTATGTACGAAATTGGAAAAGGTTTTGAAATATCAAATATTCTAAACATTGTTAGTGCAAGCAATGCATATATTAATCTTTCATATTGTGATGAAGCAATAAAAATTACAGGAATCATTGCTAACCATATGCCAGCCAATTCATCAATTACAATAGATTTATGATCTTTTTCGATAAGGTCCTTGGTTACAATGCTAGATATAAAAACTGAAAATATAATTATAAAAGTTGTCAAAATAACTAGAGCAATTGCACTAATAAAATGAGACAAAACTATAAAAATGAACCAACCAAATATACTTCCAACAGTACCCGGCCCGATAGGAGAAAGTCCAAGACCACCTAAGGTTGCTAAAAAATGATATGGATCTTTTAAATTTGGGAATTTCTGCATCTCAAATCATTGTAACAATTTTTCTAGCAATGGTAGGCGATGTTGTCCATTTGCCACCAAATATAGTTAAGAGTGAGTCATTTTCTTGAATAAAGAAATCTCTTGAGGATTTATGAAAATTCTCTTTTGATTTTATTAAGGGTCTTACTCCAGAATACGCACTGATTATTTCATTTTTAGAGATAGGTTTTCTTAAAATTTGATTAAAACTATCAATAAGATATTTCATTTCATCTTTACTTATCTCTGGAAACTCAGGATGAGAGACTTTTTCTTCTGTTGTTCCTAGCAAGGTATGGTCTTTATAAGGTAAGGCAAAAATATATCTAGACTTACATATGCCTGAGAACATCAAACCAGATTCTAACCTTCTATTAATTATCAAATGACTACCTTTTATATAATCGATGTCTTTTTGACTCTTAATTTTATTTTGTTCGAGTAACATTTTTGACCATGGGCCTACTGCTAAAATTATTTTGTCAAAATGACGTTTATTAACAGTACCTTGAGTATCAAAGTTTTTGACTTCATTAAATTCAAGTATTTCTATATTAAGTTCTTTCGCTAATGAAATTAATTCTCTTCCAAGAGATTCATCATCCATACTTCCATCAAAAAATGACAAATATGTTTTATAGTTATCTTTTAGAACAAAATGATCACTCTTGATTTGCTTTGATATTGAGCTTTTGCCTAAATTTTTTGAGCCTGCTAAAAATTCATATAACTTAATTCCAAAAAAAGATTTAATTAATGTTAGGGAGAATATATTGTTAAATGGAATAAGTATCTTCAATTTTCTTGTATGATTTGGGAAATTTTCTAGCCACCACGATCTATCATTTAGGCCATTTTTCACTTCATTAAAGTGAAAATTCTCAAGATATCTCAATCCTCCATGTAAAAGTTTTGTCGTTTTTGAGCTTGTCTCACTTAGTAAAGTATTTTTTTCAAAAATTGATACCTTATGTCCCTCTTTTGCTAAAAAAATACCAACTATAAGGCCAGTAATTCCACCGCCAATTATTCCAATTCTTTTATTCAAAAGAATCCCATCCATGTTTTTTAAAATTAATTGATGAATTACCTTTATTTAAAATGATTTCGGTATCTGACTTTATTTCACCAATGCAAAAGTCTTGTGATATAAATTCGTTATCTCTAAATTCCGGTGAACATGTGTAACACAATTTATAGTCGTCGCCATAAGACAGATCATCGATATCATTTGTTATGGGTATATTTTCATAGATTATCTCAGCGCCTACTTCCGAAGATTTGCATATTCTAGATAGGTCTTTCATTAATCCATCTGAAATATCAATACAACTATTGGCATATTTAGAAATATATTTACTTTTATCAAAATCCACTTTAGGTTTAAAAAACTTTTTGATGTATTTTGTTTGTTGATTATTTTTCCAATCTTCTAATCCCTTTCTTCCTTCTCCAAGTGGACCAGTTATATATATTAAATCGCCAACTTTTGCAGTTGATCTTAAGATATTCTTCTCATATGCATAACCAAAAACATTTACACATACACTAATTTCACCATTTGTTACATCTCCTCCAATCAACTTTAGTTGATACTCATTCAGTATTTCCTCTACTCCGCGAGTAAATTGTTTATACCATTTCAAATCAGTAATATTTGATGTCAGGCCAATTGATATAAATGCTGGAAATGCTCCCATGGCAGCTAAATCACTCAAAGCAACTGCAATAGATCTGTATGCGATGTCCTGAGGCATGGAATCTTCAGGAAAATGAGAATTAATTTTTGAAATATCAACAGAATGGACAAGATCTTTCTCTTGAGATTTTATTACAGCAGCATCGTCTCCAGATCCAACTATTACAATATCATCTTTATTAAGATCAACTAAATGTTGAAAGCAATTTAAAATTGCTGATTCTGATATCAAGAAGGATATCTTTCAAACAATCCGCTGGCTCCCATTCCACCGCCAACACACATTGTCACAACACCAAACTGTTTATCCAAATTTTGAAGCTGTCTTGCAAGGTGTCCAACTTGTCTAGAACCAGTCATTCCAAAAGGATGTCCAATTGAGATCGAACCACCATCTAAATTAAGCTTATCCATAGGTATGCCAAGCTTATCTCTACAATATACTACTTGAACTGCAAAGGCTTCATTAAGCTCCCAGACATCAATGTCATCTACAGAAAGATTGTAATTTTTTAATAATTTTGGAACAGAATAAATTGGCCCAATTCCCATCTCGTCTGGCTCACAACCCATAGTAGTAAAACCTCTAAAATAAGCTAAAGGTTTTAAATTTAGTTCCTTAGCTTTGTCTTCTGACATAACCAAAGTTACTGATGCTCCGTCAGATAATTGTGAAGAGTTTCCTGCGGTAACAGAACCATTTTCAGGATCAAAAACTGGTTTTAAAGATGCTAAGCCTTCGAGAGTAGTTTCTGGTCTGTTACATTCGTCTTTATCAACTGTATAGTCAATTTCTTTTGATTCACCTGTTTCTTTATTAGTTAGAAGCATTTTAGTATCCATTGGTATGATTTCATCATCATAACCGCCAGATTGCTGAGCTGCAGCAGTCCTCATTTGACTCTCAAAAGCATATTCATCCTGAGCTTCTCTTGAAACCTCATATCGTTTTGCAACAACTTCTGCTGTCATTCCCATTGGAAAATAGATTCCTGGAACTTCCTCAGCTAATCTCTCATTAACAAAGTTATCCATATTCATATTCATCATAGATATAGTTTCTGCCCCGCCAGCAATAACTGTGTCATATGAACCAGCCATTATTTGGCCTGCCGCCATTGATATTGACTGAAGCCCAGAGGAGCAGTATCTATTTATAGTTGTTCCACCAGTTGTTATTGGTAATTTAGATAATACTGCTGCATTTCTTCCAACATTATGACCTTGAGCACCTTCAGGATTTCCACAACCCATAATAATATCTTCAACCTCTTCAGGAGGTAAATTAGGATTTCTATCCAACATTGCATCTATAATATGTGCAAGCATTTCATCAGGCCTGGTCATATTAAAACCGCCTCGATGTGATTTTGCTAATCCAGTTCTAACACTGTCTACAATTACTACATTTTTCATAATTACTCCAATTAAAGCTTAACTATTCTAGTCTATCTTTATCTTTACTTAAAGCCTTATACCATTCGGGTATAAGGTCTATATCATGCTCTTTAGCTTTTTTAAGTACATACGGAATTGAAATTGGGCTAAATGGAAGAATAACCAAAATACCAAGACCTAAGCTTTTAAAAATTTGCTTTAACTGTTTATTTGCATTTTCAATATCTTCGTCAGAAGCATTGCCTTCAATATAATTTATATAAATATCTAGCATTTTTTTGTTTTCTTCAGTTTCTTCCAAAAAAGAATCTTTTAGTTTTAATAAATTTTGCTTAATTTGATTTGTATCCATATTTTTAAAATTATTATGCTACATTTATTAGCATGATTAAATCCGAAAGAGCTTTCATAATAAAAAAAATTTTGGATGACACGTATCCAAGAACACCAGTACCTTTAGACCATAAAGATACATACACTTTGCTCATAGCTGTTTTATTATCTGCTCAGTGTACTGACGAAAGAGTTAATCAAATAACTCCTGCTTTATTTAAACTTGCACCTAATCCTGAAAAAATGTCTCAAATGTCTGTAGAGAAAATATATGAAATTATAAAACCTTGCGGACTGGGCCCTCAAAAATCAAAAGCTATCTTGCAGCTATCAAAAATGTTAATAAAAAAATATAAAGGAAAAGTTCCAAATAATTTTTCTGATCTAGAAAAATTACCTGGAGTTGGGCACAAAACTGCTTCTGTAGTTATGAGCCAAGGTTTTGGAATACCTGCATTTGCAGTTGATACTCATATCCACAGGTTAGCGCAAAGATGGGGTCTTACAAACGGTAAAAGCGTTAAAAAAACTGAAGAAGATTTAAAAAAAATATTTCCAAAAGAATCTTGGAATAAACTCCATTTACAAATTATTTTTTGGGGAAGAGAACACTGTATGGCGAGAGCTTGTCATGGAATTGAATGTAAAATTTGTAAATCATGTTATCCAAAAAGAAAAAGACCTTTTGTGCACAAAAGACCATAGATAATATAAAATTACTATAAATCCTGTTTTTAAAAATTAAATTAAATTAAATAATTATGAAATCATCAAGAAGCGATAGTATTTTTTCGAATAATAACACCATAAAAGATTATGACAATGAATTGTGGGCATCCTTTCAACATGAAGCTGAAAGACAAGAAGATCATATTGAATTAATAGCCTCAGAAAATTATGCATCAAAACGAATCCTTGAAGCTCAAGGTTCTCTTTTGACTAATAAATATGCTGAGGGATATCCCTCAAAGCGTTACTATGGTGGTTGTGAAAATGTTGATATTGCAGAGAATCTTGCAATAGATAGAGCAAAAGAACTTTTTAAAGCAGATTATGCGAATGTTCAACCTCATTCAGGATCATCAGCTAATGCAGCAGCCTACTTAGCTCTTTTGCAACCAAACGATACTATTCTTGGTATGAGCTTAGATCATGGTGGTCATTTAACACATGGTTCAAAGGTAAATTTTTCTGGTAGAAATTATAAAAGTATTCAATACGGGCTACATCCTGAAACTCATGATATAGATTATGATCAGGTAAGATCACTTGCAATAGAACATAAACCTAAATTAATAATCGCAGGTTTTTCCGCTTTTACAGGAATAATCGATTGGAAAAAATTTAGAGAAATTGCCGATGAGACCGGAGCCTATTTTCTTGTTGATATGGCTCACGTTTCTGGCCTAGTTGCTGCTGATCTATATCCATCTCCAGTTCCATATGCAGATGTTGTTACGTCAACTACACATAAAACATTACGAGGTCCTAGGTCAGGAATTATTCTTGCAAAGGCAAATGAAGAAATTGAAAAAAAACTTAACTCTGCTGTATTTCCAGGTTCACAAGGTGGTCCTCTTATGCACGTGGTTGCTGCGAAAGCACTATGCTTTAAAGAAGCCTTAGATCCTGAATTTAAAATTTATATAAAACAGGTCATGGATAATGCAAAAACAATGGCTGAAACAATAATGTCAAATGGAATAGACATTGTGTCTAATGGAACCGAGAATCACATAATATTAGTTGATCTTAGAAGTAAAGGAATTACTGGAAAAGATCTTGAAAGAGTTCTTGGCTCAGTCAACATAACAGTAAATAAGAATTCAGTACCAAATGATCCGGCATCACCATTTGTGACTTCAGGAATAAGAATTGGTACGCCAGCAGCTACAACTAGAGGGTTTAAAGAAGAAGAAATTATTCAAGTAGCCAATTGGATATCAGATATTATTAATAATTTTGATAATGAAGAATTACAAAAGACCATCAAGGAAGAAGTCCACAAACTTACAAGTAATTTTCCAGTATATAATCTATAGATGTACTGTCCTTTTTGCCAAGCAGAAGATACTAAAGTAATTGATTCAAGATTAGTAGCAGATGGTTCTCAAATTAGAAGAAGAAGAGAATGTGAAGTATGTCACTCAAGATTTACTACATTTGAAACCCCAGATCTAGCCTTACCTAGGGTTATTAAGAGTAATGGGGAAAGACAGCCATTTAATGGATCAAAATTAAAGAAAGGAATGTTAAGGGCTCTTGAAAAAAGGCCACTATCAATTGAAGAAATCGATATTGTATTTGGGAAAATATTAAAGGAAATAAGAATAAGAGGTGTGCGTGAAATTAAGTCTATTGAAATTGGAGAAATAATGATGAATGCTCTTAAAGAAGTTGATACAGTTGCTTACGTTAGATTTGCTTCTGTGTACAGAGACTTTCAAGATATTCAAGATTTTTCAGAAGAAATAAGTTCTTTAGCAAAAGAAAAACCAAAGAAAAAGAAATCAAAAAAATGAATTTCGAAGAACTTATGCTTCGTGCTGTTACCAATGCGGAAACTTTTAAATATACTGCAAAACCAAATCCTGTTGTTGGGGCAATTTTATGCAATGATAATGAAATTATCTCAGAGGGTTATCATGAGATTTATGGTAGCAATCATGCTGAAATAAATGCAATTTCTAATGCTAAAAAGCATCAAGGGAAAAAATTTAATAACTTTTCTGAGTTGGCATTAGTATGCACTCTTGAGCCATGTAGCCATGTTGGTAAAACTGGATCATGTGCTGAACAGATTGTTGAAACAGGAATTAAAAAAGTTGTGATTGGTTCTATTGATCCTAATCCAAAGGTTGCCGGTAAAGGTATCGAAATTCTTAAAAAAAATGGTATTGACGTCACTGTTGGCATTCATGAAGATATTGTCAAAAATCAGAATAAATACTTTTTCTTTAAGCATACTAACAACAAACCTTATATTATTTTGAAAATTGCATCTTCTTTAGATGGAAAATCGCATATCGAAAGTGAAGAGAGAACAATTATTACTTCAAAGTCTTCAAGGGATGATGTGCAAATATTAAGAGCTTCGTGTGATGCAATTCTCACAGGGGGAAATACTTTAAGAAATGATAATCCAAGAATGAATGCACGAGTAAATTTTCCAACCAATCAACCTAAGAAAATATTATTAACAAGTAAAGATTGTGATAAGGAGCTAAATTTTTTTAAAGATAACGATGTCCAAATATATAAAAATAAAGATCTTGCACAGATAATAAAATCATTTAAAGATCAAGATTTTTGCTCGATATTAATTGAAGCTGGTCCTAAGTTAGCTAATTCTTTTTTACAGTTAGGCCTTGTAGATGAAATTATTTCATATACTTCAAATAATGAACTTGGTGATAAAGCTGTAAGCTGGTTTAAAGAAAATAATGCTATTGAAAATTATGGTTTTAAATTAGAATCCTCCTATAAAATTGATAGCGATATAAAAGAAGTATTTAAAAAAAATGGATAAAAGTAACATTCTTGAAATAATTGATGATATTAAATCAGGAAAAATGGTAATTATTGTTGATGACGAATCGCGAGAAAACGAAGGAGATCTTGTCTGTGCTGCTGATTTAGTAACACCTGAGATAATTAATTTTATGGCCTCAAAAGGCAAAGGATTGATATGCCTTCCGATGAGTAAGAAACTTTGTGATAAATATAATCTACAAATGATGACTAATAATAATAGAGCCGCTAACAAAACAGCCTTCACAGTATCAATTGAGGCTGCTAAGGGAATAACAACAGGTATTTCAGCTGCAGATAGAGCACATACAATAAAAACAGCAGTTGATAAAAACTCAAGTTCATCAGACATTGTTCAACCTGGTCATATTTTTCCATTAAAAGCTATGAAGGGAGGTGTTTTAAGTAGAGCTGGGCATACCGAAGCAGCATGTGACCTAGCTAAGCTAGCAGGCCTTCAGTCTGCTGGAGTTATCTGTGAAATTATGAATGACGACGGAACAATGGCTAGACGAGATGATCTAATAAAATTTGGCAAAGAAAATAAAATTAAAGTTGGAACAATTGCAGATTTAATTGATTACAGACTTTCAATGGAAGCGACAATAGAGTCTATTTTAGATAAAGATGTTGAAAATGAGTTTGGTAAATTTAAACTTAATGTATGGAGAGATAAAATCTATGATGAATACCACTTCTCTCTTTCAATGGGTGATCTTAATGCTAAGGAATCGCCCTTAGTAAGGGTGCAAACTCAAAGCATACTGCAAGATTTATTAGGAATTGATGATCTTGGTAAAAATTGGTCAATAAGAAGATCATTGAAGAGAATTGCTGAAGAAGGTAATGGATTGCTAGTTCTTATAAATCATAGAGATGCAAAAAGTTATTGGCTTAATAAGCTTGAAGAGAAGGAAATAGAACCAAAAAGTAATAGACGAGTTATTGGAGTTGGATCTCAGATTCTAAGAGCATTAAATCTAAAACAAATAACCGTTTTAGGCACTCCAACAAAATATAATGCTGTATCTGGTTTTGACATTGAAATCACAGGATTTATAAATGAATAATGTATTGATAGTTCATACATCATGGTATGAAAACTACATCTCACAAATGATAAAAGTTTCATCTGAAATCTTAAACAATGATTTCAAGTGCTCTATAGCAAGAGCACCAGGTGCAATTGAGCTTGCTGCTCTTGCAAAAAATAAACTAAACAAAAATGACTTTGTTGGTATTATTTTTATGGGGATTATTATTAGGGGTGAAACAAGTCATTATGATTTAGTAACTCACGAAACTTTTAGATCTATTGGCTCACTAGCTGAAAATTATTGTGACATTGCAATAATTAATAATGTTATTTGTGTTGAAAATGAAAACCAGCTTATTGAAAGACTAGAAGAAAATACAAAAAATAATACTAATGCATTAATAAGTCTTATTGATGAAAAATCTGTCTAATTTCAAGATAAAAATTAAAACAAGGGAATATTTAATTCAAGCTATTTATCAAATGTTATTTAGTAATGATGATGTTCAAGAAATAATAACTCAATTTAAAGAAGAGCATAAGAATAAGAAAGTTAATTTCAATGAATTTGCTGACTCACTAAAATCTATTGATAAAAATAAAAAAGAGATTGAATCAGTAATTAAATCAGCAAAAATTTCGAGTTCTAGTATTGAATTGATTGATAAATCTATTCTAATTTTTGCTATCAACGAAATGTTTTATGGCACCTTGGACAAACCTATAATTATTGATGAATCTATTAGGTTAGCAAAGAAGTTTTCAAGCCCTGACTCCTATAAATTTTTAAATGCAACATTGGATAAAATTTTAAAAAAAGGTATTTAAAAATTATTTAAAAATTGTTTGATCTCTATATGGTCCGGTTGAAATAATTGAAGCTTTGCACTTAACAAAATCTTCAATATATTTTATGTAGATTTTTGCATTTTTAGGGAGACTATCGTATTTAGTAATGCCTTCGGTTGAGGATAACCAACCTTCAAAATCTTTGTATACTGGCAGATCATTTTCATAATCAATACATACATTAATCTTTTTCATTTCATCTAAAACATCAAGCTTTGTAATGCAAAGGTCTGTAACAGAATTTGTAAAAATAGCTTTTTTTAATGCAACTAGATCAAGCCAACCACATCTTCTTGGTCTTCCAGTTGTTGCTCCAAACTCGTTTCCTCTTTCAGCAAGCATTTTGCCATTATCATCAAAAAGTTCTGTAATAAAAGGCCCCTCACCAACCCTAGTCGTATATGCCTTTGATATCCCAATTATTTTATCAATATACTTTGGGCCTATTCCTAAACCAGTAGAGACACCTCCTGCAGTTGTACTAGAAGACGTTACATAAGGATAAGTACCATGATCAATATCTAAAAGAGTTCCCTGAGCTCCTTCAAATAATATAGATCTGTTTTCTTCAACCCATTTCTGCATCAACTTTTGAGAGTCAACGCAATAATTTTTATACAATTCTTCGTATCTAATTACTTCTTCATATACCTCATTAATGTCATGTGGTTTTTGGTGATATAAATCTAATAACCTATTATGGTATTCAACTAGAGAGCTAATTTTTTCTTTCAGATTTGTCTTGTCGCCAAGGTCTCCGAACCTTAGGGCTCTTCTTCCAATTTTATCTTCGTAAGCAGGACCTATCCCCCTTCCAGTTGTACCAATTGATTCTGTTTTATCTCTAGCTTTATCAATTGATATGTGACTGGGTAAAATTAAAGTACAAGCTGAACTTACAAAAAATCTATCATTAAACGTTATATTTCTTTTTTTTAGATTTTTAATTTCTATATCAAGTGCGTCTAAGGCTAGAACCACACCATTGCCAATTAAACATTTAGAACGTTCATGGAGTATTCCTGATGGGATTAAGTGAAGTACGGTTTTCTCTCCATCAACTTTAATTGTATGACCTGCATTATGCCCACCTTGGAATCGGCAGACAACATCTATATCTTCACTAAGGTTATCAACAATCTTTCCCTTTCCCTCGTCTCCCCACTGAAGACCTAGGATTAAAGTATTGTTAGACACTTGTAAGCCTAATTTTGATCTTTTTTATCGTTAAGATATTTAAAAAATTCTGAATCTGAATCAATTAGCATAACATCTGATTTGTTTTCAAATGTTTCTACATAAGCTTTCATACTTCTTGTAAATTCATAGAACTCTGGATCTTGTGAAAACGATTCTGCATATATACCTGCAGCTTCAGCATCACCCTCACCTCTCAATTCTTCAGCTTTTTTATAGGCCTCAGCTAATATGACAACTTTATCTTTATCAGCAATTGCTCTGATTTCTCTGGCAATTTCCTTTCCTTCTGATCGAAGTTCCTCAGCAAGTCTCTGTCTTTCAGTTCTCATTCTTTCGTAAACGGAATTACTTAAATTTGAGGGAAGATCAATTCTTTTAACTCTAAAGTCAATTATTTCAACACCCAAATCTTTAACAGATTCATTTAGAGAGCTAAGCATAATGCTCATTAATTCATCTCTTTCACCAGAAACAACTTCTTTAACTGTTCTCTTACCAAAATTATTTTTTAAAACAAATTCAGACCTTTGTCCAAGCAAACTGTTAAGACTATTAAAACTTCCATTGTTGGCTTTGTAAAATGTTAGTACATCAGTAATTCTATATTTAATAAACGAGTCAACCAGCAAATATTTACTTTCAACAGTTAAGATACGATCTGGCTCTTCATCAAGCGTTTGAATTCTTGCGTCATATTTTTTTACATCTTGAATAATTGGTAATTTAAAATGAAATCCTACAGGAATATCAGGCCTAACTGCTTCACCAAATTGAAAAACGATTGCTCTTTCTTTTTCGTTTACTACAAAAAAACTATTAATTAGTAGGCCAAAAGTTAATGCAGCAAAAATTATGTAAAAAGTATTTCTATTCATCATCATCACCTTTCTTTTTATTTTCTTCCATTATTTTATCTAGAGGTAAATATAAAAGATTGTTACCGCCCTCAACGTCAACCATAATTTTGGTTGAATTAGAAAGAACTGACTGTAATGCATCTAAATACAATCTATCTCTTGTAACCTCAGGTGCTTTTGCATATTCCTCGAGGAGTTGATTAAATCTCTCAACTTCACCTTCAGCTTTTGCAACAACCTCTTCTTTGTAAGCCTCAGCACCTCTGATCCTTGCCTGAGCTTGTCCTCTAGCCTCAGGGACAATAGATAATGCATATCTTTCGGCTTCATTTTGTAATCTTTCCTTATCCTCCCTAGCAGCAACAACATCGTCAAAAGCATTCTTTACTGCAGCAGGAGGATCAGTTTTTTCTATATTAACCTGTTGAACAATCAAGCCTGTTTGATAAATATCTAAATAAGACTGAAGTCTAGTTTGAACTTCTTGAGCGATATTTTCTCTTCCAACGGTTAGCGTCTGATCTAATGTATTGTCTCCAACGACATGCCTTAATGCACTTTCAATAGCATTCCTTAAACTGCCTTCAGGATCCTTAACGTTGAGGACAAAATCTTTTAAATTTGCGATTCTATATTGAGCTGAAACTGTAACATCAACTATGTTCTCATCTTTTGTAAGCATACTATTAGTTTGAGTGTATCGTCTTGTTAGTGATACATTCTCAATATATCTATCATCAATACCAGCAAGTCTAAAGTTAAGACCTTCTTCCTGTTCTTCATAAAATTTTCCGAGTCTCAGTATTACTGCTCTTTCAGAAGCATCTAATTGATATATACATTGAGATGCATATACGATTGAGAATCCAAATAAAGCGTACATTAGCATTCTAGAAGATGGAAACTTAAATCCACCACTATTTCCGCTTCCAGCAGATCCGTTACTTGAAGATTTTTTACCTCCAAGAATGGATGAAAATTTCTTCATTAAATCATCAAAGTCAGGAGCATCATTTTTATTGCCCCATGGATCTTTATTATTTTGATTTTCCCAGTTCACTTTTATGTATTACCTCGTTTGAAATTGTATTATAAACTTATGTTGGGACTTATTATTACATTTAAAGTGCTGTAATTAACTTTTTAACGTCATTTTCTAGCACCTTAGGTTCCATTAAATCGATTTCTTTAAATTTATCCCAACTTCTTATCCATGTAGTTTGTCTTTTTGCAAGTTGTCTTGTTGCAAATAACGCTTTATCAAAAAAAGTTTCATGATCATGTTTTTTTTCTATGAACTCAAAAGCCTGTTTATAGTTAACTGATTTTCTAAGGGGGTGGTTAAGATCAAGATCATACTTGTTAAGTAAATTCTTCGCCTCATCAACCAAACCTTGTTTTATAATTTTTTTTAATCTAGTTTTAATTCTTTCATGAAGAATATTTCTGTCGATTGAAATACAAAATTGAGAAACATCAAATTTATTTGATAAACAATCTTTATTATTATCTAAAAAGACTTCACTCATTCTTTTTCCACTTTTTTCAAATACTTCTAAAGCTCTAATTATCCTTATTTCGTCATTTTTATTTATTTTCTTAGCATACTCAGGATCAATTTGATTCAGTTTTTCATGAAGAAAGAAATCTTTGTTACTAGTTTTAAGTTTTTTGAGGCTATCTCTAAATTTTTGATCTCTTTCAGGCAAATCATTTATACCAGTATATAAAGATTTAAAATACATCATTGAGCCGCCAACAAAAATTGGAAGTTTATTTTTATTATGAGTAATTTTAATAATTTCCATTGAACGTCTATAAAAATCTGCAACAGTGAAAACTTCATTTGGACAAATAATATCTACCAAATGGTGAGGATATTTTGCAAGAACATTTTTGTTAGGTTTTGCTGAACCAATATCGCAATCTTTATAAACCATAACTGAGTCAACGCTAATCAACTCAACAGGAAATTTTTTTGCTAAATTTATAGCGAGATCTGTTTTCCCAGATGCGGTAGGCCCAAAAAGAAAAACTATTGGTTTGTCTAATTTGTTTATTAGAGAGCATCCTCATTAGTTTCACCAGTTCTAATTCTAACAACCTCATCGATTGGTGAAATAAATATCTTTCCGTCTCCAATTTTTCCAGAAGCAGATGACTTTATTATTGCAGCTTTAACTTGTTCTACCATTTCATCAGTTACTGCTATCTCAATTTTTATCTTAGGGAGAAAATCAATGGTATATTCTGCTCCTCTATATAGTTCTGTATGGCCTTTTTGCCTTCCAAAACCCTTAACCTCAGTCATTGTCATTCCAGAAACTCCAATTTCATCTAATGAAGTTCTTACCTCTTCAACCTTAAAAGGTTTAATTATTGCTGTTACTAATTTCATAATTAATTAAGTCATTTATATATTTAAATTGTTTATCTGATGAGCCCCTATTATTGGCCACCACCTCAGTAGCATTATCTATCATATTAATTCTTAATTCATTATTATTTAGCAATTCTTTGAAAGCATTTGTTAATTCAGATTTAGACTCAATTTGAATACAAGCATTTTCATTTTTAAATAAATTTAAAATATCCTCAAAATTCTTCATGTATGGTCCAACAATGATTGCACATTTATTCTTTGCAGCCTCAATGAGATTGTGTCCTCCATATTTTTTAAATAGGCTGCCGCCGATAAAAGCTATTTCAGCAAAATCATATAAAGAGTCCAATTTTCCAGTTGCATTAATAATAATTGCATTTGAATTTTCTCTTTCAAAATTAAGATCTGATTTTATAACTGCATTAATTTTCTGATTTTTAAAAATTTCAAATACTGAATTAGCTCTTTCAGGATGTCTTGGCACTATTATTAATTTTAGATTTGGAAAATCTCCTAGTAATTTATGGTATGAATCTATAATAATCTCCTCTTCTCCCTCATGAGTGCTAG
This sequence comes from uncultured SAR86 cluster bacterium, assembly GCA_902612915.1. Classification (GTDB taxonomy): domain Bacteria; phylum Pseudomonadota; class Gammaproteobacteria; order Magnimaribacterales; family D2472; genus SAR86A. Next base: position 46,614 of record CACMFH010000001.1, on the reverse strand, counting down.
CTGCAAGAAAAAACTTATCATTTGAAATTACCTTATTGAATCCAATATTGTTTTGTACTTCAGCATCAAATTTGATTGAGCCAACTTTTTTGATTTTCTCATTTTGGGCACCAATTTGAACAAATCTTTCAACATGTTTCTCGCTTTGAGCCAAAACTAAGGATATTTTTTTAATTATAAATTTTGAAAATGATTTAAATAATAGATATCTATTAAGAGAGGATTCTGACAATCTTGCATTTGATAAAGCTATTGGAATCTTTCTTTTAGATGTTAGATATATCATTGATGGCCATATCTCTGTTTCGAATAAAATAAGGCAAGAAGGACTAAATTTTTTTATAAATACGTTCACAAATAAAAAGAAGTCCCAAGGTGCGTATACAACAATAACATCGTTCCCATATATTTTACGAGCATGTCTTAAACCAGTGGGCGTTGATACTGTGAGTATTACGTTTTTATCATAAACAAATTTTCTTACAAGTTGCTCTGAACCAATTACCTCACCCAAGCTAACGGCATGAAACCATATGAGATTTTCTCTGGAAGCCTCCCTATATAATCCAAATCTATTTAAGAAATTAGATAAATAATCTCTATCTTTTAAGCCCTTAATTATAATTCTTGTTACCATAAGAGGTAATAAAATTAATAAAACTAAATTATAGATAAATAACATCATAAAATATCTAATGATTCACATTGTAATGATACATCGTAATTTCAAATGAAAAATGCTTTATTGGTAATTCTAATTATTTTTTGGAAAATATTAGTTTTTTTTCCAAGAAGATTTCAAAATTTCATTGCTACAGTTTTGGGTCATTTTATTAATTGGTTACCGCTAAAAAGAAACCGTATAAGTAAAGTAAATATTGACCTATGCTTTAAAGATCTTAGTCAAAAAGATAGAGATAATATCCATAAAAAAAATACAATCGAATTTGCCAAAGTTATATTTGATACAGGTATTTCATGGTTTTGGTCTGATAATAGAATAAAAAAAAATATTCCATATAAAATTAATGGTCTCCAAGCTATATTAAATAATCAAAATGACAAGAATGGTATTCTGTTGTTATTTAAACATTCCCTTCATCTTGAGCTTGATTCAAGAATTCTAGCAATGCATTCAGAAATTTATGGTATTGAAAGAGAACATAATTCAAAAATGTTTGAAAATATTCAAAGATCAGGAAGACTTAAAAGCATGAAAGGAATTACAGATAGGGATAACACTCTAACTTTTATGAGATGGCTCAAGAAAGGTAAGACTGTTTTATACGCACCAGATCAAGATTATGGAATCAAAAAATCTATAAAGGTAAATTTTTTTGGAATTCCAGCTGCAACAGTTACAGCACCATTAAAAATTATTGAAAAAACTGGATGTAAAGTTTTTTTTATAAACTCCTATTTTAATAATGGAAAACTCATATTGGATCTTGAAGAGATTAATATAGATCAATCATCTATTGAAAACTTTTCTCGGCAATTAAATTTAATTATTGAAAATAAGATTAGACTTTATCCGCATGAATACCTTTGGCAACATAGAAGGTTTAAATCAACACTCGGAAAGAAAAAAATATATCAATGAATTTTCAACAAATAAAAAATCTAAAAGGATTTATGCCTGATCATGAAGGTATGGCTCTTTTTAAATGGGCGAAGAAATTTTCAGCACTTGGACCCATTTTAGAAATTGGAACATATTGTGGTAAATCATCAATGTATCTCTCATTGGGTGCTAAAAAAAATGATCAATATGTTTTTACAATTGATCATCACCTTGGTTCCGAGGAACATCAAATTAATGAGGAATATTTTGATGATGAGACATATGATCACAATAATAAAAGAGTAAATACACTTCCTTTGTTAATTGAGAATATAAATCAATGCAAAGCAAAGAATATTGTCCCAATAGTTGCTGATTCCAAAGAAATATCCTCTAATTGGATATCAAATATAGGTATGCTATTCATTGATGGAGGACATTCATATGAATCAGCTAACAATGACTATAAATACTGGGAATCAAAAATAATAAAAGGCGGTTGTTTGGTAATACATGATATCTATGAAAATCCTGATGAAGGTGGCCAGGCACCATATGAAATATTTCAAAAAGCACAAAAAAATAACTATAAAATTTATGATCGTGTTGACACTGTAGTGTGCTTAATAAAGAGCTGATTGGTCTTTTAAAAATAAATCAGAAGCGTCTGTAAAATTTAATACAGAATCTGCAGCAATTATCAGAGCTGCCGCTGTCCAGCTGGGTTTTTCATTTGGCCAAAAAATATTTTCTTCATACTGCCATCCCATAAATGGAATTTTATTTTCATCAGAAATGTTTATGACATCTAATAAAAGTTCCTTAGACTTTCTCACATTTCCATGAATCATAAGTGATATTATAAATTCTGATGTTTCAGCTACAGTAATCCATGGTTCTTCTTTAACACACTTTATACCAATGCCATCAACATAAAAATCTGAAAAAGTTTTATCTATATACGATTTTATTTGTTTTTCATTAAGGCATCCTGACAAAATTGGATAATAAGAGTCCATAGAAAACCTCTTTCTATCCTTTAAGATATCAAATTTTCCATTTGGGTTTTTTAAGGCCTTGGATAATAAATTATATGATTTTGTCCACCTTTCAGTATTGTTATTTTTCTTTAAAATATTAGAAATTGCTAATCCACACTCAATACTTTTTAATATTGAAGAAGATCCTGTTAATAAAAAATCATTCTCTATTTCCCCATGTTCATTTATTGACCATGGAATTGTTCCGTTCTTAGTTTGAAGATTTAAAGAAAAATTAATTGCCAACTCAATTGCATGCCACAATTTTTCTAAAAAATCTTTATCATTAAAAATTTTATAATAATGTAAAGCTGCAACAGAAATATATGGCCCAAAATGTGTTGGCTTGTTTTTTTCAACCGGAATATTTTCTTTGTATTTTGCGAACCAACTTCCGTCTTCATTTTGATTTTTTACTAGCCAATTAAAAGCTCTTTTTGAGGCTTCATTTTCTTTAACAAAATTTAATCCCATTATTGACTCGATATGATCCCATGGATCATGCGAGCCATCTTCGTTAGAAGGTATTGCTCCAGATTTTTGTTGAATTATGCTTATATATTTTCCAAGGTTTCCAAAAAAAGTAATATCTAAGTCCTTTGAAGAATAGAGTCTTGTAGGATGATGCATCTTTACATCTTTTCAAAATACATTGAAAAACTCTTACCCATTATCGGATTCATTAATTTATCAATAATATCTATGAATGTAGGTTTTTTAAGAATATGTCTTTCAAGAATCTTCTTATATGCTTTAACAAGTATATTTTTGTCCTGAGAATTCCAAAAGAGGCATCTTAACCACCAATATGGACTATGTATAGAATGAAATTTTTCAGATGACAAAAATTTAAAACCACAATCTTCAATTTCACGAATAAGTTTTCTTTGATTGAATATTCTCAGATGTCCCCCTGGTTGATTTTGATAATCCTTAGATAGATACCAACAAACCTTTTCAGGCCAAGATGCAGGTACACTTGCAAAAAATTTTCCACCAGGTTTTAAAACCCTGTTTATTTCAACAACTGCATTATTATATTCATGTAAATGCTCTAAAACTTCGGAACATACTATTAAATCAAACGTATCATCTGAGAAAGGTAATGAATATGCTGATCCCTTCATAAATTCTGCTCCTGCATCAGATATTGATTCAAAATATTCATAACCCTCCTCAGCCTTCTTAAGAGAATCATTGTCCATATCAAGCCCTACACATTTCATCTTTGGAAATTCTTGCATTACACCAAATATATGTCTGCCCTCTCCACATCCAACATCAAGCATTGAACCTTCTTTATTAAGTTCATATTTTTTAAAATTAAAAGTTAGCATTGTTATATTCTTCTATTGTTTTTGAAATAACTTTCTCATATTCTTCTGTGATTTTAATCCAATTGAAATTTTGAATTACATGTTGCCTGCCCTGCTTAGCAATATCAATATATTTAGAATAATCTAAAAATATTTCTTTAACACTATTTGATATCATTTCCACATTTCTTGGTTTGATTAATTTAGCATAATTTGAAACTAGCTCAGGAATTGAAGAAATATTTGTTGCAATTAATGGGATTTCGCAGCTCATTGCCTCAATAACTGGATAACCAAAGCCTTCATATAATGAGCTAACAATGGCAATCGAACTTGATGCATAAAGCTCTCTAATTCGTTCTTTACTTAAATTAGATTTAAAAATTACATTATTTTTAAGTCTTAATTTTTTTATTAATCTTTCTGTATGTCCATTCTTTTTCATATTGCCAATAACTATTAAGTGAATATTTGGAAAATCTTTTTTAAGAATTTTTAAAGCCTTTAGTGAATAATCTAAGCCTTTTAAAGGAACATCAGCACTTGCAGTGGTAATAAGTCTAAATTCATTTCTCGTTGAATTTTCTATTGGAGCAAATTCATTAGTATCTAGGCCATTATTTATGACATTTATAGACTCCTCTTTACATTTAAATTCTTGAATTATTCCGTTTTTTGAGCTTTTTGAAGGCGTGATTATATTTTTAATTCTTGGTGCAACTCTTTTTTGCATTCTTAAAAATGAATACCATCTATATCTTGAAATCCTGTATTTAAAATTCTTAGATGACTCTAATTCATGCTTATAATCAATTGATATTGGGTGATGAATGATTTCTATAAATGGAAATCTTTTTTGAATTTCAAGCATTCCATCACTTATAGATTGATTATCAATAATTAAGTCATAATTTTTGTTTTCTTTTAAAAAGGTATTTGCTCTGATACCAAATGTCTTTGGCTCTGGAAAACCACCAAATAATACTGAAAAAAATTCAAAATAATCATAAAAACTTTTAGACTTTTTTTTAAAAAATTTTTTTAATCTATCTTTAAAAGAAAAGGTTTCAAATAGATTAAGGCCAGGTAATCTTATCAAATTAATTTCAGGATGAAGGTTGGGATATGGTGGTCCAGATATAACATCAACATTGTGTCCCATCAAATATAGTGCATATGAAATATCTCTCACATAAACACCTTGACCGCCACCAAACTGAGCACTTCGATAACTTAGAATTGCTATATTTAATTTTTGCAAAAGAATTTTAGTTTGTATATGTTAGCCAGCTTTCGTAAGAAGAATCCTCGCCAGAAATTATTTGCTGAAATTTATCTTGAAGTTCTTTAGTTATGTTGCCTCTTTTGCCATTATTAACAGGTTTGTTGTCAACAATTGTTATTGGAGTTATCTCAACAGCAGTACCTGTAAAAAAAGCTTCATCTGCATTTAATAAATCATCATAATCTATGTTTTTTTCATATATTTGCATTTTTAAATCTTTTGCAATTTGTATTACAGACTGACGGGTAATCCCATTCAAGCAATTCTCAGGAGTGGGTGTAAAGATCGTTTGATTTTTTACAATAAAAACATTTTCACCGCTTCCTTCTGAAATATAACCATTTTTATCCAACATTATTGCTTCATCTGCGCCATTATCAAGGGCTTCGTGAAGGGCCATTGTGTTACTAAAATATGTACCAATTATTTTATTACCTGAATGAAGAGGATTTTCATATTGTTTGTGAGATGACTTTATTACTGATATTCCATTTTTTTTTGCTTCAGGATCCATATATGATGGCCATTCCCAGGCAGCAATCGCAACATTAACACTTAAATCTTTTGCTCTCAAACCTAGACCCTCATTACCGAGATAAACAATTGGCCTTAAGTACCCCTCTTTAAGGTCATTTTTATTTAATGTATCGCATTGTGCTTTATTTAATTCATTCTCAGAAAATGGGATTTTTAAGCTTATTTTAGAAGCTGCACCGAATAATCTTTTTGTATGATCATGGAGTCTGAATATGGCGGGCCCTTTATTAGTCATATAAGCACGAACGCCTTCGAAAACTCCAGTTCCATAATGTAATGTATGAGATAGTATATGAATATTTGTGTCATCCCACTTATGAAATGACGAATTTTTCCAAATATATTTTTTTTCAGTATTTACAAACACGTTTCAAGATATAATTACGAGTGGATATTATTGCAAAATCATAACTATAACAAAAGCAAAATAGTGGAAATAACAAATTCAATTTTCAGAGAATATGACATCAGAGGCATTTACCCTGAAGAAATAAACGAAGAAGCTGTTTGTTACATTGCTAAAGCTATATCAATAAAATGTGAGCAAGAGAACATTAAAGAGATATGTGTTGGTAGAGATGGTCGAGTTTCTGGTGTCAGCCTCCTCAATGCATTATCAGATTCATTATCAAAATATGGTATAAAAGTTGAGAATATTGGTCTAGTTACAACTCCTCTTCTATACTTTGCTGCAAAAAAGAGTGATCATAAAAGCGGGATAATGATCACAGGTAGCCATAATCCTAAAAACTATAATGGCATTAAATTAGTCATAAATGATAAGCCTGTTTCAGGAAGTGAAATTTTAAAACTAATCACTTCAAAAAAAGAAATTTCAATAAATCCAGAAGAGATTGTACATAAAGATATCAAAGATGATTACATATCAGAAGTTGTTGAAAACATTAAAATTAATTCCAATAGAAAAATTAAGATTGTTATTGATTGCGGTAATGGTGCTGCTGGCTGTATTGCACCTGCTTTATATAAAAAATTAGGCTGTGAAGTCATTGAGTTATTTAGTGAAATTGATGGCAATTTTCCAAATCATCATCCAGATCCAGGTAAATTAGAAAATCTTAAAGACTTGATAGCAGCTGTAATATCATCGAATGCTGATCTGGGCCTAGCATTTGATGGAGATGGCGATAGGGTTGGATTAGTAACAAATAAAGGAGAAGTTGTTTTTCCCGACAAGATTTTAATGATGCTTAGTCAAGACATCCTTCAAAACAAAAAAGGCTCTATTATTTTTGATGTCAAATGTTCAAATACACTTCCTGAGCTAATTAAAGAATTAAATGGAACACCAATAATGTCTCCAACAGGACACTTTCATATTAAAAATGGTATTAAAGAACATAAACCCCTTCTGGCAGGTGAAATGAGTGGACATATTTTTTTCAATGATAAATGGTATGGTTTTGATGATGGTCATTATTCAGGCGCAAGAATTGTGGAGCTAATATCAAAACAAAATTGTGATATCTCTACAATTAACGAAAATTTGCCAAAGTTATATTCAACACCTGAGTTAAATATAAATGTTACTGATGATAATAAATTTAAAATAATCGAAGAATTTTCTCAAAATTGCAATTTAGAAGGAGAAAAAATTACGATTGATGGCTTAAGAATTAATTTCAAAAATGGATGGGGTTTGATTAGAGCATCTAATACAACTCCTAAATTGGTGTTAAGATTTGAAGGTAATTCAGAAAATGATTTAAAAATGATACAAAGTAATTTTATAAATGAACTATCTCGCATTTGTCCCTATATTGATATAAATTTAGATTAGCATATGAAGAAAAATAGAAAGAATATAATACTAGAATCTCTTGCTAGCATGCTTGAAGAAAAAAATTTATCTAGAATAACTACTGCATCTCTTGCAGAAAAATCAAAAATTACTGAAGCTGCTTTATATAGACATTTTCCAAGTAAAAGATCTATATACGCTGAATTATTTTCATTTTGTGACGATACAATATTTGCAAAATGCAATGAATTAAAAAAAGAAAAAATATCTGCTCAAGAAAAAGTAAAGAAAATATTCATTTTCTTCATTTTGTTCATAGAAAAAAATAAAGGTTTTGCAAGACTTCTCTCAAGAGAAGCTCTCTCATCTGCTGAACAAAATGTAAGTGACAATGTTAATCAGTTCTATGAGAGATTTGAGCTTGTTTTAAGACAGATGCTCAAAGAAGACGAAAAGAATCTAACTACTCAAGCAGGTATTTCAGCTCAATTAATAATTACTGTATTAGAGGGAAATATAGGCAGATATATAAGATCTAAATTCAAAGATTCTCCGTCAACTTATATAGAAAATATTTGGACTCTTTTGTCATTAAGTATATTCAAAAATTAATTTATATTTTCGTCTAAAAATAATTCAAAGTAGGTATTTTCAGGCGCTTCTGAGTCTATCTCTCCAGTATTTTTATTAACTCTTACAAATGAAATATTTTCAGGAATATCTTCTTTTGATATCTCTAAACTTTGAAGTTTGAAGTCCATATAATTTAACCAAATAGGCAATGCAATTGTTGAACCATATTCATCTTCTCCTAACGAAGTAAAATCATCTGTACCCACCCAAACTGTTGTAACCAAATCTTTATGGAATCCTGAAAACCATGTGCTAACCGAATCATTGGTCGTTCCAGTTTTGCCACCAATATCATTTCTTCTAAGAAACTCAGATTTCCTTCCAGCAACACCACTTTTCATAAAACTTTTTAATGTATCTGCCATTAAAAATGAGATCCTTTCGTCGATAACTCTCTCATTTTTGTTTAAAGGTTTCAAAATATAGTATGGTCTTTTAGTATTCATCTCAATGGTATCAAGCCAAGGAAATGCTGAAATATTTTGGTTATTGAATTGATCTTTATATTCGTTATGAGAGAAAATATTATTACCATCTCTGTCTTTAATAGTATCAATAAAGTGTATGTCTGGTATAAAACCACCATTTGCAATAACACTATAAGCTCTTACCATTTCAGCAGCAGAAAAATTACCTGAGCCTAAAGCTAAAGATAAATCATTAGGCAGTCTTGATTTTGTAAAGCCAAAGTTATTCAAATATGAGTGAGAATTTTCAATTCCAAGTTCTCTTAAAAGTTTAATCGAAACAATATTGACTGATTTTACCAGAGCATCTCTTATTGATATTGGTCCATAGAATTCTCCAGTATAATTTTGAGGCCTCCATTCGCTCTCAAGATTTTCATCTTCAAAAACTATTGGAGCATCATTAATTAAAGTTGATAAATTATATCCGCTTGCCAAGCTAGAAGAATATATGAAGGGTTTGAAGCTCGATCCAGATTGAGGGAATGATTGCCTTACGCGGTCAAAGTTACTCTCGTTGAAGTTTTTACCTCCAACATAAGCTATAACTTCTCCAGAATTTGGATTAATAGAGATCAAAGATGACTCAATATTTGGTATCTGGTCAAAAGCATATGAATCATCATTAGTTTTTAGATAGATAAAGTCGCCAAAACTTAAAATCTGATTAAATGAACTGGACTTTGGGCCTAGTTCATTTATAGATATTTGTTCTCTCGCCCAATCATATTCTTCTTTCCATGCGATGCTACCTAAATCAAAATCTTCGTTTATAAATGTTATTTTTTCGTTTGTTACATTTATTACTATCGCTTTAATATGGGTTTTATAAAAGGCATATGAATCAAATATCTTGCTAAGTTTATTTGAAAGATTATCTTCATCTAGATCAATATCTCGAAAATAATTGCTATCAAAAAGAAAACTAATATCAGATTTTTCTAAAAGTTTTTTCTGTTCTCTGCTAAATAGATTTCCATAATTATCTGATTTTCTCCAACCATGTCTTTTGTCGTACAAGAATAATTCTTTTAAAACACTTGCTACTGAAGAAGTTTGTGACTGTGAGTCAATAGTTGTGTAAACAGACCAGCCCTCTTTGTATGCTCTAAGACCATATCTACTTATAACCTCTTGCCTAACATGCTCTGCTAAATGTTTGGCATCAACATCATATAAATTTATATTCTTAGCTATTTCAATATCATCGGAAATAGCCTCCAGATATTCTTTTTCAGAAATATGATCTAGCAAAAACATTCTTGATAATATCCAATCCCTTCTTTGAAGGGTTCTTCTAAGATTCTTTACAGGATTAATCCTAGAGGGAAGTTGTGCAATTGCTGCTATGGTTGCCGATTCGCTAATACTTAATTCTGATAAGTTTTTATTAAAATATGTGTTAGCTGCAGCTTCAATTCCGTAAGAACGGTTTCCTAAAAAAATTCTATTTACGTAAAGCTCAAATATTTCTTCTTTTTCAACTTTACCTTCAAGTTGGAGTGCTAAGAAAATTTCTTTAATTTTTCTTACTATTGTTTGTTCAGGTGTTAAAAGGTATCCCCTGACTACTTGCATAGTTATAGTCCCACCGCCACCTTGGCATCCAGAGGGCCCTACACATCTCACAAAAGATCTTATTAATCCTGTATAACTTATACCTTGATGGTTAAAAAAGTTATCATCTTCTGCTGATAAAAAAGCATTTTTAATGTCTATTGGAATATCATCAAAACTAGTTGCCCTTCTTTTTATCTCACCAAATTCACCTATTAAATATCCATCTTTAGTGTAAACCTTTAGTGGCATTTGAAGTTCAGACTCATCTACATACTTAATTTCAGGAAGATTTGGTTTAATTGCCAAGTATGTTCCGATGATCAAAAAAATTGAAAGAACACAAACAATAATGCCAATAATAAATAGATTTTTTATAATTTTTTGCATATCTCATTTTAAATCTTAAATAATGCAGAATAAATATTTTTAGTACTTAAAAAGTGTAATTTTCAATCAGGATGTTAAAATCTCGGCTGAAAAATTATTTACTATGAATATTTTTATTGTTGGTCCAATGGGTTCCGGTAAATCTACCGTTGGCAAAATTATATCTGATGAATTATTTTTAAATTTTTTCGATACAGATGACGAAATCGAAGCAAGAACAGGTGCATCAATCGATTGGATATTTGATTTAGAAGGCGAAGATGGTTTCCGTAAACGAGAAAGTGAAATGCTTGAAGAAATGGTTAAAAAAAATTCAATAGTTATGTCTACTGGTGGGGGAATAATATTATCAAAATTAAATAGGGAACTATTATCATCAAGGGGAACAGTCTTTTATCTATCTACCCCTATTTCAACACAGGTAGAGAGAACCTCTAAAGATAGGGGCCGGCCATTGTTAAAAAATGGAGATCCAGGCGAAATACTTACAAAGCTTCATAATGAAAGAAAAGACTTCTATAAAGCAGTATCGGATTATGTAATTGATACAGAAAATAAATCAAGTCAAGAAGTTGCATCTGAAATAATTAAGGTAGTTAAAATTTAATTATGGCTGTATTAAGTGCTGGAAAAGGTGAGTCTAAATATAATATCCATATCTCTAATAAGAAGATTCCAAAAAATATCCTTAATAAAATCCTTTCAACAAAAAATAAAGTATTAATTATTACTGATAGTGGAGTACCTAACCAATATTTAAAAAGTCTTAAAAAAGATATCAATACAAAAAATCAATATTCTTTGATTTTAGCTGAAGGTGAAATATCTAAATCATTTAAGTCCTATCAAAAAATTCTTAATAAGCTTGTTGAATTAAAATTTGACCGTTCAGATTATCTCATAGCTTTAGGTGGTGGTGTCATTGGTGATGTAACAGGTTTTGCAGCATCTAGTTATCTTAGAGGTATAGGTTATATTCAAATTCCCACAACACTATTGTCACAAGTAGACTCCTCGGTTGGAGGCAAAACGGCTATTAATCTTTCTCAGGGAAAAAACCTTATTGGAGCTTTTTATAATCCTAGATTAGTTTTAATTTCTACATCTTTTTTAAAAACATTATCAGACAAAGAATACAAATCAGGCCTTGGAGAAATAGTAAAATACTCTTTAATTGGTAATAAAAAATTGAAGAAAATAATTGAAGATCATTCTCAGTTAATAGTCGAAAAAGATGAGTTGATTTTAAAAAAAATTATAGAAGAATCTATAAAAACAAAATCAAAAATTGTTACAAAGGATGAAAAAGAGTCCGGTATAAGAGCCATACTAAATTTTGGACATACATTTGGTCACGCAATAGAAGCGTATAACAATTATAAAAATATAACTCATGGAGCAGCAATTACCCTAGGCATGATTATTGCATCAAAATTATCATTTTATGAGGGACACATTAAAGATTATCAGCTAGACAATATCATAAACATGATTCAATCCCTTGGACTAAATACAGATCATAGCAAATATAATTACTCTAAATTAAAAAAATATATGGCATCAGATAAAAAAGTTAAAGATGGCAAACTTAATTTAATTTTAATAGATAAAAAATTTAATGCCTTTAAAACTTCGAAATATAATATCAAAAATATCACAAGCGCCCTGGATTAAGCAGCGCTTGCAGTTGTTGCTTTCAATAAATCCTGAATATTTGTAGCTGCCGGTACCACAAGCCAAAAATGACTTTCAAATTTGTCAAAGTCATCTATTATTTCTTTTGCCTTTTTACTTTTAGTGTATTTATAGTGATTACTTAGAATTTCCTTTAAATGCTTTCTATGAGGCTGCATTTCTTCAGTAGTTATCCTTTCTAATCCAACTAATCCTCTATTACATTTATCGAAGAATGCCCTATTTTCGTCAAGTACATATGCAAAACCTCCTGTCATGCCTGCTGCAAAATTTAATCCAACATCACCAAGAATAGTTACATGACCACCAGTCATATACTCACAGCAGTGGTCGCCAGCACCTTCAATAACTGCTTTAGCTCCTGAATTTCTTACCGCAAACCTTTCTCCAACTGAACCAGATATATAAACTTCCCCACCAGTTGCTCCATAAAGACATGTATTGCCAGCAAGAATGGTTTTTTCGTCATTGATAGCAAAATCAGCATCATTTTTGATAATTATTTTCCCTCCATTCATACCTTTTCCAACATAATCGTTAGCATCACCATTAAGAGTAATGTTTAATCCGTTAGCATTCCAACATCCAAAACTTTGTCCTGCAGACCCCATGAAGTTAAGATTTAAACTGCCTGATAGTCCATCTTCACCATATCTAGATGCAATTTTTCCTGAAACATTTGCACCGACAGATCTGTCTGTATTGGAAATGTTATAACTAAAACTCCCTTTTTTATCCTTATTAATAATGTCTTTCACATCAGACAATATCTTTCTAGATAAATCTGCTTTATCCCAAGGATTATTTTTTGATACTTTGCAAAAATTAGATTCTTTATTGTTTAAATCTGAATATAAAATTGGAGATAGATCAATATTTTTTAGATAGTCTTCAATTTCGTCCAATTGATATAAGTAGTGTGTCTTACCAATAATATCTTCAAGTTGTTTTACACCTAACTCAGCTAAATATTTTCTTACATCATTGGCAATGAAATTAAAGTAATTTATTACTCTCTCTTTTTCGCCAATAAAATGTTGATTAATTAAGTCTTTTCTTTGTGTAGCTACTCCAGTTGCACAATTATTTAAATGGCAGATTCTTAGATACTTGCATCCCATTGCTATCATTGGTCCTGTTCCAAAACCAAATGATTCTGCACCAAGCATTGCCGCTTTAATAACATCAAGACCAGTTTTCATTCCTCCGTCAGCTTGCAGCCTAATTTTGTGACGAAGTCCACTGTCTCTTAAACTTTGATGAGCCTCTGCCAAACCGAGCTCCCATGGTGATCCTGCATATCTTATTGAAGTAAGAGGACTCGCACCTGTTCCACCATCATGACCCGAAATAGTGATTAAGTCAGCATAGGCTTTTGCTACGCCTGATGCTATGGTTCCCACACCTGGTTCTGAGACAAGCTTTACAGATACAAGAGCTTTTGAATTAACTTGCTTAAGATCGAAAATCAATTGTGCTAAGTCTTCAATGGAGTAAATATCATGATGTGGAGGTGGAGAAATTAGGGTAACTCCAGGAGTTGAATACCTCAATTTAGCAATCAGGCTATCAACTTTTCCGCCTGGTAATTGACCTCCCTCACCGGGTTTTGCTCCTTGTGCAATTTTTATTTGTAATACTTCAGCATTAACTAAATAATGTGGTGTTACTCCAAATCTTCCAGAAGCGACTTGTTTAATTTTCGACATTTTTAATGTGTCATATCTTTCTTTTGCTTCACCCCCTTCACCAGAATTTGATCTCGATCCAAGCGAATTCATTGCCTCAGCTAGTGTTTCATGAGCTTTTGGAGATAATGCACCTAGACTCATTCCAGCAGAATCAAATCTCTTTAATATTTTTTTGCTAGCTTCAACCTTTTTTATATCAATACTTTTTTTAGATTTTTTAATCCCAAGGATATCTCTAAGCATTGCTGGCGGTCTTTTATCAACTAGATCAGCATATTCCTGATATTTATAATCTGATCCAGTCGAAACAGCCTCCTGAAGTTTTTTTACAATCTCTGGATTGTATGTATGATATTCGCCACCATGAACATATTTTAAGAGTCCTCCTACACTAATATCAGATAAATTAGACGTAGCATATTCAATTAGTTTTTTATTTTCATTATCTAAATCATCAAAATTTTTACCTGCAATTCTACTTATAGAGTTTGTAAAACATAAATCAACAACATCATTATCAAGTCCAACTATTTCAAATAATTGTGAACCTCTATAACTAGAAATTGATGATATACCCATCTTTGAAATTATTTTTAATAAACCTTTATTTACTCCTTTTCTATATCTAGCACAATTTTCATGTGGCATTCCTTTAATCTCATTTCTATCGGAAAGATCGAGAATTGTTTGATACGCAAGTGATGGATATACAGCGGTTGCACCAAAACCTATAAGGCATGCAATTTGATGTGTATCTCTAGCAGATGATGTTGATATAACTATGTTTGCATCAGATCTTAACCCAAGACTTACAAGTTTTTGATGAACACAGCCTACAGCAAGCAATGCGTTGATCGGCAAATAATCTTTGCTTGGTACTTTTTCAACGAGATGAATTATAACTTTCCCATTTTTAACTTCTTTTACAACATTTTCTTGGAGTTTATTTAGAGCTTTTTCCAAGCTGGAACTTTTTGCGTACTCAAGATTAATTTCTATATTGCTGAAATGTTTATTGTTAATAATCGACTGTAGTTTTTTAAATGATAAAACTGGTGATGTAGTTACTAATCTTTTGGCATGATCAGGTGTTTCATCAAATACATTAAGTTCTGGTCCATAACAAGTTTCTAAAGACATAACACTAGCCTCTCTTAAAGAATCGATAGGAGGATTTGTTACTTGTGCAAATTGTTGTCTGAAGTAATCATATATTTGTCTGTGCATTTTACTCATTACAGCTAAGGCTGTATCGTCTCCCATTGAACCGGTTCCTTCATTGGATTCAACTGCAAGAGGCTTAATTACAGAGGTTCTTTCTTCTTTATGAAGTAAAAACATTTTAGATGCTATAGATAATTCACTTCCAGAAATTTTTTTTAAGCCCGGCCCTTCATACTTATCTAAGCTAGATTCAATATAAACTGTTTGCTGTTTTAACCATTCCCTGTATGGCAACTTATCTTTAAGAGAATTATCTATCTGTTTTTCATCTAGAATCTCGCCTGTAAATGTATTAACAGCAAGAATACCGCCAGGTGAAACTCTTCCTTTTTTTATTATATTTTCGTTATTTTTTGGATTTACACCAGTTTCAGACGCAATGGTAATGATATTGTCTTTGTCAATTTGATATCTTGCAGGCCTTAAGCCATTCCTATCAAGCATACAAACTGCCCATTTCCCATCAGACATCACTATTCCAGCTGGGCCATCCCATGGTTCCATATGCATTGAATTGTATTCATGGAAGCTCCTTATATCAGGATCAAGCAAATATGCATTTTGCCAAGCTGGTGGCATAACCATTCTTATTGCCCTAAATAATTTTACTCCTCCATTTAAAAGAATTTCTATCATATTGTCTAAGGCAGAAGAATCAGACCCTGTTTCATTTACCAGTTGTTTAAATTCTTGAATTTTTGGCAGTCTTGGACTTTTAAACTTTGATGATCGAGCTTTGACCCAATTTCTATTGCCTCTAATTGCATTAATTTCACCATTATGCGCTAAAAGTCTGAAGGGCTGTGCTAAATGCCATCGTGGATGAGTATTTGTTGAAAACCTTTGATGAAAAACACAAATAGATGACTCAAATTTTGAAGATTTAAGATCTAAATAAAAATCTTGAATTGCATCAGGAAGCATTAAACCTTTATAAATAATTGTTTTTGAAGACAGGCTACAAAAATATAATTGCTCATCATCATGATATATCTCTTCAATTAATTTCCTTGCCTGATAAAGATTAGTTTCAAATTTTTCCTCATAAAATACTTTATCTGTAGATTGAATATATAGTTGATAAATATTTGGCAAGCAACTTGCAGCTATTGTGCCAAGAATATCTTTATTTACTGGTACAGGACGAACAGCCTTTAGAATAAGGTTTTCACTTTTAAGAATTTTTTCAATTTTAGAAAGATCAGATTCAATTTTATTATTAGTAAATAATTGGCCTATTGCAAATTCATTTGAAATTTCTATTCCTTGTTCTTCAGAAATAGCATTAATGAAAAAATTTTTATCTAAATTTAATAGAAGCCCGCAACCATCACCTGTTTTTCCATCAGCGCCTATTGCTCCACGATGCGTCATACTTCTTAGGGCATTAATGGATTTATTGATAATTTTATGAGATTTTATGCCGTTAATATCAGCTATTAAGCCAAATCCACAGTTATCTCTAAAGTCATCTTTTGAAAATAATTTTGACATATTGTTAAAGTGTGAAGATAAACTATATCATACAATGCTATGAATTATCAAAGAAAAGTGTCATACTATGTCATACACTATTTAAAAAATGGCCAATAAAAATAAGCAATATAGAATTGAGAAAGGTCTTTTGCTGTTTACTCAGCCAAGGTCGCCCTATTTCTATGGAAAGATTAGGTTAAAAGGTAAATACCATACTAAATCTTTTTCGCCTATCTCAGACTTCAATAAAGCTAAGGAGAAACTGTATGAGTGGAGAAATGAACTCATCAACAATCCAATTGATGTATCTTCTCAAAACCTAGACAGAAATGAATATACAGATTTCAAAGAACTAAATAATAATTTTCAATTCTTAGATGTTGGCAGATATGATCCTGCAAAAAAATCAGTGGATGAAAGAAAAATTAATTTCATAGAAATATATGGTGAATACAACCAATCCCAAGCATCAAATCAGGCTCATAGATGTCTTGATTGTGGAAATCCATATTGTGAGTGGAAATGTCCTGTCCATAACTACATACCAGATTGGTTAAAGCTTGTTAATGAAGGCAATATCATAGAAGCTGCAGATCTGTGTCACTCAACAAATAGTCTTCCTGAAGTTTGTGGGAGAGTATGTCCACAAGACAGATTATGTGAAGGTGCGTGTACATTGAATGATGGATTTGGGGCAGTCACAATAGGGTCTATAGAAAAATATATTACTGAAAAAGCATTTGAAATGGGATGGAAACCAGATTTATCAAACAGACAATGGACAAATAAAAAAGTTGCAATAGTTGGTTCAGGTCCTGCAGGTATAGCTTGTGCAGATATTCTGACTAGATCTGGTATTCACAGTCACGTATATGACAAAAATGAAGAAATTGGAGGACTGCTTACTTATGGAATTCCTGAATTTAAGCTAGAAAAATCAGTTGTTAAAAGGCGAAGAAAAGTTCTAGAAGAAATGGGTATTAAATTTCATATGGGAATCGAGATTGGTAAAGATATTAAATTTAAGAAGCTATATGAAAAATATGATGCAGTATTTTTAGGTATGGGAACTTATACATCTCTTGAAGGCGGCTTTAAAGGTGAGAAACTTCCAGGTGTATATAAAGCAATTGATTATTTAATATCCAATACAAAAAAATTACTAAATATGGATTCTGGTAAAGCTGAGTTTATAAATTTTAAAGGTAAAAAAGTTGTTATTTTAGGTGGAGGAGATACCGCAATGGATTGTAATAGAACAGCAATAAGACAAGGAGCTAAATCAGTTACATGTCTATATAGAAGAGATGAAAAAAACATGCCAGGTTCTAGACGAGAAGTTCAAAATGCAAAAGAAGAAGGCGTAGTATTTGATTTTAATATTCAGCCTATTGATATTCTTGGAAACGAAAAAGTTGAAGGTGTTAAAGTTGTTCAGACAGAATTAGGAGAACCAGATCAAAATGGAAGAAGAGTTCCAATCCCTATAAAGGGCTCTGAAAAAATTTATGATGCAGATGTAGTTATTATTGCATTTGGATTTAGAGCCAGTCCTGCCGAGTGGTTTAATGACTTTGATATTCAAACAAGAAAAAATGGCTTAGTTATAGCTGAAGAAAATCAAAAATATAAATTTCAAACCTCTAACGAAAAAGTATTTTCAGGTGGTGATATGGTTAGAGGCTCAGATTTAGTTGTAACAGCAATATGGGAAGGAAGAGAAGCAGCTAAAAGTATTATAAAATATGTCTCATAATGAACTCAGATTCATCATTTCTAAAAGCATTAAATAAAGAAAGTCTCCCAACACCTCCCATATGGTATATGCGTCAAGCTGGACGATACATGCCAGAGTACCAAAATGTTAGAAAAAAATTTAAAAATTTTTTAGATATGTGTAAAGAGCCAGATATATGTTGTGAGCTTGCATTACAGCCTATTAATGCATTTGAATTGGATGCTGCAATCCTATTCTCAGATATCTTAACAATCCCTGACTCTTTTGGGCTCGGTGTGGAGTTTATAGAAAATGAGGGTCCTGTTTTTAAAAATCCTATTAGTAACAGTACAGATATTAAAAATCTCAATCACTTTGATCCTGAAAGTTTAGATTATGTCTACAAGGCAGTGAATAATATTAAAAGCTCTTTGCCAGATGAAATACCATTAATTGGATTCTGTGGAAGCCCTTGGACTTTAGCTGCATATTCAATAGAGGGAAGATCATCAAAAGACTTTGAGAAGACATTAGGCTTTTTAGAATCAAATCAAAAAGATGTTCATGATTTATTAACAAAATATACGGACGCATGCTTTTTGTATTTAAGAAAGCAAGTGCAGTCAGGTGCTGATGTGATTCAGATATTTGATTCTTGGGCAAATCTACTAACAAAGGAAGATCTTATTGAATTTTCTTTTAATTATATAAATTCTTTGATCTCAGCTTTAAAGCTTGATCCTGTAACAAAAAATATTCCAGTTATTATTTTTGCTCGAAATCCAAAATGTAACATCGAAGAATTAATTAATACTTCTGCTGACTGCATAAGTCTGTTCTGGTCAATGAATGATTTGAATTTTGAGGTGGCTAAAAATAAGGTCGCTATCCAGGGGAACCTTGATCCAAAAATTCTACTTGAAAGTGATGAAACAATAAAAAGGGAGACCTATAAAATTCTTGAAAGATTTAAAGAATATCCTGGTTATATTTTTAATTTGGGGCATGGAATAACTCCAGATATTAGTCCCGATAAAATTAAATATTTAACAAATATTGTCAGAGAGTATTAGTTCTACCACAATCTTATTAAACCCTCTTGAGTGCATGATGCAATAAGCTTCCCATCTCTTGAAAAAATAGAACCTCTTGAGAATCCTCTTGCATTTCTAGTTACAGGACTGTCTATAGAATATAAAAACCATCCATCTAAATCTAATTTTCTGTGGAACCACATCGCGTGATCTAAACTAGCGTTTTGGAGATTTTTAGTTAGAAAGTTTACACCGACAGAATTGTTGGCTGCACCTAAAAGTCCCATATCAGATATATACAATAGAAAGGCCTGTTGAATTACTTGATCCTTAGGGAGAGAGCCATCTGTTTTAATCCAAGTATTTTTATATGGTGGCATTCTCTCTGGTTTAAAGTAGTTTTGGGGCTCAACTGGCCGCATCTCAATTTCCCTTTGTTTTATAAACATTGGCATATCTTCTTTTTTCATATTAAGTTCTTTAAGAATTTCTTCTCTGATTTCTTGCTCGCTTTTAAGTGATTCTGGCTCAGGAACATCTGGCATTTCAATTTGATGCTCAAGTCCTTTTTCTCTTTTTTGAAATGATATAGAGCAATTAAATATGACTTCACCTTCTTGAATAGCTTTAACACTTCTAGTAGTGAAGCTTTTTCCATCTCTTATTCGGTCAACCGTAAAAGTAATGGATTTATCCATATCTCCAGGTCTTAAAAAATAAGAATGATATGAATGAGCAAAATGCTCTACGTCAATAGTTTTATATGCTGCTATTAAAGTCTGTGCCATTACTTGGCCACCAAATATTCTCTTGTAACCTACATTTTTTCCATTCCAAGAAAATATATCCCTATCTATTTTTTCAAGCTCAAATAACTCTAAAGATTTTTTCAGTACTGATTTTTTATTCATAAGATTTAGGTTGCGCTCAGACCTCCATCTATTAACAATTCCGTCCCTGTTATAAAAGATGATTCATCAGATGCAAGAAAAACGGCTGCATTAGCAATGTCTTTAGGTTCAGCAAGTTTTCTTATTGGAATCTGCTGGATAAGCTTCTGTTCAATGTTTCTCTCAGGAGCAGCATCAATCATGGTTTGCACCATTGCAGTTCTAGTAAATACTGGATGGATGGAATTACATCTAACTAGATTAGTAGTTTTAGCACAGTGAAGTGCTATTGATTTTGATAAATGTCTAACTGCAGCTTTAGAGGAGTTATATGCAGATGTATTATGTGAGGCAACAATACCAGACATTGAGGAAATATTTATAATTGAGCCATCTCCAGAGTCTCTCATTAGTTCAATGGCATGTTTGCAACCAAGAAATACTGAATCTAAATTTACACTATGCACCAATTTCCATGTTTCGATATCGGTAGATTCAATGTCACCACCATTACCAATACCTGCATTATTGACTAATATGTTTAGAGATCCAGCTTCATTTTTAATAAATTCAATTGCAGATATCCAGTCTTCAGACTTGGTCACATCCAAATTAATACCTTGGCAAGACAGTTCGTTACATGTTTTTTTTAATTCGCTCTCATTAATATCACTAATAAATACAACTGCACCCTCTTCAATCATTGAATTAGCCATTTCTTTACCCAAACCCTGGGCTGCACCTGTAATGAGTGCTACTTTTCCTTTAAGTCTTTCTGTCATAATAAATATATAATCAATTTAAGGTCACATCTTACATTGTTTGTAAAAAAACTAGAACTTTAATCTATCAAAAGGTAGGATATGCAGTCCTGAAGATATTAAAAAAAGAAATGACAATAAACAAAGAAATTGATTTACCAAATAAACCTGATAATAAAATCAGTGTTGCTGATGTTTTTTGTATTGATTCAAAGCTCACAGTTAAAGGCTTTGCAAAAAAAACAGCGTGGGTTCCAGAGATTGATAGCTCCTATGTATTTGATAAAGAGACAACTCTATCTATTTTGGCTGGATTTGAGCATAACAGAAGAGTAATGATTCAAGGCTTTCATGGAACAGGCAAATCTACACATATTGAACAAATTGCAGCCAGATTAAATTGGCCATGCGTTCGAATAAATTTAGATAGTCACATCAGCAGAATTGATTTGCTTGGAAAGGATGCTATTAAACTAAATGATGGAAAACAAATCACTGAATTTCAAGAAGGTCTACTTCCTTGGTCAATTCAAAATCCTGTTGCTCTTGTTTTTGATGAATATGATGCTGGTCGTCCAGATGTTATGTTTGTTATTCAAAGGATACTTGAAGTTGAAGGCAAACTTACTCTACTAGATCAAAATAAAATTATAAATCCTCATTTATCATTTAGACTTTTCGCAACAACGAATACTGTGGGCCTAGGAGATATGACTGGTCTATACCATGGAACACAACAGATAAATCAAGGTCAAATGGACCGTTGGCATATTCTCTCAACATTAAATTATCTAGACCCCTCTCAGGAACTGAAGGTTGTGATGTCAAAACTTAATAACCTTAAAGGAGAAAAGAATAAAGAAATCATAAAAAACATGATTAAGCTTGCAAATCTAACAAGAGTTGGGTTTGCCAATGGCGATATTTCAACATTAATGTCCCCGAGAACAGTTATATCATGGGGACAAAATTTTAAAATTTTTAAGGACCTTGTTACATCATTTAATCTTACTTTTTTAAATAAATGTGATGATATTGAAAAGTCCATTATTTCTGAATACTTTCAAAGATGTTTTGATATTGAAATTGATAATGGAGAATCAGGCTCGGCTTCCTAATGAGTTGGACTAAAAAAAGAGAAAGATTGCATGAAGCAGCTGTATCTACAATTAGAGCTATTTCAAAAAATAAAAAAATATCTTCCAATACAGGATTATCTCAAAGACCACCAACAAGCGATCATGTAGCTTTGCCTAATGTTCCAAGATCTTTTAAAGATTTAAATAATTGGCGAGGAGAATCTGATTTTCAAGCGTTTTGGCATTTATTCCATAATAAAAGTAAAGATTTTCAACTTACTCTCCCTGCAAGAATGATTTTTAATGAATTAGAAATTGCTAGAGTTGAGTTATTAGGTTCTTCAAAATATCTTGGTTCTGAAAGAAATATATCAGAATATACAAATTCTAGAAGCAATGAACTAGAAGACGAAAAATCTCTAAATTTTTTATCTTATGGAGCAAATTTGTGGCTTAAAGAATTTATGAATTTTGATTTAAGTGAAAATTCAAAAAATATAATTTCGAAATTTATCAAAAAATATAAGATTGATGCGTCTGCAAACAAAATTCGAGAAAATCTAATAAAAAATCTTGATGATCAAGTCAGCTTTGAAAAAAACGCTATCCAATTTCTTCAAAAATTAGATCTAGTTAAAGAAAATGTTGAAGATGAAGAAAACAATTTTGAAGAAGCTCCTGGATCAACAGATGATATTGTTAATGAAGAAGAAACTACTCAAGAAGATTCAGGAATTGAAGAAAAAATAGACTTAAAAGATTTTGATGGTGACTTAAATGTTGACATTCAAGATGCAATTGAAAACATTGATGATACCTCAATCGAAGATGAGATTGAGTCTCTTACTTATCCTAATAATGATTTCCAAACTTCATATATAGACGACTATTCTATTTATACATCAAATTTTGATGAGATCATTGATGCCAAAGATCTAGTTACAAATGAAGAATCAATGCGTTTAAGAAATCAATTAGATAATTTAATTAAACCGCACATATCAACCATTGGAAAATTAGCAAACAGACTACAAAGATTGCTTTTGGCTAAACAGAATACAAGTTGGAATTTTAATCTTGAAGAGGGAATTCTTGATAACTCAAGGTTACACAGAGTTATTGCTAGTCCTGGATACCCTCTTAGCTTCAAAGAAGAAACTGAGAATGATTTTAAAGATACCATTGTTACTTTATTAATTGACAACTCTGGATCAATGCGAGGAAGGTCTATAAGCTTGGCAGCTATATGCGCTGATATCATAGGAAGTACCCTAGAAAGATGTCAGGTAAAGACTGAAATATTAGGTTTTACAACTAAACATTGGAAAGGCGGCGACTCCAAAAAATTATGGATAATAAATGGAAGTCGATCTAATCCAGGCAGATTGAACGATATCAGACACATAATCTATAAGAGTGCTGATAATAGTTGGAGAAGATCAAGAAAATATTTTGGTGCAATGTTAAGGGAAGGTCTATTAAAAGAAAATGTTGATGGGGAAGCACTTGCATGGTCACATGATAGACTTCTTAAAAGACATGAAGAACGAAAAATATTAATTGTAATTTCCGATGGCGCGCCTGTTGACGACAGTACATTGTCTGCAAATCGTGAGGACTTCTTAGACAATCATCTTAGAGAATTTATTTCAAAAATTGAAAAAGATAGTCCTGTTGAACTTCAAGCAATTGGAATTGGGCATGATGTAACAAAATATTACAAAAATGCACTAACTATAAATAGGGCTGAAGAGCTTGGAGAAGTGCTCTTAGAGGAACTAACAAAGCTTTTCAAGGATTAAACATTGCTATAAAATACTACTTTAACAGGGGATTTTAAATAATTTTATAGGTAATTATCATTATGAAAATTCGTAACCAAGATGGGCCACCAGAGGATTTACTTTACTTCGACGAAGACTTAGATCTGTCCCAAAAACAAGTTGAAGATGTTGTTGAGATATTTAAGACCCCTCTTACTGGAGCATATAACTGGGATTACACAATTGCAGACAACAGAATTAAAAAACTTTATGAATTAGGTAAGGAGCTTAATTGGAATGGCTCGATTGATTTGAACTGGGACTATACGCACCCTGCTGATGAAAAACTAGTTGAACCTGACGAAGAGTTACCTCATGAAGCGCTAGAAGCTTATCAAGCTCTCTCAGAAGAAGAAAAAATACTTTTTGATAGACATAATACTGCGGAATTAATGAGTCAATTTCTTCATGGAGAACAAGGAGCCTTACTTGTAGCATCTCAATTAGCTAGCTGCGCTCCAACTTATAATGCGAAACTTTATGCTGCCTCTCAAACCTTTGATGAAGCAAGACATGTTGAAGTATTCAATAGATATCTTCAGGATAAAATTGGTATTCACTACCCGATTAATCCATCTTTAAAATTATTACTTGATAAGATTCTCACTGATGAAAGATGGGACTTAAAGTTTATTGGGATGCAGATAATCATTGAAGGTTTGGCTCTTGCGGCATTTCAAATGCTTAAAGCTATTACAAAAGACCCACTGTTAAAACAATTACTCCACTATGTTGTTCGTGATGAAGCACGTCACGTAACATTTGGAATAAATTATCTTGAGGACTACTTAACAACATTATCAAAAGAAGAAATAAATGAAAGAGCTCAGTTTGCTTATGAAGCATGTGTTATTTCTAGAGATAGACTTGTCAATACTCAGGCTGAACAGAGATTCCTAAAGATGACTGCTGAAGAAGCTAGAGAATTTCAATTAAGTACTGGTACTTTTGAAATGTTTAGAAACTTCTTATTTTCAAGAGTAATGCCAAACCTAAAGAGAATAGGTCTATTAACAGATGAGGTTAGGCCAAAATTTGAGGCACTTGGGTTGCTAGAGTATGAGCATGCGCCAGATGATTTTGAATGTGATTGGGCAGAAATGAAAAAGCCTCTTGAAAAATTTGGACAAATTCCAACCAATCTATAACTTTAAATATAAATATATGGCCATACCTAAAGAGTATGGTAGGAAATACGGAGATTATTAATGTCTAAACATGCAGCTCTCGATACTTTCGGAAGATCTGGAAACCCAGTTATAAGATCTTCTGCATTTGATTCACGAGCATCGTCAGATTCTGAAAGAATGACTTTAGACGGTGCAGTAAATAAGACAGCTATAATGCTGGCAATTCTTATATCTACAGCAGCGATTTCATGGAACTTTCCAAGCCCTTTTATTGTTATGCTCTCCTATATTGGCATATTTGCGGCAGCAATAGCCAGTGTTGTTACTTTTGGTTTTTGGATGCCTTTTATTGGTTTCATAATTAATCCAAGGCCCTACTTAGCCCCAAAGACCTGGTTAGTATTTGCTTTTGGAGAAGGATTTTTTATAGGCTTGATCTCTTTGTCGTTTGAAACAATGTTTCCTGGTATAGTTCTTGAGGCGGTATCTTTAACATTTTGTGTTGCTGCGACGTTATTATTCTTATATAAATCTGGTATTGTTAAACCAAGTCAAAACTTCGTTTTAATGGTCTGCTCTGCTGTTTTTGGTATCTTTTTATTTTATATAGGAACGCTTATATACTCTTTAGTTACTGGCGTATCTCCAGAAATATTTTCAGGCAGTAGTAATGCCTCTATTGGATTATCTCTATTCATAGTAGCTATGGCGGCATTTAGTCTAGTACTTGATTTTGACATCATTGAACAATCTGCTGAATATGGTTCTCCAAAGTATATGGAATATTTTGGTGCAATGGCTTTAGTTACTACTTTAATTTGGCTTTATATAGAAATACTGAGGCTTTTAACGAAGTTCAGATCTAGATAGTGTTTTCTTCAAATCCCTTGATTCTATTTCTTGGATTAGTTTCCTTTGGAATATTCTTCTATTTATTAAGAATACGAGCATCTAAAAATCAAATAGAGTCTTTTGAAAACAAAAAAAGAATGAATTGGTCTTGGTTATGGTTAAAATATGGAAAAGATAAATCAAAATCAAATGTTATTGAAGGTGAAGCAAAAGAGGTAAATCATGAAGAAGAGAAATAATGCCTTAATAAAAAATCTTAAATTAATATTTTTTACTACATTAACACTGCACATTGTGGGTTCTGAGTTGAATCAAGATCCTCAAATAATTCTACCAGGCGCACCAGGTAATCCGTCTAAAGTAATTGATGCAAAAGAAGCAACAGATATTGCTAATACTTCATATATAAAAGCTGATGTTGATTTTCTTCAAGGAATGATTGTTCATCATGAACAAGCTATTGTGATGTCTGAAATGGCAGATGAAAGAACAAATAATAAATCAATTTTAGATCTTGCAAAAAGAATTGATGCATCTCAAAAAGATGAGATTAACTTTATGGAATCTTGGTTAAAAGATAGAAATGAATTTAAAAAAGCAGTAGATGAACATCATCATAATCATCACGATCACAACATGCATAACCATATAGATATGGTCGGAATGGCTACTCCTAAACAACTTAACGATCTAAGCAATTCTGATAGTACTAGTTTTGATAGGTTATTCCTTAAATTAATGATAAATCATCACGATGGTGCATTAGAAATGGTTGAGGAGTTAAAAAAATATCCTGGAAATACCTATGATCCAATATTAAATGAATTTGTTTCAGATTTAATTAATGATCAAGGTGTTGAAATTGAAAGGATGAACACCCTACTAACTAGTTTATCTGATGATCCTAGAGCCGGTTTGGCTGGAGGACTATTCATTGCCGAAGAAGCTATTTTGAATATGGAGCTAATAACATCATTAAAAAAACCAACTGGTTTTTTTGATCCTGAAAATCCTGCTGCAAAAGGCTCTGAGGATTTAACTGAGGATAATGAAGATAAAACTACTGCAGAAATTTCTAGATCTTTAAGATCACCAATGTTGTCTTTTGCAAATACTGATATGGCTTTTAAAGATAATATTCTTGTTGCCGGAAGTTATCATGGATTTAATATCTATGAGCTAGGGAATGATGGTATTCCAAGTCTAATTTCATCAGTTGTATGCCCTGGTGGCCAAGGAGATGTTTCAATTGTTGGAAATCTTTTGATTATGTCTGTAGAAGAAAATAGAAGCAGAATAGATTGTGGACTTGAGGGTGTAAATAGTGATTCAAGTCCTGAAAGGTTTAGAGGTATTAGAATCTTTGATATATCTAATTTATATAAGCCAAAACAAGTTGGAGCTGTTCAAACCTGCAGAGGTTCACACACTCACTCTGTGGTATCTAGTGATAGAAAAAAAATTATAGTTTATAACTCTGGAACTGGGAGAGTTAGAGATACAGAAGAAAAAGAAGAATGTTTTGACTGGGATGGTGGAGGCTCGTCCTATTTTTCGATTGATATAATTGAAATACCAATTAAAAATCCTTCGAGATCTAAAATTGTTAAAAGCCCTAGGGTCTTTATGGACCTAGAAACTGGCAATGTTGCAGGATTATGGCGAGGTGGTGACCATGGTGATGATACCCAAGATACAAACTCAACCAATCAATGTCATGATATTACGGTTTTCCCATCTGCAAACATTGCTGCTGGTGCGTGTTCTGGTAATGGAATCTTATTTGATATAACTGATCCCTATAACCCTGAAAGACTTGATGTTGTAACTGATATTGGTTTTGCTTATTGGCATTCTGCAACATTTAATAATGATGGTACAAAAGTAATTTTTACTGACGAATGGGGTGGCGGTGGTCGAGCAAGATGTCGTGCATGGGATCCTCTAGACTGGGGAGCAGACGCTATTTATGATATTGTTGATAAAAAATTGGTCTTCAAAAGTCATTACAAAATGCCAGCACCTCAGTTAGAAACTGAAAACTGTGTTGCTCACAACGGATCAATTATACCAATACCTAATAGAGATATATTTGTTCAAGCATGGTATCAAGGTGGTATTTCTATAATGGATTTTACTAACTCTGCAATGCCAAAAGAAATTGCCTATTTTGATAGAGGTCCTATCCTTGAGGACATATTGATTACTGGGGGGTATTGGTCAACATATTATTACGATGGCTTTATTTACGGCACTGAAATAACTAGAGGTCTTGATGTTTTTAGGTTAACTCCAAGTGAATATATTAGTGAAAAAGAAATAGAGGCTGCCTCAAAAGCATTTCCAGCAGTTGGCGATAGTGTATTCAATCCTCAACAACAATTCCCAATGGCCTGGCCTGCAACTTTTTTAGAATAAACTTATAAAAATGTTTGTTGCGATTGATTTTGGAATAACAAACACAGATGTTGCTGTCAATCAAAATGGCGATGATATATTCTATTCATTTCCATCAAGACCAATAACAAATGAGTTTATCGATTATATCTTTAATAAAATTGATTTAGATTTTGTTAATTTGCATAAAATTGGGGTAACTGGCGGCAAATCTAGTAATTTAAGTAATACATATAAAGATGTACCTATTAATAAGATTAACGAAGAAGAAGCAATAGGCCGTGGCGCGATAGCTTTATATGATATTTATGACGAGTCTTTTGTAGCTGTTAGCACTGGAACCGGGACTGCATGTATACATCATAGTGAAGGTAAATTTAACTATCTGGGAGGAATATCAGTCGGAGGTGGAACATTACAGGGCTTATCAAAATATTTAATAAGTACTGAAAATGCAAAAGATATTGAGGAATTGGCTAAAAAAGGAGATAGAAAAGAGTTAGATTTTTTGATTGGAGATGTAGTAAATGAAGTTGGTTCTTTAAATCAAGATATTACTGCCTCAAATTTTGGCAAAGCAAGAAATATTGAAAATACCTCCAAAGAAGACACTGCTGCTTCTCTTTCAAATATGATTGGTGAAATTATTGGAACAATATCTTATCTAAATGCTCTTTTGTGTAATGAAAATAAAGTTTATTTCTTAGGGAGAACATCATTAAATAATGTTATAAAAACTGCTATTGAAGATAGGTTAAAACTTGCTAATATTAGTGGTGTATTTAAAGAAAGTAGAGAATATGGTAATGTACTTGGTGCATTAAGATCTATTCAATCAGATTAAAAGAATTTTTAGAAAATGGAAGTATTAACAGATAAATCAATAATTATTACTTTGGCTGTCCCAGCTTTTTTTGTATTAATAATAATAGAGTATTTTTACGGCTTATTTATTGGCAAAAATACTTATCGTTTGAATGATACATTAACGAGTATTTCTTTAGGAATGATAAGTAGATTTCCTGTTATGCTAAATTTTGGAGTTCAGAGTGCAATATTTATATATATTAGTAAGTATCTTAACCTAGGACTTTTATCTGTTAAGAATCCTTTTACTTGGATAGCTGCCTTTCTTTTGTATGACTTGTCATATTACTGGATGCATAGAATGCATCATGAGATAAAAATTTTATGGGCAACTCATAGCGTCCATCATCATGGAGAAGATTACAATTTAGCAACTGCTTTGAGACAAACTAGCACAGGATGGCTTTGGAAATGGATCTTTTATACACCAATGATGCTAATTGGAGTGCCCGGTGAAGTATTCGTAACTGTAGCAGGTATTAATTTAGTTTATCAATTTTGGGT
The DNA here is from genome assembly GCA_902612915.1 of uncultured SAR86 cluster bacterium. Lineage (GTDB taxonomy): Bacteria > Pseudomonadota > Gammaproteobacteria > Magnimaribacterales > D2472 > SAR86A. Next base: position 16,923 of record CACMFH010000001.1, on the reverse strand, counting down.
ACACACAGAACATATAGGGCACCTAGGTTTTCTTGAAAAAATATTTATTACACCTATGAATCATCGAATTCATCACGCAAAAAATAAAGAATACATAGATGCAAATTATGGAGGTGTTTTCATAATTTGGGACAGGATGTTTGGAACTTATACTCCACAAAGAGATGAACTCGATCCTGTTTACGGGACTGCAACGCCATTGAATAGTTGGAATCCTATTTGGGCTAATTTTCAAGTTTTTTCAACAATGGTAAAAGACACTATCAAAACTAAGTTATGGAAAGATAAGATTAAAGTATGGTTTGCAGAAACATATTGGAGACCTGAGGATTGTATTGAGGAAAAAGATCCAAAAGACTTTTACAAAAAATTTAATCCTACAATAGGTACTGATATTAAAATTTTTAGTGTCACACAAATATTATTTACAACTACTGTATTCAATCTTGTTTTTATAAATGCGCCTTTGCTATCGTACCTTGAAATTTGTTTATTTGGAGTATCCTTAGTTACTCTAGCATCTTTAACTGGATATTTGATGCATGGAAAGAGGATTGCCTATCAGCTTATCTTATTATTTTCTATATTAAGCATTCTAGTAATATTCACATATGATCCAATAAACATGAGCTTAATTTCTTCAAAATTACTTTTAGCTCAGCTTAGTTGTAATGTTATAACAGTAACTGGAATACTTTTTTTCCAGTCACTGTTAAATATGAGAACGTTAAAGACTTAATTTACTGAACATCAAATCTGTCAGCATTCATAACTTTGTTCCATGCAAAAACAAAATCATTAATGAATTTGCTATTTGAATCATCCTCTGCATAAACTTCAACTATAGCTCTCAATTGAGAATTTGAACCGAATACAAGATCAGATCTTGAAGCTGTTCTAACTTTCTCTCCAGATACTCTGTCAAAAGCTTCATAAGAATTTCCAGTACCATTTGGTTTCCATTTGACGGACATATCAAGCAGAGTTTTAAAATAATCATTGCTAAGATTATTCTTATCTTCACTAAATAAACCATATCCATTTGAGCTTATACCTAATGATCTCATTCCACCAACAAGAACTGTCATTTCAGGTGCAGTAAGTCCTAGTAATTGAGCTTTATCAAGAAGAATTTCCTCAGGAGGTGTATTTACACCACTAGCATGAAAATTTCTAAATGCGTCTGACTTTGGCTCCAAGACAGCAAAGGATTCAACATCAGTTTGCTCTTGTGATGCATCGCCTCTTCCAGGAACAAATGGAACTTCGACACCAGATGCCATTTCAATTCCTAAGTTACCAGCAAGTATAATAATATCTGCAATAGAAGCGCCTGTTTCTTTTGATATATTTCCATATATTTCAAGAATTTTTGATAGTTGATTTGGTTTGTTTGCCTCCCAATCTTTTTGAGGAGCCAATCTTATTCTGGAACCATTTGCACCACCTCTCATGTCTGAACCCCTATAGGTAGAAGCACTAGCCCATGCAGTTTCAACCATTTCTTGTATAGATAATCCAGAGTCTGAAATTAGTTTTTTAACATTCTCAATATCATAGTTACTATTTCCTTCAGGAACAGGATCTTGCCAAATTAGCTCTTCATCAGGAACTTCAGGACCCATATATCTAGTTTTAGGTCCCATATCTCTATGAAGTAGCTTAAACCAAGCCCTTGCAAAAGCATCTGCAAATTCATCAGGATTTTCATGAAACCTTTTTGAAATTTTGTTATAACTAGGATCAACACGCATTGCCATATCAGCAGTTGTCATCATAGTTGGAACTTTTTTTGATGCATCTTCAGCATCTGGAGCCATATCTTCTTCAGTTTGCCCAATAGCATGCCAAATATGAGCACCAGCTGGGCTTTTTGTTAACTCCCATTCATAGCCAAACAATAAATCAAAGTATCCGTTGTCCCATTTTGTTGGATTAGCAGTCCACGCGCCTTCAATACCACTTGTAATAGTGTCGCTACCAACACCAGATCCAAAAGTACTAGACCATCCAAATCCCATTTCTTCTAAAGGTGCTCCTTCAGGTTCAGCTTGAACATTTGTTTCAGCACCGGCACCGTGAGACTTACCGAAGGTATGTCCACCTGCAACTAAGGCAACTGTTTCTTCATCGTTCATTGCCATTCTTCCAAATGTCTCTCTAATATCATGAGCACTGGCTAGAGGATCAGGATTTCCATCTGGACCTTGTGGATTCACATAAATTAATCCCATTTGTACTGCTGCCAAGGGATTATCTAACTCTCTTTCACCTTTATATCTTTTATTATCAAGCCATTCAGACTCAACACCCCAATGAATATCTTCCTCAGGTCCCCAGATATCTGGTCTTCCTCCACTGAATCCAAAGGTTGTACCACCCATAGATTCAATTGCGGCATTTCCAGCTAAAATTAAAAGATCAGCCCAGCTAATTTGTTTTCCATATTTTTGTTTGATTGGCCAGAGCAACCTTCTAGCTTTATCTAAATTACCATTGTCAGGCCAGCTATTAAGTGGTGCAAAACGTTGAGCACCAGTTCCACCGCCACCTCTTCCATCAGTGTTTCTGTATGTTCCAGCAGCATGCCATGTCATCCTGATAAAGAATGGACCATAGTGGCCGTAATCTGCTGGCCACCATTCCTGAGAATCAGTCATGAGATCATAAAGATCTTGTTTTAAAGCATCATAATCAATTTTTTTGAATTCTTCCCTATAGTCAAAATCATTATCCATTGGATTAGATTTTCTATCATGTTGATGCAATATATTGAGATTTAGCTGATTTGGCCACCAATCTTTAGTTGATGTTCCAGAAGAGCTGTTTGTTGTCATTGCCCCATGCATTACGGGACATTTTCCTTCGGTCTTTTCAGCCATAGTTACTGATTCTCCTTAAAAGTTTAAATGTGCTGTTTATTGATAATATAAAGAATAAATATACTATTAAAATAATCAAAAAAAAAGCATTTTAATAACACATTTCTTTATATTAAGTAATTTATAAAATGGAGGAGCTACGCTGGATCGAACCGCGGACCTCTTGAATGCTATTTAGTTGCTTTCTTTCAAATCTATTCGTTTAAATGCCTGCAAACTTTGTCAAAGCCACGCTTTAGGTATAATTAAAGCATACACCATCTTGTTTCAGTAACAACCTCAGTATTTTTGTTATACATTTCAACAAAAGCATAGTATTGTTTGTCAGCAACTTCTCTATCTTCTTCTGATAGAGCTTCGACGCTCTCTCTCCATTCATTCCATGAGTTAACACTATCCCAAACAACCATTGTTGAAATACGATGAAGTTCTTCTTCTGTCCCCTCATCAGTTCTTAAATATTGAAGTGCTGGATAAACTTTTACGTTTGCGCCTTGCTCGTCATAAAAATTTTGATGCATCTCGCTTGCTTTCATCATTCCTTCTACACTTCCACCAGGAATAATTTTAGAAACGTAATAATTTGCAACTTTACCTTTGCAGTCTGAGAACTCTGTTGAAATAGCATGATCATCTGCAAACGAAAATATTGAAAAGGTTACCAATAAAAAATATTTCATAATCATAATCCTCCATTATTAAGATACTAATATGAATTTATGACATTAATGTCAAAATCTGGTGAAATTAATGTTTAGATTTAAAAAGCAAAATAGGTACTGATATTAATAATGAAACTAACTCTAACAGTTATTGTAATTTATAAAGAATAATAACTAAATTAACACTTAATTGTTACATTTATTTAACAACTATGAGTTAAATTAAATCATGCAAAGACGTTCATTCTTAAAATTTTTTACCCTTTTGTTGGCCTCATTAAGTTTAAAGCTAAGGTCAAAAAATAATAAAAGTGAAGATATATTTTTTAATCATGGTGTTGCAAGCGGTGACCCTACACACACTAATGTAATTATATGGACGAAATTAACAAAAAGCAGTAACAGTTCTATTCAAGTCAATTGGGAAATTTCAGATAATATCGATTTTATAAATATAATTAATCAAGGTCAGACAGAAGCATCAGGATATAATAACTTTACAGTAAAAGTTGATGTAAAAATTCCAAAACAATATAACGGAATATCTGTTTTCTATAGATTTAGTTGTAATAATCAATTTTCTGAAATTGGCAAAACAATTACCTTACCTATTTATAATCCAGATGAGTTTAATATCGCCTTTTGTAGCTGCTCAAATTATCCTGCTGGTTTTTTTAATTCATACAAAGAAATAGCTAATAACGATGAAATTGATCTTGTTTTACATCTAGGTGATTACTTGTATGAGTATGATAAAAATGGATATGCATCTGAGAATGCTACAGAGCTAGATAGAGTAAGTATTCCATCTAATGAATTAATTTCACTTCAAGATTACAGATTAAGGCATGCTCAATATAAAAGTGATAAAGATCTTCAACTCTTGCACAAGACAAAACCTATGATTGTTGTGTGGGATGATCATGAGTTCACAAATAATACATGGAAAAATGGTGCAGAAAATCACTCTTTAGATGAAGGGATATTTTATGACAGAAAGATAAATGCTTTAAAGGCTTACTATGAATGGATGCCAATTAGAGAAAATAAAAATAAAACAACTATTTGGAGAGATTTTAAAGTTGGCAATTTATTTCAATTGCTAATGCTAGATACAAGATTGATATCAAGAGACAAACAGCTTGATTTGAATTCATATTATTCTGATAAAACATTTGATATTGAGTCATACCAAAAAGATTTACAAAAACCCAGAAAATTGCTAGGACGTAGACAATTTAAATGGATAGAAGATACGCTTGATAAAAGTTGTAAATGGTCAATATTTGGTCAGCAAATTCTAATTGGGCCTCAATATATGCCGGCTGAATTTAAGGAAATTGATAAATCTTTAATTCCAGAATATATGCACATATATCTTGAGCTTGCAGGTAGACAATTACCTTGGAATACAGATCAATGGGATGGGTATCCTAAAGAAAGAGAAAAATTTTATAAAATAATTAAAGATAACCAATCAAATATAATTTTAGCTGGAGATACTCATTCATCTTGGCTATCAAATCTATACGATAGTGAAAATAGTTTCATTGGTATTGAAATAGGAGCGCCATCAATCTCTTCTCCAAACGCAATAGATATGTTTGGAGATTATGCTAATGAAATTGATGATCAATATTTACAATCAAACAAAAATTTAATTTATACAAATAGCTCACACAAAGGATATGTGCAGATAACTATTAATTTAGAAAATGTTGAAGTCGTTTATAAATATGTTTCTACAGTCAAATCAACTAAATATTCTAACTTTGAATCAGAAGCCTTCGTCATTTGTCACAATAATGCTTTATAAAAATGGTAGGCGAAGTTGCAATAATAAATTTACATTTTTGTAACGAATAATTAAAGAAAGTTTACAAATATTTAATCAAACTCAACATATCATTTGCTATTTTTGAATTTATGAAAGTTGCAATTTTGAGTGATGGTCTGGATGGGCATATCAATCAGTCAATTGGTATTGCTGAAATGCTTAAAGAGTCTGTAAAAAGTTCTTATAAAGTTATTGACGTTAAATTAAAATATAGTCTATTTAGAGGTCTTCAATATATCTATATTAAGAACCTATCAAAAAGATTGACTGATAGACATATTGAAATAATTCTAAGTTTTTTCAAAAAAATTGATCTATCAGATTATGAACTAATTATTTCAACTGGTGGAAAACTTTCTGTTTTCAATGCTGCCGTTTCAAAAAAATATAATAAAAAAAATATTCACAACGGTTCTTTGCGAGGTATTCCAAGTGCTTACTTTTCAGTAAGTTTAGCTTTGAAAACTAAAAATAATAATAGTAGTAATATCGAAACAATATTGCCTCCAAATAGATTCAGTCCTATTAAACATAATAGGAAAAAAAATAAAAGTTTATTTTTAATTGGGGGGAATGGATCTGGATATAAATATAAAAATGAGGATTTTTTTGAACTGTGTCAACAGATTAAAAAATATTCTATTGATTCGGGTAAAATTCCTGTAATTGTTACCTCGAGAAGAACCAAAAAATCTCATGAACTATTGATCAAAGATTATCTGAAAGATTATCGAGATGATAAATCTGTTTGGTTTCACTCTGGCCTTGGTAAAATAAATCTTTCTAATGTATTTAAATTAGTTGATGAAATATTTGTAACCGAAGATAGCACAAGCATGATTTCTGAATCTATTTCAAGCGGTTTACGTGTTTTTACTATAGCTCCAAAAAGAGTTAAAAAAGATAAAGACCATCTAAAAATACTATATCGATATGAAAGAATGGGATTTATTAAAAGATTAAACTTTGATTCGACTTATATTGATCATGCAGCTAATCCAGTTTTGTCTGGAAAACGTAGAAAAATATTAAGTATAAAACGCACGCTAAAAGTCCAAATACTTCACAAACTTAGCAAATTATGTCCAACAAAAATACCTACGAACTTGCCACAGACACATAGCTTATAAGAACCAGATTGGTATATGTTCCATACCCCCTTAATTTTTGTTAACTCAATTAATACTTAAATGTTTCTATACCTTCACGCAAAAGCAACATCATTAAGATTAAATATGCTTTTTAACAGCTTTGGATCAACATGAAATTTTCTATTTTAGTATTTTTAATTATGTTCTCTTCATTTAGTTATTCACATGAAATAAAGACTGTAATTGTTGAATTAAATGGTATGGACTTTGTAAACGATGATCTAACCTACGGTAATCAAATTCTTTGGATTCCTGAAATTGATGAAGAGGTTGTTGCATCTGGAAGTGTACAAGGCTTTTTAGCCAGATATAAAAAAGGTGATCTTCCTGACCCTGAAAAAGGTTTTGATTCAACAGAACAAAGATGGAGCCATTTACCAAATTTAAGTTTGTATTTTGATGAGCCAGCTTTCATATATTTAAGTCATGGCAATGGATATGTGAGACTTTCCTATCAATCACAAATTAGTATACAAGAAATGATGGATTACGCCTCTGGTAGAAAGTTAAAAATAGTTATACACAAAAACTAATATTAAGCTAAAAACGTTAAAAAAATTTTAACTAATCAAAAATTATGTCAATAATTTATCTTCTTGGCATCAAACTTGTCTCTGAAATTTTTAATACGATTCCAGTCACCATTAATAACAATTGTTTTACCTTCATCTTGAATGTTTAGATACATATTATTACCATCAGATGAAAAACAAATGCCAGCAATTTCTGAGCTACTATTACCAGCAACTCTTCCGAGTGGATAAAGCATACCATTTTGAGTACAACCAATTAATCTGCATGCATTGCTATCATTATCCTCACAGATAATGAGATCACCCCACGGTGTGACATTAATATTATCTCCTTCCCATAAGTCTTTTGTATCAGTTGATTCATAAAATAATGTGATTTTAGATTTACTTGGAGCATACGACCAAATTTGACCCAGGCCTGCTTGACCGCCGTCTTTACAAGTAAAATAAATAACACTTTCTGAGTTAGCATCATTTGTAAAAATTATTCCTTCTCCACCACAAAAGATAGTTGCACCTTTTGATTTACCCTGAGTTTTTGTTCTTTTTTTCGAAGCACTTGGATCATCAATTAGGACCCAATCAACTGGAAAAGAATCGCCTGATTTTATAGAACCATCTTTGTTCTCAGTGCTTTCTAAGTTCTTAATTCTAAGAGCTTCGAGAACACCTTCTCCGTCTAACTTATCTTTGATAGATGGTGTAAATTTATAAAACAAGCCCATGGGATCGTCTTCTGTTTGATATATACTGCCTTTTTTATCATTAATATCTACCGTGATAGCTTCTCTTTTAAATCTGCCCATTTCTGATAATCTTTTGAAACCATCTAAGGATTTTGTCTTTGGATTAATCTCAAACGCATAACCATGATCTCTATCGTAGGTTTCTTCACATGAAATCCAAGTATTCCATGGTGTTTTTCCCCCAGCACAGTTCTTTTTTGTTCCTGTAAGACTTCTTCTTGAATCAATTACTTTTTTACCACTAGAGTCTAATATTAAGGTAGTAGTTCCACCATCATAAGGAATACCGAAACGTTTATCATATGCAGATATGGGATCAAGCCTCTTATCTAAATTATCTGTTTCATGATTTATTATAAGAGCATTATTTCCATCATCTAACTTAAATGCTGCCATTCCATCGGGTCTTCTGCCATATGGAAGACCATCAGCCATAATATCTCCAGATGAAATTAGCACTTTGTATGAGAAATTCATAGGTAAATCAAATAAACCAAGTGGGTCTGATAATAGAGAACCATCCCAAAAGTCATTAGTTGTACTTTTTAGGACAGAGCTCTTTAAAGGTCCAGTATAAGTATACAAAATAAATAAGGCAGAAGACTTTGCAGTAAGTTTTAAAAACTCTCTTCTATTATTAATTGACATTTATATATATTAATAACTTTTTAGATTTTTTAAATATATCTTTTTATATTTCACATAATTGTCTCATTTATGAAACTTTTTGATTGAAATATAATAACCAAACCTAAACATGATTGTTGCATTTATTTAACAATGATAAGTTAAATTAATTTTTAAAATTGTTTAGCTTAAAACTAAAATTAAATAGTAGTGATAATGAAAGACGAGGTTACAATCGTTGTCCCGTGTAAAAATGAAGAGTCCTATATCTATTATTTGCTTGATAGTTTAAAGAAGCAAAAAGGCATGGAAGGCATAAGAATACTTATCGCAGATTGCTCAACTGATAATACAAGAAGAGTTATTGAAAATCATAAAGAATGGTTGAATATTAAAATTATTAGTGGTGGACCTGTTTCAGTCGCCAGAAATAACGGATCATATTTAGCAATCACGCCATATATTCTTTTCATAGACGCTGATGTTAGATTTTTTTCAAATACAGTAATCTACGATACTTTAAAACAAATGAAAGAAGAGGATTTACATTTAATGGGACTAAATATTAAATGTTATGACAAAGATCCAAGGGCTCAATTAAGTTTTTCAATATTTAATGTATTAAATAAAATAATGTCAAAGTGGATTCCTTTTGCTGTAGGAGCATATTTTCTAACTCGTAAAGATAGGTTTTATGAACTTGGTAAATTTCCATGTAAGTATCCTACATCAGAGGATTTTCACTTATCGAGGAAATATGATCCAAAGAAATTTAAAATTGCTAAACATTACTTTGGACAAGACAGTAGAAGATTTAAAAAGATGGGATATTTAGGCATGTCCATTTATTTAATTAAAAATTTTTTATTTAAGGATAATCATAATTATTGGAATAACATAGATGAAAAACGATATTGGTCATAGAAGTGTATTCATTTCAGATTTACATTTAGGTAGCAAACACTGCAAAGACAAAGAACTCTTAAAATTTCTTCAAGAAGTTAGAACAAAAAAGCTTTATTTGGTCGGTGATATTATTGATGGTTGGAGACTTAAGAGAAAATGGTATTGGCCAGATAATCATAATAAGGTGATTAAACAACTTATTCGTATTTCAAAATATGCAGAAGTTTATTGGATTAGTGGTAATCATGACGAATTCTTAAGAACAGTTTCAACAATTAACATTGGAAATATTCAAACACACAATAGCATGGTTCATGTGGGTGCTGATAAAAATAGATATCTTGTAGTGCATGGGGATATGTTTGATTATTTGATGAGAACAAAATTTGGTAAAAGAATAATGTATATAGGTGATTGGGGTTACGATAGATTAATTAATATAAATTATCTATTAAATAAAATACGAACATTCTTTGGTTACAAACCTTGGTCATTATCAAAATATCTTAAAAGAAAAGCTAAGATAGCTACAAATTTCATCGGTGAGTTTGAAGCAGAAATGGTTAATTATGCAAGAATGAAAAAGTTTGACGGAATTATATGTGGTCACATACATCATGCAGAAATTCGACAACACGATGAAATTAAATATATGAATGATGGTGATTGGTGTGAAAGCTGTTCAGCGCTTATTGAAGATCACGAAGGTAACTGGTTCATAAAGTATTATCAACCGTTATAGTTTTTGGTCACCATATGGTCACAATGAAAATATAAGATTTATGTATTAAAAATGGTGGAGCTACGCGGGATCGAACCGCGGACCCCCTGCTTGCAAAGCAGGTGCTCTCCCAGCTGAGCTATAGCCCCACATTAGGTTGCAATATTGTACTTTAAAGAATATTTTTTTGTATATTTAATCTAAATTCTTTTTATTATTGATCGGAGCCAATTTAGAAGACTTTAACTGCTCAGGATTTGGATTTTTACTGCTTCTGCCTGAAGCACTAGCAACGACGTTTTCTTTGTAAATATTAAAAACCTCAAATAGTAAATAAAACCAAAATCCATTAACCAAAGGTTCAACTATTGCATCTATAGCGGCTAGGTTCAAAGGCGCACCAGTTAACAGCCTGTTGCATGTCATTGCAATTAATATATGACCTATCGTATATATTACTGCAAGATAAATTCCAACATTGTGCGAACTAAAAATTTTTGTTGGCATATTATCTAATCTTTTTGTAATGTGATTTTTTAAAACTACAAGAAGAAAATAAAACCAAAATCCATTAATAATAGGCTCTATAAATGCATCTGCGGCAGCCATATCTAATGAAGCTCCAGTAATGATTCTGTTGCATGTCATGGCTATTAAAATATGACCAATTGTATATATGACAGCAAGAGCTAAGTTGTCATACTTAAAGACCTTAACGTCGTCATACTTTAAATAATTTTTCATATTGATTATTCTACTTCAAAAAAAAGGGCAATTGAATTGCCCTTTCTTTATTTTTAGGGGGTAATATATAACACCCCTCTCCCAAAATATTAGAAACTATATGTAAAACCTAATTTCATTGTTCTAGGTTTTTGTGACCTAGCTCCTTCTGAAGGTGCTCTAGAGATCAAGTCTGCTTGATCTGTACTGTTCTCAAGAATTACATAAACATCCATAGAATCATTAATAGCTTTTCTTAAACTTAGGTCTAAATAACTATGTGATTCAATTTTATTGTAAGTTCCGCAAGCTGCAAGGGAACATGAGCTTCCTACATTCACCCATCTTGCACTTCCGCTTAATCCGTTGTCAGTAATAAAACCAGCAACTACTGAACTTTGTTTATTAGGTATATATGGGAGATCATCTCCAGCTGCGACAACTCCAAAATATTCACTTTCAGAACTATTTTTGAAAGTTGCATCTGTGTTAGTCCAGCTAATTGATACCGGATAAGTAACTCCATCACCTTGAAATACAACAGAGCCATTTAATTCAAGACCAGTAACTTCAGCCTCACCTCCACTAAAGATTGCTGATTCGTCAGCATCACATGCTGCACCACTAACTAAAGTACATTCAGCAGCTAGTCTTGAGTAATCACTAGCAAAATAAAATACTTCCATATTTGAAGTACCCTCAGAGTATCTAACTCCAAGCTCCATATTGTCTGCTTCCTCAGGATCAGCTCCAAACATAGGAGTCATTCCTTCATGAAAGCCAGCTACTAAAGTTGTAGTATCACTAAGGTCATATGTTGCAGCAATACTTGATGTAGTGTGGTCGTTGTAGGCCATTGTATCTCTAACGTCAGCGGGTCCAGTTCTTACTTCTGTTAGATTTGGTCCTGCTTTGTCTGACCATCTTCTATGACGTTGTTCATAATCTTCAGATCTATAACCTAATGTAATAGCGAGTTTGCCAAAATCCATAGTGTCTTCAATATAATATGAAGTTGCACTTGATTCTCTTAGTCTATTATTACTTCCACTAAGGCCAACATAACCATACAAGGCTGATAAAGATCCATCTGCAGCTTGATCAGCATATTCGTGAGCCTGAACCCTACTTTCGGAATCTTCCATGTCTCTGTAACCTAAAGTAATTGCATGTATACCAACTTCTGTTGAAACTTTGAATTGATAACCTTCGTTGGTGTAGTATCTATTATTATGTTTGTATTCTATTTGAACAGGCAGCTTACCATCCAGGATATCTTGTGCAGTCGAGCTGCCATTGTTTGCATTGCTTATTAATCCATTGATATCGTCATCTTCTCCATGATCTTTTTTATTATTGAAATCACTTACTTTAAACCAGTCTCTATAATAATCGTTCTGCCATGAAGTAAATACAACATCAAAATTATCAAAATCACCAACATAAGTAATAGATGTTTGCTCTCCATCATTCATCATTTCATCATAGGCTGTAGCACCATATCGTAATCTTGGGTTAGCATTAAAGCTTGCTTGAGATAGACCAACATATGATTGATCTGAGTTTTCTTCTATGTCTACTCTTTTAAAGGTTACGGAATGATTTCCTGAACTGTATCTAGCTTTTATCATAAGGTCTGATTTATCAAAACCAGTATCACCACCAACATTAGCAATAGAGTCAAAGCCATCACTTGCATGTTCATGCACCTCTACTAGAGCTCCAAAATTTCCTTGGTTAACCCCATAATATGCATGAGTTCTTGTCATATTATTATCACCAAATTCTTGAATAAATTTTCCTGAACTAACTTCCGGAATTGGTGTACTAATTAAGTTAACTGCGCCTCCAATTGATTGAGGGCCAAGTGGAACCGCTGAAGGTCCTTTTAAAACTTCAACCGAATGAATCCTTGCTGTCGTTGGAAAATAATATGCTGATGAAGCGGTATATGGAGCTGGCGCAACTAAAATACCATCTTCCATAATTGTAATTTTCCCTGATCTTTCAATTGCTGTTCCTCTAATTGAAATGTTAGGTCTTAAACCATAACCTTCCTCGGTACGCATGTAGACACCTGGTACTGCAGTAAGAATTTTTTGTATATCTGTATCCATTGCCTTTTGAAGGTCTTCATTAGATATAACTGCACCAGAACCTGCTAAATCTTTAACATCATCTTTTGTGCCAATGATTGTTACTGAGTCTACAGTAATCTCTTGATCATTGTCCTGAGCAAAGATAAATGACGATATTAAAAGAGCTCCAATGAATAATACTGGAGATATGTCTTCAAAAAGTTTACTTGATATTTTGCTCATAATTATCCTCTTAAAAATTAGTTGAAAGCTACTTTTTTTCGCCTAAAGATTTTTGATTAAAAAATCAGAAAACTGCACACTTTTAGGGGAATGACCAATAAAGTAGCTTTCATGAATGAGAATGATAATGATTCTCATTTAGATTTGCAAGTAGAAATACATAAAAATATATAAATTTTTTATCTAATTAATAATTGTTTAGAGTAAAACTTTGGAAAATAGCTATTTATTGCCTCTTATGGCGAAGTAGGTTCCAAGAAGAAATAAAAATATTTGCTCGCTCATAAATAACTTGGAAGTCACTAGCCAATCAGAATGAGCAATCAAAATAGCTCCTATCATTATTACGCCAACTGCTCCGCCAGATAATCTTGTTACCAAGTCACCAACTTTATTCTTTAGTAAACCACCTAAGATAATTCCAGCACCTGCACCAACCTCACCTAATGCAACTAAACTAGTAACTATTTCTGGATACATGTAGCCCATGCTTTCGAACCAAGTAACCATTCTTTCTGGAGGTAATGGAAACTTGCCTGCTCCATGAAGAATAAAGGAAATTCCCAAACCCAATCTAAGTAACCAAGGTGTAATTGGCATTAAAGGATTTGCTATAGATTCAAGAAGATTATTTAATTTATTCATTTATTTAGCCTTGCTTATATAGATTTTAAAAGTATATCCTCATCAGCACAAAGTTCAAAACCTTTTAAGTCAAGTAGTTCATCTAACTCATCATTACCAATTCTTATCTTTGCTAACATCTTTCCACATTTAGAAACTTTTTCTTCTTTAACGCAACCCATATCAAAAAGTGAAGACCTAATATTACCCATATTATTTTCCATAGAAATCCATCCCTGATATACACCATTAAAAAGAACATTATTTATTTTTGCTCTTAAATCTTTAAATTCATTGTCATCTTGAGCAGAAATAAATACTTCCTCATTTTTTTTAAACTTTAAGATATCTAATTTTGAAGCATCAATTAAATCACATTTGTTATTAACAATAATTTGAGGAATATTCATAACTCCAATGTCATTTAAAATATTGTTAACTTCCATAATTTTTAATTTGTAATCAACATCATGACTGTCGACAACATGCAATAAAAGATCAGCAGTTTTAAGTTCATCTAAAGTAGCCTTAAAAGACTCTATCAATTGAGTTGGCAATTCTGAAATAAAACCAACAGTATCTGAGAATAATATTGGACCATGTTTTGGATCCTTGTTTTTTCTTGTAACTGAGTCCAATGTTGCAAATAATTTATCTTCAGCGAGTTGGGAACTTTCTGTTAATTTATTAAATAAAGTTGTTTTTCCTGCATTTGTATATCCAACTAATGCTACTAATTTATTTCTACTTTTTTTCCTTGAGTATCTATTGATCTCTCTTTGTTTATGTGATTTTTCAAGTCTTTGATTGAGTCTTTTAATTCGCTTATTTATAAGCCTTCTGTCAGTTTCTAACTGAGTTTCACCAGGGCCTCGTAAACCTATTCCACCCTTTTGTCTCTCAAGGTGAGTCCATCCTCTTATGAGTCTTGTTGATAAATGTTTAAGCTGCGCAAGTTCAACTTGTAATTTACCAATGTGTGAAGATGCCCGAGTAGCAAAAATATCTAAAATAAGTTCAGTCTTATCAATGACCCTCTTATTAAAAAACTTTTCCAAATTTCTTGTTTGAGAAGCAGAAAGTTCATGGTTAATTATTATTATTTCAACATCGCTTTGTATGATCTGATTCTTTAAGTTTTCAAGATTTCCTTTCCTTATAAACGTATTAATTACTGGAGCAGTTTGTTTTAAACATTTACTACCGTGGATAATTAACCCAGATGAAACGACAAGACTTTCAAACTCATCAAAAGAATTCTCTAATTTTGTTTTTTTATTTAGAGATTCAACATTAATAAATAATAGAAAAGCCTTTTTTATTTCATTAACATCAATAGAATTCATTAATGATATTTTAAAGATATTTTTGTATTTTTATTAAAAAATTAGAACTTTTTCTTTTGTTGTTCACATTTACCATTTGCAAAGATTTCAATTTTAGGATTCTTGCCTTTTGATTCATCTTTCTTTTTAAGCCATATGTCTCCATAAATTTGACCTTTTCCTGTAAACCAATTGAAGCTGTTTGTAATTTTATATACTTCTACTTTATATTCTGGAAACAATGGATGCTCCTCTTCAACTTCCATGGTATGAGTAACAGCAATTCCAGTATCCTTTGTTTCGACATACCATTTTGCCTCTTCGTTGATCCATGCTGGAGCAGGTTCTAGTGTATGGGTTAGAGATTTGTATGTTTCTTCAGAAGAATCAATATCCCAATATTGAACTACATATAAAGAATTTTTTTCCCAATCTTCTTCAGCAAAATTAGTTTTTGCCCTTCTCAATAAAAAAAGAGATTGTTGAGTTTGTCTGGCTAAATTTCTAAAAAGCTCAATACCTTCAGCAAGATAAGTTTTTTTAATGTCTTTATAAGTTACTGAATATTCTCCATTTAATTCACATAATACTTTTGAGCTTTGAGAATAAAGCGGTATTGATAAAATTAGAATTATTAAAAAACGCATTCTGTAATGTGATGCGAAAATTATCTACATAACTTTCGCTTCATTTAAAAATATTATTCAGCGAAATCTTTTCCTTTAGCTGCTTCAACCTCACGTTTGTTTGGATTGACTGATTCTCTAAATGGTACATCAACAACTTCGCCATCAACTGGCTCACCAGGAGTTACCGAATATTCATCAGGTAATTTCACTAGCAACTTAGTCCCAACCTCAGAAGAGGACCATGGAACCCATGCAAGTGCGATATTAGTTTCAAGTTCAGGTGACCACCATGGAGAGGTAACATACCCCATATCATTTCCATCAGTATCAGCAACAAGCCAAAAATCAGGAGCATAATCTGTAATTTCTTTACCCCCTAGGGTAATTCCAACCATTTTCATTTTAAATGGAGCATCGCCGCTATCAATAACATCTCTTTGTCTTTCTAGTTCTGCCTTGCCAATGTAATCTGACTTTTTATTACGAGGTACTTGGTAAGCTAAATTAACTTGAAAAGGTGAAGTTTCATGATCCAAGTCTTGACCCCATGACAAAATCCCCGCAGCAATTCTTCTATGGTGAGCGGGAGCAATTACCATTAGACCAAACTCTTCGCCATCTTCAAGAACTTTATTCCAGACTTTTTCAGCATTTTCATGCGTATCACGAACATAAATTTCATAACCTTTTTCGCCAGTAAATCCTGTCTGACTGATAACACAATCAGCACCATTGATGTTAGCTTCCATGAGACCATAATACGGAACATCTCTAAGCTCTTCACCTGCAAGCTTTGCCATTAGATCCTCGGACAAAGGTCCTTGTATCTGAAGAGGACAAACATCAATTTCATCTATTTCTACATTAAATTTTTTCGCAACATTAACACCTTGCATCCAAAGTAATAAATCACTGTCTGATATTGAGAACCAAAACTCGTCCTCAGATAGTCTTAATAAAACTGGATCATTCAGAATGCCGCCTTTCTCATTACATAAGATTGCATATTTACCATGCATTGGTTCGATTTTTGTTGCATCACGAGTAATAACAAAATCTGTAAATGCCTCAGCGTCAGGACCTTTCACTCTTATTTGCCTCTCTACAGCAACATTCCACATTGTTACTCTATTGACCAATGCTTCATATTCGACCATAGCACCTCCATCCTCTGGTTTTACATAACCTCTTGGATGATAGATCCTGTTATAAACAGTTGCTCTCCAGCAACCTGCT